>JACPTI010000056.1:1562-46273 GCA_016192845.1 Acidobacteriota bacterium
CGGGTGCCTCAATCGACGATCATGCGGACCCGCGAGCGGCGGTTCTGGCGGCCGCGCCATGCAGGCGGTCCTGGCCCGCTGCGCGCTCCACCCGTTTCCAAATCTGCACTGGTCTATGGTGGCATCGCCATCACGACTCGGGCTCGGGCCCGTATTCGTCTCTTAGCCACCTGGTCATTCCATCAAGCGCGGCTTCCTCGTTCGGCAGCGTCGGAATCTCTTCAGCAGGCTCCGGAAGCGGCTCCCCGAATTGGACGACGTAAGCTGCAACATCGTAGACATTCCCGCGTTTCGTAATGCGGATTTGACTTTCGCGATCGCCAAAACGCCGCCGGTAGATGCCCATCGGATCTCTCCTCAGGCGAAAGGCGCTAAGAGATGATCGCGCCCTTCGCGCGGTTGCAGGACTCGCAGAGGAGCTGGACGTTGCGTTCCGTGTTGCTCCCGCCCTTGGCCAACGGGATGATGTGGTCGAACTCAAGCCGCTCCTGGCAGCCGCATTTCGCGCATCGGCCCCGGTCTCGCTGCCAGACGAACATCCGAACATGTTCCGGAATCGGCTCCCGCGGCGTCGCCCGGATTCTCTCGAAGTTCTCGAACGCCTCGACCTCGCGCCGGAGCTTATCGAGAGCATTCTCCTCGCGGAGCACCGCGTGTTTAACGCGAAGGACCAGCTCCTCAGAGCGATGGCCGGCAAGGACGCAATGACGTGTCGGCAGAATGCCTCGCCGTGCGTTCCAAATCATGTCTCTCAGTTCACTCCGGTCCCACTGCAACGGTATTCCGCGGGAAGTGAGCAACTTGTTCAGAGTCTCTATCCTTTCTTGTTCCCACGAAAAAGAATCACTAGGCCAGGGCTTACCCTTTTCAACAGCCATAACCTCGACGAGACAATCGACGAATTCGTCCGGCTCGCTCTCTACAGGCTCGCCATCCTCATCCAGCTCCAGAACGAAGCGGTTCCGGTATAGCCAATACTTCGGCTCGTGGCTCAATCGCACGGGCTCTCCCAGTTGGATCGTGAGCTCGTCCTGAGTGATGGGGACCGTGACCCAGGCATGCTGCTCTGTCGCGCCGTCCCACCTTCGAAGCGCGAAGGCTGGAATGCCCCACCGATTGCGGTATTCCGGCAGGACTTTCAGCTTCTCTTTCTTCGATCACGGCATCGAGTCACCCGGCAATCTTTCGATACCAATGCTCGACCCAGCCCCGCAGGCTGCTCTCCGGTGGGGTCGGAACCACGAGCGACACCTCGTCGCGCTCCACGAATGTGACGTGGTGACCGTGCGTCAGGTCAGCGTCGCCCAACACCTGCGACAGCGGTCCGTGACCGCCGTCAACACGCGCTCCAGGTTTCAGTGCCTTTAACTCGGTCCCGATTTCCGCCCTCTCACGACTGGCAATCATGTGGGGTATGTGCTCCGACGCGTGAGCGCCGGCGAGCTTCCGCCAGACCGAAGGAGGATCCGTCATCGCGATGAGAAGGACGCCTGCGAGCGTCCCAGATCGATCGTCGAGGCGAAAGACGTAAAGGTCCAGCGAAACCTCGCCGCCGATTATCGATCAACTTCCGCAGAGCAAGGCACCGAGCGTGCCGTTGCCGTTTTACAAACCACTGCATCATCAGCAAAACATAATGTAACCGGCTGTTACGTGGATGATCGATAATTGGGCCTACGGCCAACGTCGGCGCGATGACCTACCCTCAGGCTCTGAAGACCGCTGCCGATCTCGAAGCTGAATCGCCTGGCGAACGACACCGGCGATACGAGACTATTTTGCGGCCCGCGCGGTAGTTGCCGCCAGGAACCGTCACGGCGGCGGGCCGGGCTTATAGGCGGTGCTTGGACTGCCTCACGATCTACAACGAGGCATGGCAAGCGTTGAACCAGATCCGGAGTGTCGGGTTTAGGCGATGAACAGTCAGAGACCGAAAGAAGGCGACGAGAAGAACTGCGTGACCTGCGGGCAGCCGGCCATCTTTCACGAGCGGGCGCTCAAGCGGCCGCAGATGCCCCCGGTCGGAAACCCCGCGACCGCGTACTGGCCCACGCCTGGGTGGGTGTGCACGGTCAACGAGGACCATTTCGAGCCGGCTTAACGACCCTGCGCGCGCTCATATACGCGGTGCTCGGCGTCCATCGTGTGTTCGACGACGATGCGCCACGCACGCACCCGCTCCTCGAGCCGGCGGCGAGGCTCCTGGAAAGCCGACCACTCCATCGCGCGCCCATCATCGCGTGGCATGGCCTGGGGCTCGAATGGAAGAGAACACATGGACGGACCTGGGGCACGACCGGATAGCGAGGGTTCGGCATCAGTCCCCGTTCGTGAAAAGCAGCATTAAGAAGCGCCCGTCACCGCGGAAGCGAGTGCATCGCACGTCGTGAAATGGCGGTGCAAGACGGTACCTACTGACGGGCGCCCAGTTGCGCTCGGCACTCTTGCCGTCGCCCGGTAAATGCTGGCCAGCGGGAGCGCGCTGGGCGGGTCAAGGCCGCGTCAGCGGCGAGCGGAGCGAGCGAAGCCTTGACGCGCCCGAAGCGCGCTGCCGCAAAATGGGCTGCCGGAGCGACGGCTGACCAGGACCAGACGGCTACGTTCACCCTCGACATCAACCCGGTAACGCCCGTGCGCGCGGCAGCTTGTTCGTGCAGTCGCGATCCCAGCCGATTGCGACGCGCGAGGCCGCCCGCAGCCGGCGCGGCACGCCACCCTGGCTGCCGGCTATCACCCGGTGCGCCACAACGACGGCAGCAGACCGGTACACGCTCGAAGGGGGGACGCTGGACGCGCGCATCGCGTGCGCTATGACACGTGTCATGTCACCTGCCATGTCAGCGCGTTTGTCGCGTGCAATGCACGGTGCAATTGCCGAATCCGTCCGCGATCTGCGGCGCTGCGCAACCGGGGCGTGAGCGACCCCGGCGTCCGCGCGCGAAGACGTCCCCCCGTGCTGTTCGGGGTCGCTCACGCTCCGGTTGCTGTCCCGACGCAGCAATTGTCGGGCGGCAAAGAACGCCGCCCTTCATCGCGGCCGGCAGCGCGGCCAGCGTGCGCCAAGTGCTCGTCTCGCAAGTGTTTCGCATCGTCACGTATCCGCCTGAATCGCCTGTTCGCCGCTCGTTTCAGGTACATCGGTGGATGGACGGAGAGGGGGCCGAGACGGTGCGGGGCCATCTTCACCCTTCTCGGCCCCCTTGGACTTCGATCGACGCTCGCCAACCAGGGGCGAAAGATGGCGATACGAGAACGGCAGGACGTGGCATTCGATGCGTCCGACGCCGTGCTCGATCGCCTCGGCGATCGCATCTGTTGAGATTGCCTCGAACACCGTGTCGCCCTCGCCCAGCCAGCGTCTGTAGAGCACCTGGAAGCGGGTGGCGGCGAACGCGTAGCGGGCCTGGTCGTAGCGCTCCGGGTCGTCGATCTGAGCACGTTCTAGCGTGTGCGCACGGCGCTGTTTGAAGTACCACCGAAGGTGATTGATGAATTCCGGTTGAGGACTCGCGAGCTCGTTCCGAGCCACCTTGTCGTACCCCTCGGCGAGGAACGCCAGGTGCGGCGGGAACACGACTCGGAGCGTCCACGCCGGCAGCACGGCGAGCAGGGTCGCGTGCTGCTGGAGGACGTGCTGCTGGAGGAACCAGTGGAAGTCGTCGAGCAGGTCGCCCGTGACGACGTACACGAGCACCCAGCGGCCAGTCAGATCGACGCCGATCGGCATCCGATCCCGGACCGCCCGGGCGGCCTTGCAAGCGCGCTCCGGACGGGCCAAGCGCGCGGCTGCCTCCGGGGTCACACCGGCCAGCCCGGTGAGGTGCACCTGCTTCTCGTCCTCCGTCGCCAGCCACACCACTGACGGCGGGACGAGCAGCGCGTCGAGAAGCACGAGACCCTCGACAACGCGGGCTGCCGACATGGGTCGGCGGTGCCTGCTGTCGGTCTGCCCGATGGCCCTGTAGAGCGGCTTGTGATCGAGATGGTAGACGCGTCCGCGGTTGTGACGACACGGGTACGCTCTCGCGTACCCACGCCTGACGAGCTTGGCGAAAAACTTCCTCGTCTTCTGCCCGTGGACGATGCCGGCGAACGCGGTGTACTGCCGCAGGAGGCAGACGCCGGAGTGCAGCATCACGGTCACGAGGAACCGTGCCTGCCGCTCGGTGAACCCGAAGTCGACAACTGCCTTGATGCGCTCCTCGCCGGTCATCGATATAACTCCTCGGCGTAGTCCGGATCGAAGGGCGAGCCTCCGGTGCGCGCGCTGGACCCGCGGAATGTTGAGAAGCCCGACCGGCTCGCCGACGCCCCGTGGGCGCCGCGATAGTGGAGGGTCACGACCTCGACGTCGACGTGATCCAGACGGCCGTCGACATCCACGTAATCGATTCGCGCATCCGGGAAGTGCACGTGTCCTTCGTCGTACGGCAGGTCGTGTTCGTACGCCCATTCCTGGATCTCGGACTCGTCGCGATCGGGCCGCCGTCGCTGTCGGCACGGCCGCGGTTGCGCTCCTGCAGGAACTGCTGGTACCCGCGCTTCAGCTCGTAGTCCAGGACGACGCCCTCGATGCGGGCGCCACGCTCCTGTAGCCGCACAGCTTCGCACTCGTACGCGCGATAGACCTGGATGTCGTGCTCGACCTCGCGAGGCTTCTTAAAGGTCGGCGTAGAACTGCTGTCGAGACTCGCGCAGGCTTGGCCCACGACCGGGACTGCGGCCCTCTCGGGCGCGCCGATGAGATTCGAGCAGGTCGCGTCCACGGCCGGTGAGTACCACGGCGATGTCGCGGCGGCCGTCGATCGGAATCGTCCGCACGAGTCCCTGTTCACGCAGGTGCCGAAGGTCGCCCCTACGCGGGTCCAGAGGCCGACCGTCATGGTCGTTCAGGTCACGAGACGAGATGACGCGGAAGCTGCCGACGAGGCTTAGCGTGCGGGATTCAGAACCGCGCAGCGTGTATTCGCGGTCACGGTTGCGGACCAGCTCACGTTCCAGTCCGCGAGGCAGGTCGAGCTTGTCTACGAAGGCATCTCGAGGATCGACAGGGCCGCGGTCGCGAGTGTCATCGTCGCGTTCACGAGGATCGCTTCCCCAGCGCGGATCGTCGTCGAACATGGCGGAAGCCCTCCCGCAGTCCCGCCGCTCAGCCGTGTTGGCGTCGCTGTGATGCGAAACCCTGCGGAGGTGGCCGCGAGGAAGCGCCTGACCGCGCGAGAAGGCTCAGGGGACCCGCGAGCTCACGGAGCTCGCGTCACGCGGCCCTTACCGGCCCTCGCAGCGCGGTCCGGCCACCGGAGCCGGGATTCGCAGCGCAGCGATGCCAACGCGGGCGAAGGACAGAACTGCCTTACGCCGCCACCCAACAGAGCTTCCGGTACAATCGGAGGCGAGCCCCCGCAACCAAGATCTTCCAGAGGGCCGGCTGATACGAGCCGGCCCTTCGCCGTTTTGAGGCAGGTTCAGCGTGTGTGGCGCGCGCTACGGCACCGTGACGGGCGTCACATCCGTGAACGGCTGCTGATCGTTGACGAAAATCTGGAAGACCAGCGGCGGGTTGCCGAACCCGTGAGCCCAGATCTCGAGGTAGTACCACCCCGCAGGCACGTTATAGAGGTAATACATGCCGTCCGAGCCCGAGTAGCCGGGCCGCGATCTGCCAAGCTGTTGCGCGTACACGGTGACCGCTATCCCCGCCGCGGGATACGTGCCCTGTGGTCCGCGGCGCAGCAGTAGCCCTCGGACGTTGCCCGCAAGGCTCTCGGCAGCCGTGAGCACCGTGAAGCACAGCACGAGCGCAGCGATCTGCAGCAGTCTTTTCATGGCAGGATCTCCGACTCCGACAGGCGCGGGGTCGGGTGCCCCGCCACCGCCGTCGGCTGGACGCTGGGCGCGAATGGCGGCAATTCCGACTTCGCTTTCATCATGACCGGCTCGAGCAGGCGGACTTCCCGCGAGTCCCGGCGATACTCGCGTTTGAGCACACCCGCGCTCCCATAGCTGGAGGCATCGGTCGCGTCGGTCAGATCGAGATGAATCGTCTGTGAGACGAACCCTGGCAAATCGACGAGCACCGTCGGCAGCGTCGGCTCCCCGCTCGGCTTCTCCAGCACCGCCACCTGGAACTTGAACGTGCCGTCGGTGTTGACCACGACGTCCGGCGGTCGCACTCTCCACGTAATGTCATTCGGATGAAAATCGTCGCCCGCTTCCGAGGCAACGACCCTGCCGGTCACCGTCCATGTCCAGTAGTGCGGCTGGTCGATGTCCAGCCCGTGCCAGAGGAAAAGAAAGACGATGAAATAGGCGCCGAACGCCCCGCCGAACTTGATTTCGAGACCACGAAGCCCGCTGAGCGGCCCGCTCACCGTAGCGGTGGACGGAAGGTACTTGAACAGAATGATCGCAGGGACGAGCGGGAGCAGCGTAACGATGCTCTTGGCGAGCAGGACGAAGAGGACCTGATTTGTCGGCATCGCCGGATCGCCTCCTGTTGCGCCACTCGCTTGCCCGCGGCAGCTGTGCTTAGAGACGCGCTGTGTGTGGCCACGACGGCAGGGCTCGAACCGAACAGGTGGGTCGGCGTTCGCGTCCGTGCGTCGGTCAGGCACGCGATGCGCCCGCAGATCGTGCACCTTGCCAATAGAGAGAGCCTGCCCTCATAATCTCGTCCTTCACCCGAGGAGCCGCACATGCGCACCCGCCACTCGCACCTCACCGCGCAGGCGCGGTGGGGACCCCGCGTCCGGAGCCTCATCGCCATACTGGCCGCCGCCGCCGTGGCGGCCGTGCTGTGGCGATACGTGCCGCCCGCCGCCGGCCAGAGCCAGGTGTACCGGGCGCCCCGAACGGTCGACGGCCGGCCCGACCTGAACGGCATCTGGCAGGCGCTCAATACCGCGCACTACGATCTCGAGGCGCATCCCGCGCGCCCGGCGCTCGCGCTCACCCCGGCGCCGCCGCGCACGGGTATTCCCGGCCTGGCGCGCGCCACGCCGGTCGACCTGCCGGCGCCGGCGGTCCGCGCGCTCGGCGCGGCCGGCGGCGTGCCCGCCGGCGAAGGGGTGGTCGTGGGCGGCGACATCCCGTATCAGCCGTGGGCCGCGGCGCGGAAGAACGAGAACGCCGCCAAGTGGCTGGAGCGCGATCCCGAGATCAGGTGCCACATGCCCGGCGTGCCGCGCGCGACCTACATGCCCTACCCGTTCCAAATCCTGCAGGGCACCGACAAGATCCTGATCGCCTACGAGTACGGCGGAACGACGCGCACCATCCACATGACCGAGGTGAAGAACAACCCGACGCCGACGTGGATGGGGCTCTCGCGCGGCCGCTGGGACGGCGACACGCTCGTCGTCGACGTCAGCGATTTCAACGACCAGACGTGGTTCGACCGGGCGGGAAATTTTCACAGCGAGGCGCTGCGGGTCGTGGAGCGGTATACTCCAGTCAGTCCGTACCATCTGATGTACGAAGCCACCATAGAGGACCCGAAGGTGTTCACACGGCCGTGGACGATTCGCATGCCGCTCTACCGCCGGTTCGAGCCCGACAAGCGGATCCTGGAATACAAGTGCACCGAGTTCGTCGAGCAGTTCCTGTACGGCGGGCTCGGGCTCGTCGACCCCTCCACCGGCCGGCCACCGAGATAACGGAGCTGCGACATGAGGACCCGAGCGACGGTCGTACGCGCCCTGACGGTCATCGGCGTCATTGGTGCGCTCGCGTCAGGATGCGGCGGCTCCTCTAACCCCGCCGCCGAAGGGACGCCGGGCACGTGGACGCCGCCCCGCACGGCCTGGGGCGACCCGGATCTGCAGGGCGTCTGGCGGTACGAAGGCGCGGTGGCGCTCGAGCGCCCGAAGCAGTTCGAGGGACGCGAGTTCCTGACGCCGGAAGAGATTGCCGAGCGCGACCGTATTGAAAAAGAGCAGGCCGCCAATCGGCTCGCGGGCCTCGAGGGGACGGCCGTCGGCCGGCGCTCGCTCGCGGAGTCGCCGATCCGGGGCAACGAGTACAACAGCTTCTGGCAGGACCACGGCCGCCCGCGCCAGGTCTTCAACCGGACGTCGCTCATTGTCGACCCGCGCGACGGACGCCTTCCCTACACACCCGAGGCGATGAAGGCCGAGGCGCGCGCGCAGGCCCGCTACGGCGTCGGACCGTACGAGTCGTATCTGGATCCGGACACCGGCGAGCGCTGTCTGACCGACGGCGTGACCGCGCTGATGTGGCAGGGGCCGAACGGCGGGCACAACATGATCGTGCAGAGCCCCGGTTTCGTCACGGTCCTGCACGAGGAATACCGCGATCGGCGAATGATTCCCGTCGACGGGCGACCGCACGGCACGATCCGGCAGTGGTTCGGTGATGCCGTCGGGCGATGGGAGGCCGACACGCTCGTCGTCGAGACGACGAACTTCCTCGACCGGACCAACTACGAGTGGGCGAACATCTGGACGCGCGCCTCCGAGACGCTCACGCTGGTGGAGCGCTTCACGCGCGTCAGCCCCGACACGATTGAGTATCGGATCACCGTCGAGGATCCGGCCACGTTTACGCGGCCGTGGACGGCGGTCATTCCAATCACCAGACTGCCGGACGACACGCAGATCTACGAATATGCCTGCCACGAGGGGAACTATGCGCTGCCGAATCTGCTCAGCGGCGCCCGCGCGCAGGCGCGGGCGCGGACGTCATCCAAGTGAGGTGGGTCTGATGCGCACGACACTCGTCGCGCTGTGCGCCGCGCTCGCCTTCGTCGCCTCCGTCGCGCCCGCGCGCGGGCACCATTCCTTTGCGGCGGAGTTCGACGCCAACAAGCCGATCAAGCTGCGCGGCACCGTCGTGAAGATGGAATGGATCAACCCGCACACCTGGATCCACATCGAGGTGAAGCAGCCCAACGGCCGCGTCGAAGCCTGGGCGATTGAGGGCGGCCCGCCCAACGCGCTGTTCAGGCGCGGGTTCACGCGGGATTCGCTGCCGAACGGCGTCGAGATCGTCGTCGAAGGCTTTCAGGCCAAGGACGGGTCGCGGAAGGCGAACGGGCGGGATGTGACGTTTTCGGACGGCCGGCGGTTGTTCCTCGGCTCCTCGGGCACGGGCGCGCCGGGCGAAAGACGATGAGGTCCGCCTGAAGGCGGATCAGTTCCTCAGGAACAGCTCGTTCCAGAGCTTCTCCCACTTGTCCTTCTCGTCGAGCGCGGTCGCCGGATCGATCGTCGTGAACGGAAAGTTGTTGAGCTCACTCCTGACGCGCGTGCTCGCCGGCACGCGGCCGAGCGACTCGAACAGCTTCTGCCCCTCCGGCGACAGCACGTAGTCGACAAACAGCAGCGCCGCGTGCGGATGGGGCGCGTTCCGCGCCACGCCAATCCCCTGCGGCCGCGCCACGACCGGCTGCACCGGGACGAAGGCGATCGGCGCCCCCTTGCGCGCGAGCGGCACCACGTTGCTGTGGTACGCCGTGAGC
The DNA here is from genome assembly GCA_016192845.1 of Acidobacteriota bacterium. Lineage (GTDB taxonomy): Bacteria > Acidobacteriota > Vicinamibacteria > Vicinamibacterales > UBA2999 > MELF01. The sequence goes on from JACPTI010000056.1 coordinate 11,041, forward strand.
CCGACCGGCACATCGCCGGCCGCGACGAGGTTCGCCAGCAGGATGTGCCCGCGCCGCACCGCCGGCCTGAGCGCCGCCAGCTTGCGGAAGTACTCGAGCCCGGTCCCCGGGCTTCCGCTCTTGACGAGCGTCGCCATCCACTCCGCGTCGGTCGCTTCCACCGCGATCCGTCCCTTCCACTTCGGATGGAGGAAGCCGTCGTAGGTGGCAGGAATCTCCGACCGCTGCACTTTCCTCGTGTTGTACGCCACGACGTAGAAATTGAAGCGATCCGGAAACCAGGTGCGGTGCCCGGGAACGGCGCCGGCCGGAAGGTCCGTCAGATATGGTGAGTAGAGCTCGGCGAGCAGCCTCTCGCGCGCCAGCATCTCCATCTCGGGACCGTTCGTCTCGACGACATCCACCGTGCGGCGCCCGGCCTGCGCCTCCGTGACGGCGCGCCGAACCACCTGATCCGACAGCGCGCGCCAGAGCGCGACCTTCACGCCGTACTTCCGCTCGAAGGCGTCGGCGAGCGGCTTTGACTCGCTCGGCGCGAGCGACGTGTAGAGCGCGACGCTCCCCTCCTGCTTCGCGCGCGCGACCAGGCGGGTGTCCCGGTCGGCGCCGCGGTAGCGGAAGATCGCGTCGTTGCCCTCCGGCGTCTGTGCCACGACGGGGAGCGCGGCGAGGAGCGCGCACGCGGCAAGCGAGACACGTCGAACCATGGCGTGAAATTGACCGTTCCGGGATTCTATGTTTAACTCGCCCACCGGGCAATTTTGCGGGGTCCCCACCGCGCACGCTTGCGCGGTGGGGTGCGAGTTTCCCTTCCCATGTCCACGAAGACGCAGACCGTCACCACGCACTACCACATCCAGAAGAAGCGGCGCGCCGAGTTCATCGACGAGTGGCGCAAGTACCGCCAGACGGTGATCCGCCGGGAAGACGTCACCCTCGTGCCGACCGCGCGGCGTCTCCGCACCGGCGTCTACATGGGGTGGGACGGCGATCGTCCCACGCGCTGCCTCGACGCGCTCGTGCACGAAATCGACGCGGGCACGGTCACGACGATCCACCGCCATTCGTGGGACGCGGTGCTGTTCATGGTCGAGGGCACCGGGTGGACCGAGGTCAACGGCGTCCGCTACGACTGGAAGCCGTGGGACGCGTTCCACATTCCGGCGTGGAGCTGGCACCGGCACGGCAACGACGGCGACAGGTCCGGCCGCTTCATGAGCTACTCGTCGGAGCCGACGCTGTGGACGCTCGGCATGAGCGTCATCGAGGACGCGGGGCACGAGCCGTTTGCGAAGCTCCCGCCCCCGCCGCCCTCCTCACCCGGCATTCCCGGCGACGATCCGTACGCGCGGCGGCTGCGCCGGATCGATCAGGAAACGAAGAAGCGGCGCTCGGGGCGGATCCACACGCCGTACGACGAGCAGGAGCTGCAGGTGACGCCGCGCGGCACGCGGACCAAGTTCCTGAACGACCGCTCGATCGGCAGCCAGGCGTCGGGGCTCACACAGGTTATGATTCAGTTCGCGCCGGGCAAGACGCAGTCGCTGCACCGGCACCCTGGCGAGGCGTGGCTCTACGTCGTCGAGGGGTACGGCCACAGCTTCATGGGCATCGCGCCCGACAGGGGGCAGCATTACCGCTGGAAGAAGGGCGACCTCATCGTCGTCGATCACTTCCTGTGGCACCAGCACTTCAACGACGACCCGGTGAACCAGTGCCGCCTGGTCCGCGTCCACATGTTCGACTCGCTGCTCGAGACGATGCGCGCGGTCACCGACCCGTTCGTGCTGTTCGAGGAGGCTGAAGACACGCTCGTCTCGATGCAGGAGCTGTCGCACATCCAGTGGCCGGAGGACAAGCGGCCGGACGCCTGATGGACCGGGCGCTCCCTCCGGGCGTGCTCTCGATGCACGTCCTGCCGGCCGATCACCACGACCGCGACTGGGACGCGATCATCGTGCCGCGCGAGGTGAAGGAGCGGCTGCTCTCGCAGGCGCTGCTCGTCCTCGAACACGGCCGCAAGCTCGCCATGCTCTCGGGGCTGCCGCACGGCCTGATCGTGCTGGCGGGCCCGCCCGGCACCGGCAAGACGACGATGGCGCGCGGCCTCGCGCAGGTGGCGGCGCTCGCGCTCGCCCGCAAGGGCGCCACGATGCTGCTCGAGATCAACCCGCACGCGTTTCCGAGCGACATGCTTGGCGAGAGCCAGCGGAACGTCACGCGGCTGCTCACGGAAACCGTTCCCGAGTTCGCCGCGCGGCACCCGTTCGTCGTCGTGCTCATCGACGAGGTCGAGAGCTTCGCCGTCCGCCGCTCGGCCGCCTCGTTCGAGGCGAACCCGGTGGACGTGCACCGCGCCACCGACGCGGTGCTGCTGGGCATCGATGAAATCGCCAAGAACCTTCCGTCCGTCCTGTTCGTCACGACCACCAACTTCATCGAAGGCGTGGACGAAGCGTTCCTGTCGCGCGCGGATCTGGTGATGCGCTTCGCGCTTCCCGACCGCGAGACGATCGAGCGCATCCTCGGCCACGGCCTCGGCGAGCTGGCGATCCAGTGGCCGGCGCTCGGGCCGATGGCGCAGGACGCCGCCCGCATCTCCGAGCTCGCCGCGCGCTGCGAGGGGTGGGATGGGCGCCGCATCCGCAAGCTGATCCTCGCGGCGCTCGCGCAGCGGCTCGACGTCGCGCGCGATCCGGCGAAGCTCGCGTGGGACGATCTGTTCGAGGCGGCGCGCAAGCAGGGCGGCGTCGAGTGGGCCGGCGGCCGCGCCCCGACCTCGCGCGAGCTGTTCCCGGACGTGCCGAAGGAGCTGATGCACGATCACGATCACGGTCACGATCCGCACCACGGCCCGCACGCGCACGGTCCGCACCGCCACACACACACCCACCAGCACGACGACGAGGCTAGCCCAGGGCGTGGTAGACTCGCGCCAACTTTCGCCCGCATTCCCTTCCAGGCCAGGAGGAACAGATGGTGAGACCCCCTCGATCTCGTCCGGCTGTTCATCATGTCGCGCTCGACGGCATGGTCGAGGTGTTCAACGTCTTCAATCGCGCCAACTACGGATCGTGGGTGACCAACGAGAGCAACGCGCGCCACGGGCAACCGTCCGACAACAACAACATCGCGTACCAACCGCGCGTCTTGCAGCTCGGATTCCGGGCGGGCTTTTGAAGTCACAAGTCACAAGTCAGAAGTCACAAGTCACACATGACAACCGCTGAGCTGTGTGACTTGTGATCGTGACTTGTGACTTGTGACTTGTGACTTGTGGTTTTCTATTCGGAGGAGGTCACGCATGACGACCAGATTCTGGGGCGCGGCGGCGGCCCTCGCCGTGCTGCTGGCGGTGCCGGCGGCGGCGCATCACGCCGTTGCGGCGCAGTACGACATGCAGAAGCCGATCGAAATCACCGGTGCCCTCAAGAAGATGGAGTTCATCAACCCGCATTCGATGCTCCATCTCGACGTGAAGAACTCCGACGGCACGGTGACGACGTGGATTTTCCAGACGACCAACGCCGGTACGCTGCGGCAGCGCGGGCTGGCGCGATCGGGACCCGGATCGCTCGAGCCGGGCGCGACCTACACCGTCAGGGGATACGCGGCCAGGAACGGCAACCCCATGGGGTTCCTCCGCACGCTCGTCTTCCCCGACGGCCGTGAAATGGTGTTCTGGTTCGGCGACCCGAACGGCAACTGAGGAGCGCGGCCATGACACGGCGAGTGCTGTACGCGGCGGCCGCCGCGGTGGTGGGAGTGGTCGCGCTGGGCGTCACGCCCGGCGCGCAAAGCGGCGGGGCCCCCGCCGCGCCTGCGCGGCGGGGTGCCAGCGGCGTCCCGACGCCGCGGATGCCGGACGGCAGGCCCGATCTCAGCGGGATGTGGTCGCCGGGCGGCGGCCCCGGCCGGCCGGTCTCGGTCGACGAGAAGGGCAACGTCGAGGAGATCTTCCCCTCGCGCCGGTGCGGGCCGACGCAGGTCAACTGCGACGGCTACACGAACCAGTCGGTCGACGGCGAGTTCACGGGGCGACTGAATCCCAACCGGGCCCTGTACAAACCGGAGTTCTGGGACAAGGTGCAGTCCCTCGACATGAACACCAACAAGGAAGATCCGCTGTTCATCTGTCAACCGCTCGGCATCCCGCGCGTGGGGCCGCCCGCGCGCATCCTGCAGACCGCCAACGACGTGGTCTTCCTGTACATGGGGAGCGGCGCCAGCAGCCAGCCTGCCGACTACCGCGTGATCCCGACCGACGGCCGCAAGCACGACCCGGTCAGGTCGCAGGACGTGTACTTCTACGGGCACTCGGTCGGCCACTGGGCGGGGGATACGCTCGTCGTCGATTCGATTGCCTTCAACGATCTGACGTGGCTCGATCGCGGCGGGTACTTCCACTCCGACCAGATGCACGTCGTCGAGCGCTTCCGTCGCGAGGGCAACACCCTCATCTACGATGTGACGGTGGAGGACCCGGAAGTGCTCCTCGAGCCGTGGGTCGTGAACACGCGCCGGCTCCAGCTGAACACGAACCCCAACGCGTATCTCCCCGAAGGGCAGCCGTGCAGGGACTACGACCGCGAGAACATGGTTACGCAGATCCGGCATTGATGCCGGTCTCACGACCGGCATCAGGGCCGATCTCCCACCCCGCCGCGCAGGCATGCGCGGCGGGGGCCCCGGTAAAGACCGGCCCCTACACGACTACACGACGCAGAGGCTCATGCACATTCGAACGTTGTTACCTGTCGCCCCGATGGCGATCGTCGCCGCGATCGCCATCCTCCCGCCGCCGGCGGCGGCGCAGCAGCCGGCCGCCTCCGGACGGTACACGCCGCCGCCCGGCGCCAGGGATCTCAAGGCGGTCCTCTTCAACTGGTTCTGGCACATGGGGATGCTCCGCGGGCCGCAGGAGATCGAGGCGGTGGCGACGCTGGAGCATCGCGCCACCGGCACGATGCAGGTGGACGGTCAGCCGTGCACGCTGACGGTCTACCGCGCCAGCACGAATTACCAGGCGCCGGGACAGCGCATCCAGTACACCTGCACGCGTCCCAACGGGCAGGAGTACAAGAACATCGAAGTCGTCAGCGGCCAGTACGCCTGGGACGAGGACGTACCTGGCGCGGAGCTGGTCCCGGGCCGCGGCAAGGCCGTGCCGAGACCCGGCGCGCTGCACGAGCGGCTGATTCGCCTCTGGGCCGGCCCGCAGGGGGCGCCCAAGGCGGCAACGGCGGGCGGCGACAAGACGACCGTGTCGCACGACACCGGTAAGCCGGTGGTGACCTTCCCGATTCCCGGCGTGCCCGGCGCGATCGCCCGCGCCACGCTCGACGCGCGCTACATGGCCGAGCGCGTCGAGGTGCGGCACGGAACTGTTGTCACGGAGTTCACCTACGGCAACTACGAGGACTGGAACAACCCGCTCAACAAGGTCGAGGCGTTCTACGCCGGCACGCTGGTCGAACGCCGCAACGGGATCGCGATGCGCGACCTGACGACGGTCGAGACCGAAACGGGCAACGTGTACGTCGTGATGCCGGTGCCCGCCAGCGTGCGGAAGGCCATGACGAGCGCCAGCCGCTAGACGGCCGCCTGACGCTCGCCGTCGCGCGCCGCCGCCTCACCGCTGGTGACGGCGCGCGATCGCGGGAGTCGTACGGTGAACGTGGCGCCGCGGCCGGGGCCGTCGCTGTGAGCCGCCACGGCCCCCCCGTGCAATTCCACCAGCCGTCGGACGATTGAGAGGCCGAGGCCAAGGCCGCCCTGCCGCCGTTCGCTGGCAGGCTGCGCCTGCCGGAACATCTCGAACACGTGCGGCAGAAAGGCCGCGTCGATGCCGCACCCCGTATCGGAGACCTCCAGCACCACCTCGTCCGGATCCGCCGTCACTTTCACCGTCACACGTCCGTCCGCGGGCGTGAACTTCACCGCATTGACGAGCAGATTCCAGATCACCTGCTGCAGCCGTGTCGCGTCGCCCGTGACAGCGGGGACCCGCGAATCGGCATCGACCTGCAGCACGACGCCCTTGGCCGCCGCAGCCGGCTGAATGACCTGCACGGCGGCGTCGACGACGTCGGCCACCTGCACGGGCGCCGACTCGAGGCGCAGGCGCCCCTGCGAGATCCGCGAGAGGTCCAGCAGATCCTCGACCAGCCGCGTCAGCGTGGCGCCGTTCCGCTCGATCGCCTCTGCCGCGGCGCGCGCTGTGGCAGGATCCGCCGTCGTCCGCAGCATGCGGGCGCGCCCCATGATGACGTTGAGCGGCGTCCGCAGCTCGTGGGACAGCGTCGCGAGGAACTCGTCCTTCAGGCGGTTGGCCTCCTGCGCCTCTCGGTAGAGGCGTGCGTTCTCGACCGCGTACGCGGCGCGCCGCGCCAGCTCGGTGGCGAATTCCACGTCGGCCTGGCCGTACCGCCGTCCCGGCGTCGAGCTCACGAACGTCATCGCGCCGAACGCACGGGCGCCGGTCGTGAGCGGCACCACCATCGCCGATTCGATCTCGAGTGCGCGCAGCAGCCGCAGGTGCTCCTCGTCCTGCGCGGCGTCGACGAGCAGATCGTCGGGGACCTCCTCGTACAGCTCGGGCCGGCCGGTCTGAATCACATGAGCGACGCCGCGGGCGCGGCCGAGCCGCGGCGGGTAGCGGGCGTGGTACTGCTCCGCCAACCGGACCTTCGCCGGATCGACGTGCGCAATCGCAATCCGCCTGATGCTCCCCTGCTGATCCAGCAGGTCCACCGCGCACCAGTCCGCAAGCCGGGGCACGGCGATCTCGGCGACGCGCCTGAGGTTCGCCTCGTAGTCGAGCGACGAGAGCATGACGCTCGCTTCCGCGAGGAACGCCGCGCGCTCCGCGCTCTGCTGCGCTTCGGCGCGCAGGTGCTGCTGCTCCGCGTGCAGCTCGGCGTTGGTGACGGCCGCCGCCGCCAGCTGTCCGAGCGCAACGGCCACGCGCAGCTCCATGTCGCTCGGCCGGTGCGGGGTGCGGTAATAGAAGACGATGCTGCCGGCGGGCTCGCCCCGGACGGCCAGCGGGATCGAGACGAGCGAACGAACGCCTTCGGCGGCGTACGCGGCACGCCGGATGTGGAGCATCGGCATCGTGGTGACGTCTTCGGCAATGAGCGGCTCGTCGAACCTGAAGCGCGTGTCGCCCGCGAGGGCGGCGGAGCTGAAGTCACGGCTCAGTCCTTCGCTGGCCTCCACCCGCCACGCGTCGCCGCGGCGCCGCCAGACCGCGTAGGCGTCGGCGGCAACCACCTGGCGGGCGAGCGAGAGCACCCGGGCCGTCACCGATTCCGCCTCGAGGGTCGTGAGCAGTTCCTGGGAGCCGGTGGTCAGCACCGTGAGACGGTCGCGAACCGCGGCCTCCTGTCTCAGCGCCGCTTCGATCTCGAGCTCGGCGCGCTTCCGCGCGCTGACATCCATGCAGACCCCGCTCATGACCGCCGGCGCCCCATCGGCGCCGCGCTCGAGCCGCCCTTTCCCGTGCACCCACCGCACGGTCCCGTCGGGCGCGACGATCCGGTATTCCACGTCGTGGAGGGCATCCGCCGTCAGCGCCCCCTGAACCGAAGCGAACACCCGCTCCCGGTCCTCGGGATGGATCTCGCGCTGGTAGCTCTCGAAGCGTCCGTTGAAGGCGCCCGGCGGCAGGCCGTGAATGCGCTCGAGGTTCTCGGACCACCGCACCTCATTCGTGCGCAGGTCCCACTCCCACGTGCCCATCTGCGCGGCGTCGAGCGCGAACAGCAGCCGCTGATGGTTGGTCCGGCTGTCCAGCTCGCTCCGCGTCCGTTCGACGGCGAACCCGATGTGATGGCCGATGGTGAGCGCCAGGTTCACTTCATCCGGGGAAAAGGCGTACGGCTCACCCCGGTACAGCATGAACGTGCCGATCACGCGGCGGCGGCTGAGCAGCGGAAAGAACGCGAGCGAGGCGATCGCGTCGCGCTCGAATACGTCCGCATACCGCGCCAGCGACGGCTCGTGCCGCACGTCCGGGACGAGAACGGGCGCGGGCGCCTCGTCGCCGGACCTCCACGGCGTGTGCCCTTCGACCGCGGCGCGATACGCGTCCGAGAGGCCTCGCCACGCCTTGAAACGCATGACGCCGTCGGGATCGAACAGGAGAATCGACGCGCGATCGATGCCGAGCGACCGGCGGATCCCGTCGAGCGCCGCGTCGTAGATCTCGTCGAGCGTCGTCGCGCTGCCGACGGCTTCGGCGAGCCGCAGCAGCGCTTCGAGAGTTCCGCTCGAGACGCGCGCCACCTGTGGACGATCCTCGCCGCGTGACATACCGGGTGCCGATTGTAGTGCAGCATGCCAATCGGTATGGACCCGAATGTGCGCTACCTCAGCCGTGGCCGGCGCGCGGAAGAGGGTGCCTGTGGTGCCTGAGGGTGCCTGTGGTGCGTGGGTGCCAGCACTCCAGGCACCCCAGGCCCTATACGTGTACGCGCCGCCACTGCTCGAGGCTGTACGGCCACGGTCGCGGCACCGCCACCAGCATCAGCCCGCCCACGACGAGCAGCGTGCCGCTCACGAGCACGGCCAGCTCGGGCATCGGCACGCCCTTCGACGCGGCGTACTCTGTCATCATCGCCGTGTTGATGAAGTGGTTCAGGCCGTAGTAGGTGAAGATGCCGCCGAAGACGATCCGCCCGGGCAGAAACAGGTCGCTCATCGTTCAGACTCCTCTGGTTCGCTGCCCGGATCGGTCGACGGCAGGTGGCAGGCCAAATCAACGCGCACGAGCTGCCGGAGCTCGGCCGCGACCTCGGCCACCACGTTCGTGGCGAACGTTTCGTTCGGACCTCGATTCATGGCAAAATCCTTGCGTCCCCCTCGACACCGTGACGAACTCCTCAACCGGGATCCACGCCGCGCCCGAAACGCAGTCCAGGACGGTGCTCGTTCCGCGCGCCGCCACGATGGACGGGTTCGTCGCCGCGTCCTCGGCGGCCGACGGCGTCAGCCTGCGCGACCTCGATCCGCTGACGACGCTGCACGTGCGGACGTGCAACTCGCATTACCGTATCGTCATCTCGCGGCAGACCGCCGTCTTCGTGCAGGGCGGGCGGTTCTTTCCCGAGGCGACCGACGCGCGGCTGGAAGGCTCCAGCCTGGGCGGCAGCTTTCTCAAGATGGGATGGATCGGCATCGGGCTGTGCATGGAAATCTGGGCGCGCGGCCAGCGCATCGTCACGTCCCCGGTGCGGTCGATCACCCGCGAACCCGACGAACGGCCGCACTAGAGCACCCCGCCAGAGCGCCGGGCGGACGGGTCGGATCTATAATCCCGCCTCGAAGCTCACCCACTGGAGGCATCCGATGACGCGCGAGGAGATCCTCGCGTTGCTCGACGAACGGCAGGCGGCGTACGAGCGCCGCGACCCGCAGGGTCTCGCCCGTCTGCATGCGGAGAACGGCGTCGTCGAGAGCCTCATGGCCGGCACCGTGCGCGGGCGCGCGGCGATCGGCGAGGTCTACAAGGCGTGGCTGGCCGCGTTTCCCGACCTTGCGGTCACGCGCGACGAGCTGGTGATCGACGGCGAGCAGGTCGTGGAAGTGGTGACCCACGCGGGCACCGACCGTGGAGGGTTCATGGGAATGCCGCCGACCGGCAAGCCGTTCCGGCTGCCGATCGTCCACGTGTACCGGATGCAGGACGGCCGGATCGCGCACGAGCGCCGCATCTACGATTTCACCGGTCTGCTCGTCCAGATCGGCGTGCTGAAAGCCAGGCCCGCATGAGCCAGGCAGGTCCCCGCCTCCTCGTCACGGACGCCGGCGGCCGGCGGCAGATCCCGATCGACAAGCCGGTCATCACGCTCGGCCGGCGCAGCGAAAGCGACGTGCGGGTCTCCGGCGTCGGCGTCTCCCGCCAGCATGCCGAGATCGTCGCGGAGAACGGCACCTGCCGTCTGCGCGACTGCGACTCGAAGTTCGGCACGTTCGTCAACGGCGCCCGGACGAAGGAGCACGTGCTGGCGCACGGGGACCGCATCCGCCTCGGCGACTCGGACGACACCGAGATCGTCTTTCTCGTCAGCGACGAGGACGCCTCGCGCGAGCGGAGCGCGTTCTCGGCCGCCACGGAGCTCCGTCACATGGCGACGCTGCTCGAAGGGCTGCGGGCGCTCGGCTCGGGGCGCGTGCTCGACGACGTGCTGGCGCTGGTGCTCGACTCGGCCATTGAGGTCACCGGCGCCGAGCGCGGCTTCATCATGCTCGCCAACGAGGATCGGCAGCTCGAGTTCAAGCTTGGCCGCGCCATTGGGCGCGTCACGCTCTCGGGCCGCACGTTCGAGACCAGCCGCAAGATCCCGGAGGACGTGTTCGCCACCGGCAAGGTCCGGATCGTCGAGGACCTGATGGACGGCGGAATGGCGGCGCTCCATACCGGTACGGTGGCGCTCGGCATCCGGCACGTCCTCTGCGCGCCGCTGCGCCTGGTGCGGTACGTCGAGCGGGGGGAGGAGCACGGCGACGACAAGATCATCGGCGTGCTGTACCTCGACAGCCACGAGCGCGGCGCGCTCCGCTCCCAGTCGGCGCGGACGGCGCTCGAAACGCTCAGCACCGAAGCCGCCGTCGCCATCGAGAACGCGCGCCTCTACCGGGAAGCGCTCGAGCGCGCCAAGCTCGATCAGGAGCTGAAGGTCGCGGCGGCGATTCAGCAGTCACTGCTGCCGGCGTCGAACCGCAACGGCCGCTTCTTCTCGACCGCCGGGACGTCGGTGCCGTGCCGCGCCGTCGGCGGCGACTTCTTCGACTACGTCGACCTCCCGAGCGGCCAGTTCGGCTTCATCCTTGGCGACGTGGCCGGCAAGGGGGCGCCGGCGGCGCTGCTGGCCGCCGCGGTGCTCGGCATGTTCGGCGCGGAAGCGGCGTATCAGACGAGCCCCGCTTCGCTCGTCACGCGCGTCAACCAGCACGTCTTCCGGCGCGGCATCGAGGCGCGCTTCCTCACCGCGTTCTACGGCATGCTCGCCGCCGACGGCACGCTCACGTACTCCAACGCGGGGCACAACGCGCCGGTGCTCGTGGGCCGCGACACGATCCGGCGCCTCGAGACCGGCGGCCTGGTGCTCGGCCTCTTCGAGCACGCCGCGTTCGAGGAGGAAGCGCTCAGGCTGGCGCCGGGCGATGTCGTCGTGGCCTTCAGCGACGGCGTCAGCGAAGCGCTCAATGAGGCGGGCGAGGAATTCACCGACGAGCGGCTCCTCGCCTCCGTCAACGCCCACCGCGGCAAGGCGCCGCAGGAGCTGCTCCTGGGGCTGCTCGCCGACGTGCGGGCGTTCTGCGGCCGCGCCACCCCGAACGACGACGTGACGATGGTTATCGTCCGCTACGACGGTTGAGGTAGAATCCGCCGGACCGAATTTCCCTCAGGAGGATCCATGCAGCTCGAAGAACGCATCGCCGGAAACGTCGCCGTCGTCAAGGTCACGGGAGACATCACTCTCACCAAGGGCGGCGACGTCCTCCTGAAGGACAAGGTACAGAGCCTCATTCAGCAGGGGTACAGGAACCTGCTCATCGATCTGAGCGGCGTGTCGTACGTCGACAGCGCGGGTCTCGGCGAGCTGGTCCAGGCCTACGCCACCACCAAGAACCGCGGCGGATCGCTCAAGCTGCTGAACGTCACCAAGCGGCTGCGCGATCTGCTCGTGCTCACGAAGCTGCTGACGGTCTTCGACACCTACGACAGCGAGGCCGCGGCGCTGGCCAGCTTCGAATCGACGCCCCGCGTGTAGCGCGCACGCGTCAGCGTGCGCGTATTCTGATCGTCCCCCACGACGAGCACCAGCGGGCCTGAGGACGTCGAGCTCACGGGGGCCATGCACCCGGACCTCGTGAACAGCTCTAGTCGGCGCCCGTTCGGCCCCGCAAGCGCTCCTCAGCCGCGGCGGAGCATTCCATCTTTCAGGAACGTGAACGCGTCACGCGTGCGCGCTGCGCGCGTCTGCAGCGACCACCACACCCGGAAACCGAACAGCACGCAGAGGGCGAGCGCCCACAGCCGCGGCTGGCGGAAGTCCGCCTTCTCGACCCACCAGAAGTGGATCACGGCGGTCACCGCTGCCACGTAGATCAACCGATGGAGCTGCTGCCATCGTCTGCCGAGCCTGCGGATCATGCCGGCCGTCGACGTGGCAGCGAGCGGGACGAGCAGCACGAAGGTCATCATCCCCATCGTGATGAAGGGGCGCTTCACGACGTCGGCGGTCATGCTCGCGACGTCGAAGAACCAGTCGAGCACGACCCACGTCAGCATGTGGAGGCACGCGTAGAAGAATGCCAACAGGCCCAGCATCCGCCGAAGTCGAATCAGCTCGTTGCGTGCCGTCACCCGCCGCAGCGGCGTAATCGTCAGCGTGATGACGAGCAGCGACAATGCCGTCGTGCCCGTCGTGTGGGTGATGAACTCGATCGGATTGGCGCCGAGATCGCCGGTGAACGTCCAGTACACGAGCGCCGCGGCGGGTACGAGCGCCGAGGCAAAGATGCTCCAGCGGAAGATGCGGAACCCGGTCAATAGTACCGGCGCAGGTCCATCCCCGAGTACAGGTGCGCCACCTGGTCACCGTATCCGTTGAACATCACTGTCTTCCTGCGGAAGAACTCGCCGAGCCGGCGCTCGGTCGCCTGGCTCCAGCGCGGATGATCGACCGTCGGATTCACGTTCGAGTAGAAGCCGTATTCGCGTGCGTTGGCCACCGGCCACGACGTCCGCGGCATCGTGTCGGTGAAGCGGATCCGGACGATCGACTTGATGCTCTTGAACCCGTACTTCCACGGGACCACCAGGCGAATCGGCGCGCCGTTCTGGTTCGGCAGCACCTCGCCGTAGAGCCCCACCGCGAGGATCGCCAGCGGATGCATCGCCTCGTCCATGCGGAGCCCCTCCACGTACGGCCAGTCGAGCACCGGCACGCGGATGCCGAGCATCTGCTTGGCGTCGGCGAGCGTGGTGAACTGGATGAACCGCGCGCTCGGCAGCGGCTCGAGCCGCTTGATCACGTCTGCCAGCGGGAACCCAATCCACGGGATCACCATCGACCACGCCTCCACGCAGCGGAGCCGGTAGATCCGCTCCTCGAAGGCGTACGGCTTGATCAGGGTGTCGATGTCGTAGGTCGCCGGCGTCTTCACCAGCCCTTCGACGCGAATCGTCCACGGGCGGGTGACGAGGCGATGGGCGTTCCGCTCGGGGTCGTCCTTGTCGGTGCCGAACTCGTAGTAGTTGTTGTAGCTGGTGATGTCCTCGTAGGAGTTGAGCTTCTCGGTCGTGCTGAACTGACTCTTCCGGACGTTCGGCAGCTTCGTCCGCCCGTTCTGCGCGTGCACGTGTCTGCTACCGGCCGGCGACAGCGCCGCGGCCGCTCCTGCGGCCGCCACCGCCGCTGCCTGCATAAACTCCCGACGGCGCATGTACAACGCCTTCGGCGTCACCTCGGAGTACCGGATATCGGGCGCTCTCCTAATCAGCATGAGCCAATTATAGGGCGGGCAGGGCGAGTCAGGCAGGTGAGGCGGATGGGTCCTATCGGCCCTACTCGCCCTACCGGCCCTACTCGCCCCACCTTGCGGTTGAGCTTGCCCGGTGGACGGCCATGGTAGCCTCGCCCTGCATGGCTTCCGAACACAGCGTTTTTCCACGTGCACTTTCGCTTGCCGTCCACGAGCTGCGCACCCCTGTGACCGTCACCGCCGGCTATCTGCGGATGCTGCTCCGGGAGCAGGCGGGGCCGGTCAGCGATCGGCAGCGAAAAATGCTCGAGGAGGCGGAGCGCTCGTGTACACGAATCAGCGCACTGATTTCGGAGATGAGCGAGCTGGGCAAGCTCGAAGCCGGGGAGGTGACGCTGCCGACGGTGACGTTCGACCTGGCGTCGCTCGCGACCGACGTGGCGAGCAATATGCACGAGGGAGAAGACCGCGGCATCCGCCTCGACGTGCGAGCCACTCAACCTATCAACGTGGCGGGCGATCGCCCGCGCCTGGGCAGCGCGCTGCGGGCGCTGGTGCAGGCGGCGCTGCGTGAACGGGCCGAGCCGGGCGTGGTCGTGGTGCAGTGCTCGATGATCGCCGAGGGCAGCAAGCCGTGGGCGGTCGTGGCGATCGGCGACGAGACCGTGACGCCGGCGCTCATCGACGCGGCCCGCGCCGACTCGCCGCCGCCGTTCGACGAATGGCGCGGCGGTATGGGATTGGCGCTCCCGGTCGGGCGCCGCCTCATCGAGGCGCACGGCGGCGGCGTCTGGTCGGCGCCGAGCAGTCCCCGGGCCGGCTCGGCGCTGCGGCTGCCGATCACGAAGGAGACAGGAGTCAGGAGTCAGGAGTCAGGAGACAGGATGACTCCTGACTCCTGACTCCTGACTCCTGAAATAGCCGACACGAAAACTGTCCGCTTTTTCATGACCCGGACTGAGCGACGGCGTTTACCGAGTGATGAACTGAAAGACTATGTGGGCGGGAACGGTCAGATCACCGCAGGCCAACGTGCGCGGCTACATGTGATTTGCGATTTGTGACTTGTGACTTGTGACTTGTGACTTGACTGTGGCTCAGCGGACCGTGCGCCAGTCTCGGGTCCGGGCGTACCCCCGGGCGAAGCACGCCTCGGCGCGCGCTTCCGCCTCGCGCTGCGCCGCGGCTGAAATGGCCAGCGTCAGCTCCGCATCGGCCGGACACCGCAGCCCGGGAAACGCGTCGGCCGGCGCGCGCGGGTCCTCGCGGCCGAAATACCGCGCCGCGCCCACGCGCACCCACAGCGGCCGATCGTTCAAGGCGGGCGCGATGAGCAACTCGGCCACCGCCGTCCGCAGCGCCCGCTCGAGGCCGTCGCGCTGCGCCAGCAACGCGGCGGGCACGAGATCGATCGAGGTGCGGTCCGACACGCTGCTCACCCACCACGGACGGCCGGTCGCCTGACGAAAACTCTCGAGCGATTCGTGGATCCGCACGGTGATGGGCGCGACCGACACGCCGAGCGTCTTGCCGAGCGCCTCGTGCGCGAGCGTCGTCAGCCGCTCCACTTCCGCCGCATCGACGGGCGAAGAGGACGGCACCTGGACGGCAATCGCCCCGCGCGTCCGGGTCGCGGGCGGCTCGGCCGGCCTGCCGGCGGAGGCGGCGACCACGGGTAGCGGTATGGTGGCGTCGAGGCGCGCCAGCGCCAACCCCGGATAGTAGCGCGCGAGAATCGCCTCCGCGCGTTCGCCGCGGAGGGCGCGGCGGCCGGCGCCGATCACGCACAGGCCCACCCCATGACCGAAGCCGCGCCCGGTGAAATGCAGCCTGCCGCCGCGGCGGTCGATCTCGAAGGCGGTGCTGCGGAGCGTCGTCGTGCCGATCGCCGCCCGGAACTGCTCGCCGGCAATCACGTCGGGCACGAGGCCCGGCAGTTGCAGCCGGGCGGCGCGGCCGGAGGCGCTGCGCGCCTCGACCCGCACGTCGCGCAGCCGGCCGGCGAAGCCGCCGCGCTTGAGCGCCCGCTCCACCTGCTCGAGCGTAAGCTCCACCGTCCACGGCGCCTCGTCTGCGTGCACCTCGTCCGGCGCCGCCGGCAGGTACGGGTAGTCGGCGCCGGGCCAGACCTGCGCCGCGCTTTCCGAATGGCCGCCGCACGAGGCGGAATAGAACAGCTCCGCCGGCGCGCCGTTGTAGAGGAGGAGCTGTCCTGCGGTCGCGAGCGCCGCGCGCCGCGTCGCGGCGGTGGCCGGCCGCGGCACCTGACAGTGCGTGTCGTCGCAGACGTCGAAGCTGTCGCGCGCGTGGCGGCCGGCGTTGGCGAGGGCGAAGGTACGGACAGCGATCGCCAGCGCCTGCAGCGCCGCCTCCGGCGCCCGCGGCTCGCTTTCGCCCGCAAGCACACGCGCCACGTAGACCTCGAGCGGCAGCGCCTCGATGCGGCCCCGGCCGCTTGCCGGCCCGAGGCGCACCACCCGCCCCGCGCTGGCGGCTTCGAGCTGGGCGTCGGTGATCTCCGCTTGCGCGTGACTTGAGACCCTCAAGAGCACGAAGACGACTACGGCCACGAAGAAGGACACCAAGGTCACGAAGAGCCGTTCGACTGGTCGGCCTGGCCGATTCGTCGGCGTGTCGTTCGGAGCGCTCATCACAGCTTCCGCCCACACCCCGGCCGGCACCGGCATGGAATCACGTGCTCGCCGTCGGTGTGGTAGTCGTAGGTCAGCTCCTCGCCCGCTCTGATCTTGCGCGCCGCGCGAATCCAAATGGTCGTGCCGACGATCTGCGTGTAGCAGTTCGGCTTGCAGGCGTGATTGATGAAGCGCGCGAGGTTGCCGCCGACGTTCGCGTCGCGCACCCAGCGGCGATTGACCGTGAAGCACCAGATCTGGCCGCGCTTCAGGTACCGCGTCTCGCGCTCGAGGCTCTCTTTGTGCGTGATCAACTCGCCGGCGTAGTCGATAATGCGCCTGTTTTTGTTGATCGGCTCGAGCGCGAACACGCCCCAGCCGTGCAGTTTCGAGCGCCGCCGCGCGATCCGCGGCGGTCGAGGTCGCCCCAGCATGCCGGACCACAGGATAGCAAATGGGCCGCGATGTAACCCATAATGGACGCCACTATGAGCGACCGGGGTCTGCTAGCACGCGACGTGATTCATGCCTGGGGCCGGATTCTCGCCGGGTATCGTCCCAACCTCTCGATCGAGATCACGAAAGAATGCCCGCTGCGGTGCCCCGGCTGCTACGCGTACGGGGACGACCACCTCGGCGGCGACGTGACGCTCCGCGGCCTGGCGGATTTCCGCGGCGACGAGCTGGTGAGCCGCTTCATGGCGCTCATCGATCGCCACCGGCCGCTGCACGTCTCGATCGTCGGCGGCGAGCCGCTCGTGCGGTATCGCGAGCTCGGCGTCATCCTGCCGCGGCTTGCCGGCCGGGGCATCCACACGCAGCTCGTTACGAGCGCCGTGCGGCCGATTCCGCTCGAATGGGCGTCCCTGCGGCGACTTCAGCTCGTCGTCTCGATCGACGGGCTGCCGCCGGAGCACGACGCGCGCCGCGCGCCTGCCACCTACGAGCGGATCGTCAAGCACATCGCCGGACACCAGATCACGGTGCATTGCACGGTGACGCGGCAGCAGGCGCGGAAGGAGGGCTACCTCGAGGAGTTCCTGCGCACCTGGCAGGAGAACCCGCACACGCGGCTGATCTGGGTCAGCCTCTACACGCCGCAGAAAGGCGAGATCTCGGCGGAGCGGCTGACGTCGGCGGATCGGGCGCAGGTGATCGCGGACCTGCGGCGGCTCCGGCCCATGTTCTCGAAGCTGCAGATGCTCGACGGGATGCTCAACGTCTACGCGCAGCCGCCGCAGTCGCCGCAGGACTGTGTGTTCGCCCAGACGACCGAGTGCCTCTCGTCGGACTTCGAGCGGCGGATCACGCCGTGCCAGTTCGGCGGCAATCCCGACTGCAGCAACTGCGGCTGCATCGCCTCGGCGGGCCTCGAGGCGATCGGCCGGCATCGGCTGACGGGGGGAATCCAGGTAGGGCGGATCTTCTACGCGTCGCTCCAGGTGGGACGCACGGTCGCGCGGCTGCGCCCCGTGACGGCCGCCCGCGGCGCCCAAGGCGAGCTCGAGGAGCGCTCACCCGCCTAGATCACGAATCACCACCGCGACGTCGTCGGCCAGCGCGAGCTTCTGGTCCTTCTCGAACTGCTTCTGCTCCTTCCTGCCGAGCTCCGTCTGCGCCCAGTCTTCCTCGAAGGTCTCCTGCAGCCGCCGGACGGCGGCCGGGTCGCGCGCGATGAGCCCTACCTCGCGCCGCGCGTCGAGCTCCAGGGTGCGGAGGCTCTGGCTGCCGACAAACATCGCCTCGCCGTCGCGGATGATCGCGCGGACGTGCAGCCGCATAGAGATTCTTTCAAGCCGCGCCTTCAAGGCCACAGCCACGCCGCGCCGCGCACGCCGCTCGAATCGCCGTGGCGCGCCTTCACGAGCCGCGTGGTGACCGTGTCGGAGAAGACGTAGGGCCCCCACAGGCGCGGCACGGTGTCGTACAGCCGATCGATGTTCGACATCCCGCCGCCGAGCACGATCACATCCGGATCGAGCACGTTGATGATGCTGGCCAGCCCGCGCGCCAGTCGATCCTCGTACCGATCGAGCGTCACGGCCGCGTCCGGATCGCCCGCTGCGGCCAGCGCCACGATCTCGGCAGGCGTGCGCCGCTGCCCGGCACGGCGCGCATACTCGGCCTGCATGCCGGGGCCGGAGAGGAAGGTCTCGATGCAGCCGTGCCGCCCGCAGTAGCACGGCCGGCCCGGCCGCTCCTCGTCGGCCGGCCACGGCAGCGGATTGTGTCCCCATTCGCCGGCAATGGCGTTCGGACCGACCAGCACCTGACCGCGGACGACAATCCCCGCGCCGGTGCCGGTGCCGATGATCACGCCGAACACGACCTCCGCGCCGGCCCCCGCGCCGTCGGCCGCCTCGGACACCGCGAAGCAGTTGGCGTCGTTGGCGATGCGCACGGCCCGATCGAGCCGCCGTTCGAGATCGATGAGCAGCGGCCGGCCGATCAGCCAGACGGAGTTGGCGTTCTTGACCAGTCCGGTCGCGGGCGACATCGTCCCGGGAATGCCGACGCCGACCGATCCGCGCCTGCCCACGGCGGTCTCCAGCGCCTGGACGAGCGAGACGATGGCGTCGATGGTCTCCGCGTAGTCGTCGCGCGGAGTGTCGACGCGCAGCCGCGCGAGCTCTCGGCTGCCGTCGAGCGCGATCCCTTCGATCTTGGTGCCGCCGAGGTCGATACCTATGCGCATGAATCGCGTTCGGGATCGGGACCCGGGACCCGAGGTCCTGGGTTCGGCGTTCGGATCCCGTGGATCCCGGATCCCGGATCCCGTCACGCGTAGTACTGCTTATACATGCCGCGCCGGAAGATCCAGCCGCCGAGCGGCCCGAGCCAATGCAGCACGTAGTGCATGTACCCGAGGTCCATCATCTCGATCAGGTTGCCGTCGAAATCGCGGGCGAAGAAGAACCAGTGGCCGCGCGGCGACTGCTCCGGCTGGCTTATGCACTCGACGCCCTTGCGCTGGAGGTACTCGTACCAGCGATGGGTGTTCCGCACGTTGAAGGAGATGTGCGTCAGGCCGACGCGGTTCCACGGAATCCGATCGGGCGGCAGCTGCGGCTGGAACTCGAAAATCTCAATCACCGCCCCGCCTGGGAGGCGAATCCAGCCGATCTTGCAGCGCGGCGCCTCCCCTGCCTGCCCGGCCGAAGCCGCGTCCGGCGAAGGCGCGGATACGCCGAAGAAGCTGCGGACGCGTTCGGGCGGCGTGTCCGCGACCCCGACGAGCGGGCAGCCGAAGACGTCCCAGTAGAACCAGACCGCGCGGTTGAAATTCGACACGGTGATGCCGACGTGGCTGAAAGATCGAGCTCTCACCTGGGACGCCTCCTCATCGGTCGCGTCGACGGAACACCGAGACACCGAGGCACCGAGAAAACCCCAAATATTTCTCGGTGTCTCGGTGCCTCGGTGGTACGTAGAGGTGAAGACGCATCAGTCGAGGTATGTCTCTTTGATGCGGTCCGCCACCCGCAGCGCCTGGGCGACGATCGTCAGTCCGGGATTGACCGCCGCCGAGGAGGGGAAGAACGAGGCGTCGACGACGAACAGGTTATCGATGTCGTGGGTGCGGCAGTAGGGATCGAGCACGGACGACCGCGGGTCGGTGCCGAAGCAGAGCGTGCCGCACTGGTGCGTCGTGTTCCGGTCGCGGTGCGAGTGCGCCACCACCACCCAGAAGCCGAGCCGCCGCAGGATACGCTTCATCTCGGCCACGAGGCGTCCGTGGGCCCTCAGGTTGTTGGGCCGGTAGTCGAGCCGGATTCGTCCGTCACCGTCGACTGTCACGCGGTTGTCGTCGCATGGCAGGTCCTCGGAAATAGCGAGCCAGTCGACGCCGCGCGCCACCCATGCGTCGTACGCCCAGAGCGGGATCCAGGGCGCCACTGTCTGCGCCATTACGCCGTGCGTCCGCCCCTGCGACTGAATCTGCCCCAGCGGGGAGCCGCCGTCCGGCCCGTGCAGGTAGAAATCGTTGATCGCCACCGTCTTCTGGAACACGGCGTGATTGCGCCGGAACGGATGGAAGCCCTGCATCATGGTGGCCAGATGCGCCATGTAGCGCCGGCCCACGAGGCCGGAGGAGTTCGCGAGGCCGTCGGGATGTTTGTCGGTGGCCGACCGCAGCAGGAGCGCCGCGGAGTTCACGGCGCCGCACGACACGACGACGAGCGGCGCCTCGACGCGCACGACCTCGCCGTTCGACTGCACCTCCACCGCGGCGACCTTCCGCCCTGACGGGTCGGTGAGGAGACGACGCGCGAGCGCGTTCGTCCAGAGCGTGACGTTCGGCCTGGCCGCGGCGTGCTGCACGCCGCAGACTTCGGCGTCGCTCTTGGCGCGGACCCTGCACGGAAACGAGTTGCAGGTGTTGCACAGGATGCAGCCGTTCCGCTCACCGGGGCGCACCAGCCCCAGCGGCAGCGGCGACGGCCGCAGCCCGAGCGCGCGCAACTGCTCCACGATCTCGGCCATCACCGGCTCGTGCGGCACCGGCGCGTAGGGAAACGGCTGCCGCGGCGCCTCCGTCGGATCGGCCCCGTGCTGGCCGCGCACGTGATAGAGGCGCTCGGCCCGGTCGTAGTACGGCGCCAGCGTGTCGTAGTCGATCGGCCACGCGGGCGACACGCCGTCGACGTGCTCGATCGCCTCGAAGTCCTCCCGCCGGAGGCGGTACAGCACGCTCCCCCAGAACTTCGTGTTGCCGCCGACGCAGTAGTGGGTGTACGGCCGGAACTCGCGGCCGTGGCGATCGATCCACCGCTCCCGCACGCGGTACCGCAGGTGCTTCCAGACCGCTTCGGGGTCCCAGTTCTCCGCCTCCTGCGGCACGAAGTCGCCGCGCTCGAGGACGAGGATCCGCGCCGGCGAGTCGGCGAGCGCGGAGGCCATCGTGCCGCCGCCGGCGCCGCTTCCGATGATGACGATGTCGTAGCGCTCGTTCCGCATGCCCGCCACCGCCCGCGCTCACCCGACCGCGACCGCGCCCGTCTGCTCGAGGCTGGCGTAGATCTGGTCCATCAGCCGCTGGTCGTCCATCGCCCGCTCGAGGCTCATCTCGGGCGCCGCGCCGGTCCGGACGGCATGTACGAAGTCGGCATACATCGCCCGGTACCCGCGGATGTCGCGGAACCCGGGAAAGAGCAGGCGCGGCCGCCAGTTCCCCCGCACGAGGGCGAACAACCCGTTCGATTCGAACGTAATGATGCCGTCGCGCCCGTACAGCTTCGACAGCCGGAGCCCGCGCAGCAGCGACGGGATCTCCCGCGAGTAATAGAGCGAGCCGACCGCCTGGTTGTCGTACCGGAACGCGACGAGCATGCTCTTGATGCGCCGATCGGGACCCGTGCGCGCGGGCGCCGGCCGATGGCCCTGCGCCGTCGTGATGCGCGGGCCCAGGCTCCCCGCGATGTGCAGCCAGTGGATCCCTTCCTCGAAGAACGCGTCGCCACCCGCCATGGTCTCGTCGTTCCGCCAGTCGTCGGCCGATTTGAGCCGCTTGACGATCGTCGCGAAGTAGGCGAAGACCATCTCGCCGATGACGCCGTCGCGAAGCAGCCGGCGCAGGCAGACGGCGAGCGGCTTGTAGTGGTCGTTTTCGCCGACGAGAACGACGCGTCCGGCCCGGTGGCGCGCGTCGATCGCCGCGCGATACTCCGCCAGCCGGAGAAAGGCCGGCTTCTCGACGAGCACATGCTTGCCCGCCGCGAGCGCCTGCAGCGTCAGGTCGAAATGAAAGCGCGGCGGGACGGCGACCACGACCGCGTCGATCCGCGGATCCTCGATTGCGCTGCCGTAGTCGCCATACGCCGCGGCGCCGCCGAACTCGCGGCGGAACGCCTCGGCTCTCCCTGGGTCGCGGCTCGCATAGCTGCAGACAATGTCGCGCCGGAGCGCCCGCAGATGGCGGCTGTGTATGCGCGTGATGAAGCCGCAGCCGAGAAACGCCAGGCGCAGGGGATCTGGCATCGCGAGGAACCCATGATACCGGGTTCCGCGATCCCAGGCGTCAGCTCGAGATCCGTTCGAGCGCCGCTTCCTTCCCCGCGATGACCCCCTGCGTGATGGCGCGCCCCTGGCCGTGCTGGCTGCAGCCGCCGGCCGATTCGCCGCCGCAGTAGAGGCCCGGAATAACCTCCCCGTTGAAGTCCATCACCTGGCACTTCACGTTGATGCGCAAGCCGGCGTACGTGTCGTGGACGACCGGCGTCGCCCAGGCGGCGTAGAAGGGCGGCGTCTGGATCTTGTATTTCGGGTTCGGCCGCTCGAAGTCCGGGTCGTAGCCGAAATCCACGATCGCGTTGTAGCGGGCGACGGTCGCCTCGAGAGTGCCGGCCGGCATGTCCGCCTTCTGGTACGGATTCTTCCGGACCTGTGCCGCAACCTCCGCGAGCGTCCGGCCGCTGAAGAAGTAGAGCGAGTCCGTGGCGGGCGGGCTCAGGTCCCACTTCTCGCGCACCACCGCATCGGCGTCGAAGATGGCCCAGATCGGTCCCGCGTTGTAGTCGGGCGGCTGCGATCCCTCGTTGACCGCCAGCGCCGCGTCCAGGAAGTTCTGCGGTTTGTAGGTGATGCGCCGCCCGTTCCGCCAGTCGCCGTGGATGTAGGGATCGAGGAAGCCGTGGTGCGTGCCGTACGGCCAGCCGTCGGCATCCTCGTTGTAGAAGCGCCTGCCGACCTGATTCACCAGGATCATGTCCGCCCAGCTCGAGACGTGCAGCCCGGTCGCGCGAACGAACGGGAACACCGGGCTCTTTGGCGTCCACTCGGGGTAGATGTGCTGCGCGCCGACGACCGGCCGTTTCCGGAACGCGCCGTTCCGTTCCATTGTCTGGTTCGCCGTGCCCCAGAGCGTGGCGCCGACCGCCAGCGCCGCGAGCTCGCCGCTCGCGTCCTGGGTGGAGTACGGCTCGCCCGCGACCTGATACTCCTCGGTGAGCCGCGGATCGAACATCCGCCGGAAGTGCACGTGGCTGCTGCTGCCCCCGGTGGCGATGATGACCGCTTTTCTCGCGCGCACCGTGACCGTCTTCTCCGTCATGGCGATCACGGCGTCGCTCCGGAACGGTTGCATCGGCGTGGCGCTCCCCGGCAGGAGCCGCGGCCTGTAGCTGGCCTGCACGCCGAGCACGCGGCCGGACGAGGGCGTCTGCCGGTAGATGACGTCCATGTGGTAGTTGAGCAGGAAGCGGACCCCCTTCTTCTTCGCGCTGTCCTCGAGTGGGCGGTAGACGCCGGTGCCGCCGCTGCCGGCAGGGCTCTCCGCGCTCTGCCCCCGCGTCCAGCGTGCGTAGTTCTCCCGCGGCGCGGAGATGCCGATGGCGTGCCCCCCCTGCACGCCGGGCGCGCGATCCTCGAAGCGGGCGCCGTTCTCGAGCAGGAACTCGTAGGCGACCGCCTCGTTGTCGGCGAGCGCCCGCTGCACGGCGCGGTCGTTGTAGCGGTACTCCGGCATGCCGTTGGTCTCGACCACCGACCAGTCGGTCAGATCCTTGAACAGGATCTCGGGCGAGTCGACGATCCCGTATTTCCTCTGGGCGCTGGTGCCGCCGCCGAGCGGCACCTGGCCGCCGTTGATCATCCCGTGGCCGCCGACGTCGTAGTTCGCCTCGACGACGATGACCGACGCGCCGTGGTCGGCGGCGCGGATCGCCGCTGGCAGACCGCAGGCGCCGGAGCCGATGACGACGACGTCCGCCTCGAGGTCCCATTTCGCGGGAATCGCGGAGGCGGCGCGCTGCTGGGCGGCCAGGCCGAGCCCCGAGGCAGCGCTCGCCCCGGCAACGGCGGCGATCCCGAGCCCCGTCTTGCCGACGAAGTCGCGGCGGCTGATCCGCTTGCGGTCCTTCCGACGACGATCCATGAGAGTCCTCCCGTCCCGCAGATACTACGTCGGAGGCAGCGGCAGTCAAGCCGGATCCGCGGGACCCTGTCGGCTCGCATCCTCGATCAGGGTGCGTGCTTCGCGCAAGTCGGGCTGATCGAGCCCCTCGGTGAACCACCCGAAGGTACCCGCCAGCAGAGCGCCGGCCTCGGCGCCTCGACCCTGCTGCAGCCACAACCGGGCAAGACTCGTCGCGGAGCGCAGCTCCAGCGACTTCGCTTGCTGCCGGCGGGCGACCTCGAGGGCCCGATGAAAGCAGGCTTCGGCCTCCACGCCGTCTTGACCACTCCCTGATTGGAGCAGCAACTCGCCTCTGAGGCGGTGCAACTCCGCCTCGTAGTACCGCT
Source organism: Acidobacteriota bacterium (assembly GCA_016192845.1). Taxonomy (GTDB): domain Bacteria; phylum Acidobacteriota; class Vicinamibacteria; order Vicinamibacterales; family UBA2999; genus MELF01. Next base: position 35,412 of record JACPTI010000056.1, read on the forward strand.
CGCCCGTGTGCTCGAGCGACGCGAAGGCCTCGGCGATCGCCGCCAGACCTTCTTGACTCCGACCGCTGCTGGCGAGCACCTCCGCCAGCAACGCAAGGAAGTGCGGACGCGAGAGCTCGTTCCCCAGCCGCTCGTAGGCCGCCAGATTTTCACGCATCTCCGCGATTCCGCTCGCCGCGTCCGATGGAGCGCGGGCCCAGCCGTGCACGATGCCGGCAAAGGCGCGATAGTGCGGCAAAAGGTGCTCGTCGGCGAGCGCCTTCAGCTGCTCCGCTCTTTGCTCGGTCAGCGCGATCTCACGACGGAACTGCCGCAACAGCATGTCGAGGAAGAACGCAAACGCCAGGTCGTGGGGGTGCGCTGCCTGTTGTGCGGCCTCGCTCATCTCGAGCGCCCGCTCGGGATAGCCGAGCAGCCACAGCACGCGCGCCATCTGCGCGCGGCACGCGACGCCGGGATGCCGACCGTCGGGCAGCGTCAGCCCAGGATGCGCGTCGCTCAGCGCAATCCCCTGCATGTAATGCTCGCTGGCAGACGCGATCTTACCCAGATAGACGAGCACGGTCCCGAGCATGTAATGCGCGGTGATGAGCGTCGCCGCGTCATGCGTCTCCTGCGCGAGTCGCAGGATGTCGGTGCCGAGCGCGCGCGTCCTCGCATATTTCCCCCGGTTCAGGTAGCACATCGCGAGGCCCCAGAGCGCCTGATACATCCAGGCCGCCCCGCCCTCGCGCTCGCACAGCTCGAGGGCGCGCGTATAGGTCTGCTCCACGTCCGGTGCGGCGTAGCCTCTGACGTTGATCAGCGGCCACCCGAGTGTGAGGTGCAGCGCGATCTCCTGCCGCGCCCGCGCAGGGGTATCCGGCAGCGACCCCACGGCGTGCAGGCCGCGCCGCGCCAGCGCGATCGCTTCGTGGTTGGCGAACACGCGGGTAGCGTTCTGGGCCGCGAGCAGGAAGCAGTCGGCCGCTTCCGCGAAGTCCCGTGCGGCGTCGAACAGGTTGGCCAGCGCCGGCGCCACCCTGCCCCGCTGGTCGCGGTAGCAGCCGATGAGCGCGTTCGCCACCGCCCGGCTGAGCGCCGCCCGCCGGGTCGCTCTGAGCATGCCGTACAGCGCGCCGTGATACAGGACGTGCACGAAGCGGTAGCGCAGCGTCAGCGTCCCATCAGGGAGCTCTTCATCACCGACGAGCCGCACGAATGCGTGCACGCGCTCGAGCGCTTCGAGTTGCTCCTCCACCTGATCCTGAGGGCTGCCGAGCGCTCTGGCGACGACCACCGAATCGAACTGGTATCCCTGTACGCTCGCCGCAACGAGCAGCCGCCGATGCTCTTCGTCGAGCTGCGCGATCTTCCGCTCGATCATGCCGCGCACCGATTCGGGCAGGTCGCTCTCCAGCACCGGCAGGGTCTGAACGAGCGCCCATGATTCCTGCTCCAGGGCGATCACGCCCCGATCGCGCAGGTACCGCAGGAGGTCTGCCATGAACAGCGGGTTCCCTTCGGTCTTGGCGTGAATCAAGGCCGCGAATTCTGCGGGGAAGCGGTGCCCTGGAAATTCCAGCGAGAGGTACATGCCGATGTCAGCCTCGGTCAGGAAATCGAGCTGCAGCTCGTGGCAGACGCCGCGCGCCTGCAGGTCGGGCCTGAGCTGGAGAAATGGACTCTTCGCGAGCAGCAGATCGGTCGGACGGTAGGTGGCAACGATCAGGAGCCGCATCGCGGAGAGCCGGCTGCCGACGAACCCCAGGAGATCGATGGTCGAGAGATCGGCCCAGTGCAGATCGTCGAAGAACAGCACCAGCGGGCGATCGCGCGACAACTCCTCCAGCAGCAGGCCCAGCTCGCGCTTCAGGCGTTCCTGTGACGCCGACTTCAGCTCCGCCAGCAGAGCCGCCTCGGACGAGTCCTCTCCCCGGGCAACCTGCGCGAACCACGTCGGCGCGATCCGGCGCATCGCCTGCATCGTCGAGTCGCCGCGGACGTCGCGACGCAGCGCGTCGAGCGCCTCGAGCCACGGCAGATACGCTTCCGTGCCCGCCAGCCGCTCCGAGCACCGGCCTCGCGCGATGCGCCAGCGCCGGCCGTCCGCTGCCGCGTCGGCAAGCACGTCCTCAACGAGCGTCGTCTTGCCGATGCCCGGCTCGCCGGCGACGCAGAACAGGGAGCCACGGCCCGCCCCGGCCGCCTCGAATGCCGCGCGCAAGGCCGTCCGCTCCTTTTCGCGGCCGACGATCGTCGACCGCGAGCCGACGGGGACGGCCCCAGCCAGCTCGTCGAGCAGCGCTTTCGCTTCGCAGAGGTCGCGCGTCTCGTGGCCTTCGGTGAACGCGTCGTGGATCCCTTTCAGCAGTTCTCGCGCTTCGAGGCGCCTGTCCTGGCTCGCCCACAGGCGCGCCAGGCTCATCGCTGCGCGAAGCTCCCACGACTTCGCGCCCTGGCGGCGCGCCACGCCGAGCGCCTGCTCGAAGCAGTCCTCAACCGCGGGCGTGGCAGCCCCCTGCCGGAGCAGAAGTTCGCCCTTCAGCCGGTAGAGTTCTGCCTCGGCGAGGCACTCCCCGGTTGCGGCCATGAGTGCTGACGCTTCGGCGAGCATCTCGAGGCCCGCATCAATGGACCCCGCCTTGCGATAGGCGTCGGCGACCAGGAGGCGAAAGAACACGGCCATCAACCGGCTCCCGTCGCGCTCGAAGTCGGCAAGCGCCCGGCGCATCTGGAGAGCGCCGTCGGGAGCACTGCCCTGCTCGGCGAGAATCCAGCGCTGGAGAAACGTCGCGAACGCAACCCAGACCGGGAATCCGCGATCGGTCGCCAGCGCCAGCGCCCTTTCGACCAGCGGCACGGCGGCCTCACACTCGCCGCGGAGCACGTAAACGATCGCTCCAAAGAAGCACACGTAAACGACCGTGAAATGATGGCCCTGTTCCTCGGCCATCTCGAGTGCCTCACGAGCCCGTGCCCGGGCCTGGTCGGGATGCCCCTCGAACCACAGCACCCACGCGAGCATCCGGCGACAGCTTGCGCCGGGATCGATGTTGTAAATCGACCGATGATCCGCGTGCAGCACCGGGTCGTAGAGCTCGAGGCCGCGCTCCAGGTGGGTTCGGGCAGTGGTGAATCGCCCCAGATAACATGCCACCAAGCCGACCACAAGTGACGCTTCGAGGAGCAGACCGCGATCCTGCAGTCCCTCGGCCAGCGCGAGCTGTTCGTGTGCCAACTGCAGCGATCGGTCCAAGTCGCCTCGGACGACGTAGTGGTACCAGAGTCCTCTCAACGCCCGAAAGAGTTGCCTGCGCTCGCCAGCTTGCTCACACAACAGACGTGCCCGTTCGTACGTCTCTCGAACCTCGTCGGCCGTATAGCCCTTCGCCACGATCAAAGCGTTGCCGAGCGCAAACTGCAGTCCCAGCTCCCGCTGCGCACGGTCGGCCGATTCGGGCAGCCGATGCAGGAGCTTCAGTCCGCGCTGCGCCAGGGCGATCACTTCCTGGTACGCGAACACGCGTGCCGCATTCCCAACGGCCCTGTGCGAACACTCCGCTGCCCGGGCGAAGTCGCGCGCCGCCTCGAACAGCGCCGCCAGCTGCGACGCAATGGCTTCGCTCTGGTCGCCGTGGTGTCGCAGCAGCGCCTCGGCCACGGCCCGACTCTCCGCCGCCCGCCGGGTCGCGGTCACCGATGCATAGAGGGCGTTCTGATAGAGCACGTGCACGAACCGATATCGCGCGGTGAGCGTCTGGTCCGGGAACTCGCGCTCGTCGACGAGCCGGACGAACGCATGCTTGTGCTCCAGCTCCTGCAGGCGTTCTTCCGTTTCCGCGGCGTCGAGCCCCGCGACCTCGCTCACGACCGCCGAGTCGAACTCGTAGCCCTGCACGGCGGCGGTCCTGAGGAGCCGCCGCTCGTCAGCGTCGAGCTGGTCGATCTTGCGCTGAATCATCCCGTGAACAGACTCGGGCAGCGTGAGCTCGACGTCGGCGACGGCCCGTGCGAGACACCACCGGCCGTCCCGCTCGACGATCACCCCCCGGTCGCGCAGGAATCTCACCAGGTCGACCATGAACAGCGGGCTGCCTTCGGTTTTCTCATGAATGAGCGATGAGAGGTCGGGCGGGAACGCGTGCCGGGCGAATTGCAGCGTGAGGTATCGGTCGATGTCGGAGCGGTCGAGGAACCCCAGCTCAATTTCGTGACAGACACCCCGGGCCTGCAGATCGCGCTTGAGTTGCACGAACGGGTGCCGCGCGAGCGCCAGATCCGACGGACGGTACGTGGCGATCACCAGCAGCCGCAGCCTGTCGAGCCGACCGGTCAGATACGCCAGCAGGTCGATCGTAGAGGCGTCGGACCAGTGGAGGTCGTCAAAGAACAGCACCAGTGGGCGATCGCGTGACAGTTCCTCGAGGAGGAGCCCCAGCTCGCGCTTGAGCTGTTCCTGTGATGCCGGCTTCAGTTCCGCCAGAAGAGCGGCCCCGCCCGAGGTATCGGTTCGAGCCACCTGCGCGAACCAGGCGGGCGCGATCCGCCTCATCGCGCTCATCGTCGGTTCCCCGCGATCGTCACGATGCAACGCGTCGAGCGCCTCGAGCCACGGCAGATACGCTTCCGTGCCCGCCAGCCGCTCCGAGCACCGGCCCCGCGCGATGCGCCAGCGCCGGCCGTCCGCTGGCGCGTCGGCCAGCACATCCTCGACGAGCGTCGTCTTGCCGATGCCGGGCTCTCCGGCGACGCATAGCAGCGAACCTCGACCTGACGCGGCCGCTTCCAGTGCCGATCCGACGACGGCCCGTTCCCTGTCGCGTCCGACCATCGAAGGACGCGATGTCGCCGGAAGCGATGATGCAGCCGTGCGGACACTCTCGCTCCGCATCGCCGCCAGCGCCGCGGCGACCGCGCGCGCCGACGGCCGCCGCTGTCGATCCTTCTCCAGCAGGCCGAGCACGAGCGTGTCGAACGAGGCCGGCATCGCGGGCACGATCTGCGACGGGGGCATCGGCGTTCCCGTGGCCAGCGCCTGCACGAGGCCGAGCAGTGTGTCGGCGGGCAGCGGATGCCGGCCCGTGGCCAGCTCGTAAAGCACGACGCCGAGCGCGAACATGTCGGCCGCAGGAGTAATGGTCGTCCCGGCCACCTGCTCGGGCGCCATGTACCGCAATGTGCCGAGCAGCGCCCCCGGGACCGTGGCCGCCGCTGTTGCCACCTGCGTACTCAGGTCGTCGGTCGGCGACAGCCGCGCGATGCCAAAATCGAGAATCTTCACGTATCCGTCATCGCGCACCATGATGTTGTCGGGCTTGATGTCGCGATGAACGATGCCCGCGCCGTGCGCCACGGCGAGCGCCTCGGCAATCTGCCGCCCCCAGTCGGCCAGCGTGTCGACCGGCACGGGCGCCCCGGCCAGCGCCCGCAGCGTGCGGCCCGTCACGAACTCCATCGCGATGAAACGCCCTGCGTCGGCCTCGCCAATGTCGTGGATGGTGACGATGTTCGGGTGGTTGAGCGCGGAGGCCGCGCGCGCCTCCTGCTCGAAACGGCGTACGCGGTCGGTGTTGTCCGTGAACTGCGACGGCAGCAGCTTGAGGGCGACTTTCCGGTGGAGGCGAGTGTCTTCGGCGAAGCTGACCGAAGCAGCGCCGGCGCTGGCGGGGCTGTCGCAAGCGCCGACGCTCTCGCCGCCGACGACGCCGGGGATGGTGCTGGGAACCGTCGGCTACATGGCGCCGGAGCAGGTCCGTGGCGAGGCAGCGGATCATCGGGCGGACATCTTTGCGCTCGGCGCGATGCTGTACGAGATGCTTGCGGGCCACCGGGCGTTCCAGGCGCCCACGACTGCCGAGACCATGACGGCGATCCTCAAAGCAGACCCGCCCGAGTTGCCTGTCGATCACATGTCACCTGCCCTCGTGCGGATCGTCAGTCGTTGTCTCGAGAAGCATCCGGCTGGCCGTTTTCAGACGGCTACCGATCTGGCATTCGCGCTGGAGGGTCTGTCCGCGTCCGCGCCGTCGGTCGAAACGAGGCCGACACCGCGCGGAGCGGCGCGCATGACGATGCGCGAACGCGCGGCGTGGATCGTGGCGGCACTTGCGGTGATTGTGGCGGCTACCCTCGGCTGGCTGCGCGCGCCTGCCCCACCACCGTCGCTGGTCGGGCGATTCGATCTCCTGGCACCGCCGACCGCAGCCCAACATCACTCGCGGTGTCCCCGGATGGGCGACAGCTTGCCTACGTTGCGACGACCGAGGGGCAGTCGCGCCTGTGGGTGCGACCGCTCGACGGCACAGCGCGCATGCTGCCTGGCACGGAAGGCGCGACGTTTCCGTTCTGGGCGCCGGATGGCAGCGCCATCGGGTTTTTCGCGGAAGGGAAGCTCAAGCAGGTCGATCTCGCGGGCGGCATGCCGCAGGTGCTGGCCGACGCACCGGACGGACGCGGCGGTACGTGGAGCGACGACGGCGTGATTCTCTTCACGCCGGGAAATGTTGCGTATGCGGGCACCAGCGTCGTGATGCGCGTGTCCATCAATGGTGGCACGCCAACACCCGTCACGCGTCCGGCCGCCGGCGAAGGCAGCCATCGGTGGCCGCAGTTCCTGCCCGACGGCCGGCGGTTCATTTACTTCAGTACGCTCGGTGTTCCCGACGCCCAGGGCGTGTACCTGGCGTCGCTCGACGGCGGCGAACCAAGGCGTGTGCTGGCCAGCGACACGCCCGGCATCTTCGTGCCGCCGGATCGGTTGATGGTGGTGCGCGCCGACACGTTGATGGCCGCGCCATTCGATCCGGACCGGGGAACCGTGAGGGGGGAGTTCGAGCCGGTGGCACAGCCGGTTGGGCGGAATGACGGCGTTCTGGCCAGCGCGTTTTCGGCATCACCGGACGTACTTGCGTATCGCGCCGCGGGCGGGACCCAGCGGCGGCAGCTCGTCTGGCTGGATCGTGGCGGGAAGCCAGTCGCTCGGATCGGCGTACCGGATGAGAACAGTCTGGCAAATCCGGCACTCGACCCGGCAGGTCGCCGCATCGCGGTTGGCCGGACGGTGCTCGGCAATTGGGACATCTGGCTCATTGATGCAAGTCGTGGAATCCCGACACGGATTACGTTCCATCCCGCTGTCGAAGCGCCAGCACTCTGGTCTCCCGATGGCGGGCGTCTCGTCTTTTCGTCGCTGTCGCGCCGTGCACCGGGCGAGCTGTACGAGAAAGCGGCCAGTGGGGCAGGCGACGACCAACTAGTAGCGGCTGATGCCGGCATTCCGCTCTCGTGGTCGTCAGACGGGCGGTTTGTCCTCTATTCTCGTTCCAATTCAGCGACCGGAATCGACCTCTGGGCGCTGCCGATGACGGGCGAACGCAAGCCGATGCCCATAGTCACAACGCCCGCCGACCAGCCAGGTGGTGAGTTCTCGCCGGATAGTCGCTGGCTGGCGTACGAATCGAACGAATCCGGCCGATTCGAGGTGTACGTGCAACCGTTTCCCGCTGGCGGCGGCAAGTGGCAGGTGTCGAACGGAGGCGGGCGGCAGCCGAGATGGGGGCGCGACGGCAAGGAGTTGTATTGCGTAGCAGCCGATGCGCGCCTCATGGCCGTCCCGCTCGCAACCAGTCCGGACGGCAAGACGCTGGATTTTGGTGTGCCGGCGCCGCTCTTCCCTACACGGCTCGCCAGTGGCGCGAACGTGGTGCAAGGCCGACCACAATACGCGGTGGGCCCGGACGGCCGTTTTCTTCTCAACACTGTGGTCGAGGACACGGCCGCGTCACCGATTACCGTTGTCGTCCACTGGATGCAAGGGCTCCAAGCCAGGTAGGGGTAATCGAGCGATAAGCATGTCTCTGCTCACGCGATCCGGTGAAGCCTTTGCTCGACAGGCTTTGGAAGAGCGACGCGAACGAAGTAGCTGTTCGGGTACAGATAATCTTCCCCGGATTCATCGATCACGCGGAGCAGGGCGTGCCGTTGCGCAAAGTCATCCTCGAGGATCCGGTAGAGCTTTCTCAGCTCGAGAGATGCCGGGTAGTCGTCATTGCACACGCAGATCGCAAACCGGGGGGGAAGGCCGGCGGGGGCCCGCTTCCGTCTTGCTGAACGTTCGCGAACGGTTTCAGCGACGGCGCGTCTCTTCGTTCGCGAGCGGCTTCTTGAACTTGATCTCTTTCTTGCCAATGCCATGCGCTTCGTACCAGTGGAGTTCAGCTTCGACCAGCGTTCCATCAGGTAGACGAATCGCTGTGATGCCTTTCATTTTACGCCAGCGACCGCGTCCGTACTGCCGAACCAGGCGCCGACGATCGCCTCATGTTTACGCGCGGGGGCGCGCTGTGGCAGGTGCCCGCGTCGGGCGGCGCGCCCCTTCAGCTAACGAACCTCGATGCGTCGCGGCAGGAAGTCCTCCATGCATCGCCCCTCGCCCTCGCTGACGGTCGCGTCGTCGTGTTCGGGTCCGCCGGGTTTGGCAATACGTCTCGCATCGAAGCGCTGCTATCCTCGGACGCGGGCCGGCGGGTGCTCATCGAAGCTCGCGGATTCCCGATCGCGGCAGCAAACGGGCAATTGATCTTCTTTCGTGACGGTGCCTTGTTTGCGGTGCCGCTCGATGCCGAGCGCCTCGAAGTCACAGGCGCTCCGACGCGGGTCCTCGAGAACGTGGCGGTCGATGGGACCGGCATGGCGCTGGCCACCGTGTCCGCCTCCGGCACGCTGGTCTACCAGTCCAGTGACTCGGCGGGCGCGCAGCTCGTCTGGGTGTCGCGCGATGGCAGCGTCCAGCCTATCAGCGACCAGCAGAGGCCCTACGGGCACCCACGGGTTTCACCCGATGGGCGACGGCTCCTCGTTGATGCGTCCGGCGACCTGTGGATGCTCGATACGACGCGTTCGACATTTACTCGTCTGATTTCGGATCAGACGGCGGCCAATACGTTTCCTGTCTGGACGCCGGACGGCACGCGCGTCGTGTTCAAGACGCGCACGAATCTGCGGGGGGTGAACGCGGATGGCAGCGGACGGCCGCAGGATATTCCCGGCACGCTGGCCTCGGACTTCCCGGGCTCCGTCTCACCGGATGGCAAGCTGCTGACGTTCGCACGCCTGAGCCCGGGCACGTCACTCGACGTATACGTGGTGCCGCTCGGCGGCGACGCCGACCCGCGTCCGGTGGTCGACACCCCCGCGACGGAGGGTGGAGGACAGTTTTCGCCGGACGGGACGTGGCTTGCCTACGTGTCGAACGACACAGGCCCGTTGCAGGTGTATCTGCGATCGCTGGTCGGGCCCGAGCGGCGCTGGCAGGTGTCGACCGACGGTGGCACGTCTCCCCTCTGGAGTCGCGACGGCCGGGAGCTGTTCTATCGCAACGGCGACCGGATGATGGTCGTGGACGTCGCTGCCGGAGCCGAGCCAGGGCTGTCGCGCCCGCGGATGCTCTTCGAGCAACGGTACGCCTACGGCACCACCATCACAACGCCAAACTACGACGTCAGACCCGACGCGCAGGGCTTCGTCATGGTGCGGGAACCGGCTCAGACGGCGCGGCTCAACGTGGTGATGAACTGGTTTACCGAGCTGGCGCGGCTCGCGCCCGCGGGGAATCGGTAGATGGCGCTGACGCAAGGCACGCGGCGCGTGGCTCGAGCCGCCGCTTAGCTGGTTTTCCTCGCGGAAGGTCCCAAGGCGCGAAATGTTCGCGCACCTTTCTCAAGGAAGGAGCGTACACATGAGTTCCTCCTGGTCCGCCCGTCTGGGTTCCTTCGTGCTTCTGACTGCATCGATCAGCGCCTGTTCCGGCGGTGGCGGCCAGCCGGCCGCACCGGCCGCCAGCGGAGAAAGCGCAAGTCGCGTTTTCGACCTGAGCCACCGAGTGACAACATTCCTGCCCAGCGCCGACGCAGCGTCAGAGCGGCGGTTCGCCGCAGATCTGAAGCGGCCCGTTGGCGCGAGCCGCGTTGTTGCAGGATTCCAGGATCAGGCCGTCCTGGTGCAGCTGCCAGACTTCCCGTCAGGTGACGGCGTGTTCAAACTGAATTCGATCGTCCTTCCGGAGAATCTCGGCACGAGCGTCGATTCTGCCGGTCACTTCGTTCCGACGAAACCCGAGGTGCCAAACCCGGATCGACGTGGCCTGTCCGAGCAGATCGTTGGCATCCCGCTGCCGAAAGTAGCCTTCCAGGAACCGGATGCTGTCCTCCAGGGACGTGAAGCCCAATTTGCGATACGCCTCTTCGCGAAAGAAGTCTTGCGAGAAGGCCCAGCCCATGTAGACGCGACTGAAGGCCCGCAGCCCTTTGATGGGTGGGCTGTGGTACCAACCCTCCGCAAACGTGGCATCCGCGACCAGGGCCGCCTTGACACCCTCCAGAAACAGATAGTTGTGCGGCGAGGTGCGTGCCGAACCACAGATCGGCGCGATGGCCTGGACCATGTCCGGGTACAAGGCGGCCCACTGAAACGCTTGCTGGGCTCCCATCGAGAACCCGAGCACGAGCTTGACGTGCGTGATACCCAAGTGCTCCGTCACGAGGCGATGCTGACATATGACGTTGTCGTATAGGGTGATATTGGGAAAGACGGCCCGATCAAACGGGGGCGAGGTATTGCTCGGCGAGGAGGACAGACCGTTGCCAAACATATTGGGGACGATGATGAAATACTGCTCGAGACAACCCAGCCAACATGGGAGCCATCGTGGAAGACAGTGGCTCGTCGCTGGCTCAACGCTTCGCGATGAGCCGCGGCGCGCGTCCGTCGGTACGCGCCGACGGCTCCATCGCGCGGAGGTGCCGAGACTCGTCCCGGGTCGGCGCGCTAGATTCTGACGATCAGCTTTCCGAGGTTGGATCCCTCGAACAGCATGTTCATGG
>JACPTI010000056.1:46331-48331 GCA_016192845.1 Acidobacteriota bacterium
CAGCGCCTGTATCGCTTCTGCCGCGCGGTCCCAATAGTCGAGCACGAGGAACCCTTCCATGCGCGCACGCTTGACCACAAGCTGGAGCAGGTTGCGCGGGCCTGCGCTGACGTGGCCCCGTGCATCGGCCTCGTTGTAGCCGGAAATCATGCCGCAGACCGCGATCCTCGCTCTGAGATTCAGGAGGTCCAGCACCGCTTCGAGAGTCTCACCTCCGACATTGTCAAAATACACGTCGATGCCGCGCGGGCAGTGCTGTGCGAGCGCATCGACGAGCGGCCGGTCTTTACGGTAGTTGATCGCCCCGTCAAAGCCGAGCTCCTGCGTGACCCAGCGACATTTCTCGTCGCTCCCTGCGACACCGATCACGCGGCAGCCCACAATCTTGCCGATCTGTCCGACGAGCGAACCCACGGCGCCCGCAGCGCCCGATACGACGAGCGTTTCTTCTGGTCTTGGCCTCGCAATGTCGAGCAGACCGAAATACGCCGTCATGCCAATGTGGCCGAACAGGCCCAACTGGAGCGCCGGGGAGACGCTGCCATCGTCCGGCAGCGGCACGACGATATCGTTCGGACCGACGATCGCGTAGTCCTGCCAGCCAAAGAAGCCGTAGACCGGTGTCCCGGCGCGCAAGTTCGGGGTGTTGGATTCAAGCACGGTGCCGATGCAGATTCCCCGCATGACGTCTCCCAGCTGTTGCGCCGGCATATAGGAATCACGCGGCCACATCCAGATGCGATTGGTCGGATCGAGGGACAGAAGCCTGTTCTGGACCAATGCCTCGCCCGGGCCAGGGCGTGGAATCGGAACTTCTCGCCATTCAAAATCCGACGATGTGGCCAGACCCGTCGGTCGACGGACAAGGCACCACTGACGATTCACCAGCTGCGCCATAGGTAACGTCCTTTCTGCTGGTGCGTGAACGAACCGCGCTTCTCTGCGCGCACAGAAAACGGCGCGTCGTTCCAGCCCGACTACCGTACGGCGTACACGTCGTAGCTCACTTCGAGACGTGCCATATCAACCTGTCCGATCCCGAGACACTGGATCCGATTCAGCCAGAGGTACTTCGGATCGGCGGTGTGATACCGCGGAGCGATCCGTAGGGAGATAAACGGCGGGAGATCCTGACGCAGGAACTTCTGGTACCCATCCTCGCCAAGATCGGCCACGCCGGAATAGGTGGTGTAGATCAGCGCGCCGTCATGCGTCTGGAACGTTGCCCGAACATCGAGTACGCCGATGCCATCGGTGCGGATCGTCAACCAGTCGCCTCCCACGGGAAGAATCTGGCCTTTGACTCTTGGGCCCTGCACGCTGCCTGCGGTCACGTAGAAGTTGGCGCGAATCCCTTCCGGCAGAGGTCCTATCACCTCGGGTGGCCTGAGCGTTGCGGAGTACGAAAGGATATGTTCCAGTCGGTAGTCCAACATATTCGCTCCTATGTTTGGTTGAAGGTTCGCCCTCCCACGCCTTTGCGGCTGACCGCGGCGGCCGTCAAGCGTCGCTTTGAGTCACCTCGGTCGCCTCTCGGCCGTCAACGGGCCGCCCCTGTCGGACCGCGTGGCTTGCGGCAGCCCGGCGCGTGTGAGCTAGCGAACCATCAAGTCCAGTTGGCCAACATCCAGACCGGCCTCGCGATAGTACTTCCGGCTCAGCTCGAGAAGACTGAACCCGTCCTCGTAGGCCGCAAAGCCACCATTGACCCCTTTGTCCAAATAGACCAACCCGCCGCCCACCACGAACAGCGCCACCATCGGTTCCGGTGAGTCCTCGGTGATCACCAGCGTGTGCGCTTCGCCGGCTGGCTCGTAGATATAGGTTCCGGGCTTCGCAATCCAGTCGTGCTCGAGATATCGCCAGTAGCCACGCATCGTGTACCCGTGAACCGTGCCGACGTGATAGTGGGTTCCCACCATGGCCCCGGGAAGACCTTTCAAGACGACGCTGAATCCTCCAGACGTGACGTTGAACCAGCAGGGCTGGAACCACACGCC
>JACPTI010000057.1 GCA_016192845.1 Acidobacteriota bacterium
CTCCACCCCGACGGCTCACAGCACCCGTGTCACTCGCTGACACGCGATAAGAACCCCATTCGCAACGCTCGTGCCAGGATTTCGTCCAACCCAGGATTGTGTCGCGGCTGCGCGCGACACGAATCCTTTTTTCGTTAGGCGGCGGGTGGCTTCTCACGGGCTTGCAGAGAGATCTTCGAATCAACGCTGGTCTTCGCCATTCGAAGTGGAGGCCAGCGGAGCGCGCCCTCGGTGAGCCGCACATACTTGCCGCCGACCGTGCAGGTCAAGAACTTGGTCTCGACGAGGAAGGTAAGGAGCTGCGCACAGGTCGCTTCGTCAAGACCCCACAGCCGCTGCGCCTGCCCGGTCGTGAGTTGCAGGCCCGGCATTTCCAGGTACTCGCCGCAGATCCGACGAAGTATCTGCTGATTGGAAACGCTGAACAGGCCCTCGTTCATAAGACCCCCTGAAGATAGCCGTGACGGTACCGCGTCCCGCCTCACCCGCAAGCAGTTGAAGGCTTACTCACACGCACCTGTCACCCATGGAAACCGCGGGCTGTCCGGCAACCTGATCTCAGAACGTCACACACCTCAAGAAGGTTACGGACGCCCTTTTTGTTTTTCTGCGCTTCCAGCAACGGCGGTGCCGTGACGTAAAGCGCCGTCCATGACCAAGGCAATCATCGGTGATGCGGAAGATGAAGAACTGATGTGTGAATTTTCCCCGCCCGCTGGGAAGATTCTCCACGCGGACGGACGATGCATGTGAATTTGGGTTGCCTGCCCTGATGTTCGCGAATCTCCGCGCCGCTCGGCGTCCGGCAGCGGAATTGCCCTTCACGCTGCGCCTCCCGCGCATCGCAGAAGAGCGCGAGGCGCACCGAAACGGGGACGGTGACCAGGTGCTCCTCGGTGGACAACAGACGCTTATGGCCGCCCAGCACCAGGACGAGAGGAACTATAAGCGGCCCTTTCTACTCGGTCCCGGGACGAGGGTTAACTGAAGATCCGTTATGGGACCGACCACGATCGCGGGCTCAAGGGTCCACAAGGCACAGCGGCGGAGGTGAAAGGGCTCACAGACGCGTTCGCGTTCGTCTGGCCTGGTCCGCCTAAAGGCGGACACTCCGTACGAACGTACGCTCGTACGTAGTGTCCGGCTTCAGCCGGACTTCATCGTGTTCTCTTTCCTGTGGCCGGCCGCCGCGCGGGCGGATCACCCATCTGTCACACTGGGCAGCGGCTTATCTGGACCGATCATCACCCTGCCTCCCACAACCCTTCCGCGCGGGCGCGCCGCGGTCACCTTCCGCACCGAGGTCGTCCGTTTCGACCGGCGCGCCGATACAGAGCTGCGCGCAATCGCGGCGCACGGACAAGAGGTGGACGACTTGGGGGCGCTGTTCGGCCAGTATCGTCTCGTCCACCTCCCGCAGTTCGAGCTCGCGGCGCTCGGAGGGTTGAAGCTGGCAACCGGTCAGACGGGCGTGACCGACAGGCGGGGCGCCCGTTTCGAACCGGAGCACCAGCCTGGAACGGGATCGCTCGACCATGTTCGTGTCGGTCGCGGTCCCAGTCGTAAACCGGCCCAATGGGTTCGAGCACCGGGCGCGCCTGCGGATGGTGTTCGGCATGAGCGTGGGGCTGTGATGGAGTTCTCCGTTGCCTCATTGTGAATTCGCGATGTACAACGTCGAACGGGAGAAGGAACCATGAGAACGACGCGACGCGGATTCGTTCAGACCGCGGGTGCAGGGGTACTGGGCACCGCGCTCGCGCGCGGCCAGGCCCCGGCCGTGGTGGCGCGCGACAGCGCGTTCGACGTCGCCGTCGTGGGTGCCGGCGTCTTCGGCGCCTGGACGGCCTATCACCTGCAGCGTGCCGGCCGCCGCGTCGCGCTGATCGACGCTTACGGGCCCGGCAACGCTCGCGGGAGCTCGGGCGGAGAGACCCGCGTGATCCGCATGGGGTATGGCGACCAGGAGATCTACACCCGCTGGTCGAGGCGCTCGCTCGGGCTCTGGAAGGCCCTCCTCGGGCGGACCGGGCGGACCACGCAGTTCCAGCGTGCGGGCGTGCTGTGGATGGCGCGTGAACAGGACCCGCTGACGGCCAAGACGCTGGAGACTCTCAGGCGGCTGCGCATCCGGCACGAGCGGCTCGACCGCTCGCAGCTCGCCGCGCGCTGGCCCCAGATCGATCTGGGTCCCGTCACCTGGGCCATTCACGAGCCCGACAGCGGTTTCCTGATGGCCTTCCACGTCGTGCAGGCCGTTGCCGAGATGGCAATGGCGGCCGGCGCGTCGTACGCGCAGGAGGCCGTCCTGCCGCCCACAGGCCGCGGTGAGCTGACCGCCGTGACGACCCGCTCCGGCAAGACGATCTCCGCAAAGACGTTCGTGATGGCCTGCGGGCCCTGGCTGCCGAAGCTGTTCCCGGACGTGCTCGGGGAACGCATCTTTCCCACGCGCCAGGAGGTCTTCTACTTTGGCGTGCCGGCCGGCGACGCCCGCTTCCAGTCGTCGGCCATGCCCGTCTGGGTGGACTTCGCGGAAGAGACTTATGGCATACCGGATTTCAAGGGGCGCGGTTTCAAGGTCGCACTCGACCGCCATGGCCCGCGGGTGGATCCGGACTCGCTCGAGCGGGTGCCGAGCGCCGAGACGATCGCGCACGTGCGGGAGTTCGTGGCCCGCCGTTTCCCCGCACTCAAGGACGCGCCGATCGTGGGGGCCGACGTGTGCCAGTACGAGAACACGTCGAATGGCGACTTCCTGATCGACCGGCATCCCGAGCTGGCCAACGTGTGGCTGGTGGGTGGTGGCTCCGGCCATGGCTTCAAGCACGGGCCGGCGGTCGGCGAGTACGTGGCGGCCCGGATCGCCGACAGACAGCCGGTCGAGGCGAAGTTCAGCCTCTCCACGAAGCAGAAGGTCCAGCAGCGTACCGTTTTCTGAAGCTAGAAATTCAAGCGCGTGGCGACGCCGAACGTGCGCGGCTGATTGGTCAGGAAGCCGATGCGCGCCCGGGTCCCACGCTCGCGGTCGAACGACAGCAAGGCCCGCTCGTCGGTCACGTTGTTGACGTACGCCGACACGTCCCACCTCTCGCGTCGGACCCCGGCGCGCAGGTTGAGGATGTCGTAGGCGGGCAGCTTGGGGGCGAACGCGAAGGTGCGCGCCGTCAGCGGGGCGCCAATCGTGTTTCCCCCGAACGACAGCAGGTCGAGCGTGCCGAGATCCTCGTCGCCGACCTGCGTGAAGCGCGAGCCGATGTGCTGGTAGCTGCCCGTGACGTACGCCAGCGAGGCCGGCCTCACCTCCCACTGGTACGTGGCCGCGGCGGCGAGCTGGAACCTGGGCACGCTCGGCAGCCGCCGCCCCTTCTGGATCCCCGACACGACGCTGACGGCGCCACTCGGGTCCGTTGAGGTGAGCGTCGACCGCAGCTCGGCATCGGTGAAGCTCCCGGAGACGGCGAAGTCGAAGTTCCGGTTGATCGCCGCCTCGAAGTCGGCATCGAGCCCCACGCTGCGGGCGCTCGGCACGTTGAAGATGACGCGGGACGAGCACGAGCCGGCGGTGACGGTCGCCTGGAGGTCGCTGATGTCCATGTAGAACCCGGAGACGCTGAACGCACCGTTGCCATTCAGCACCCTGGATTTGAAGCCGCCCTCATAGTTCCAGAGCGTCTCGTCCTCCCAGGTCTCGCGTCCACCGAACGTGATGAGATCCTGGGGCGTGCAGAGCGGCACGTTGAGCGGGTCGTTGATGCCCCCGAGCCGGAAGCCGCGCGAGACCTGCCCGTTCAGGTTCGCGTTCGCCGACAGCTTATAGGTGGCGATCAGCCGCGGCGCCACGTCGTTGGCGTCGGTCGTCCCGGGCTGCGACACCAGCCTGGTGCCGTTGTCGTCGTTGCCGAAGATGCCGTCGAAGATCTGCTCCTTGTCCTCGGTGAAGTCGTAGTAGCGCAGGCCGCCCGTCACGCTGAACTTCGGGGTCACGGACACGGTCGCTTCGCCGAAGAACGCGAACTGATCGAGGTCGTAGCTCAGGTCGGAGAAGAACAGGCTGTCTTTCGGGGCGCGAAGCCCGCGGGTGGGAATGCCGGTGAGGTCCTCGAACCCGACGACCGGCAGGTTCTGGCCGTAGTCGCGGTCCTGGTGGCTGAAGAAGCCGCCCCCGAGCCACTGGACGCGGCCCCTGGTGCCGGAGAGTCGCGCCTCCTGCGTAAAGGTGTTCGCCGTCGTGGCATCGAACAACGGCGCGTCAAGGGTGAAGACCCTCGGCGCCAGGCCGATGCTGCCGCCCGTGATGCTGCCCGTCAGCGCGGTTGCGTCACGGATCACCAGGACGTCACGGTCCGTGTAGGAGGTGATCGACGTGAGGCCGACGTCGCCGAACCTGTAATCGACGATGACGTCCCCGAGGACAAAATCATCATCGAACTCCTCCTCGAGCTGGATGAACTGCTGGCGTTCGCCGAGCGTGACCGCCGGCCGCGTCGTGGTGAACGGATTGGCGAGGATGTTGAAGGTGTCGATCCGGTTCCACCCGTCCATCTCGACCGTCTGGTAGACGAGCCGCGGCGTGATCGACAGGCGATCGTTCGGGGCGATCCTGGCGGCTGCCCGCACGCCTGTCCGGAAGCCGTCGTTGACGTCATCTTTGACGCTGAGGTCGGGCTGGACCGCGTCGATGTAGCCCGCGATCCGGTTGTAGTAGGCTGCCACGCGCAGGGCCGCCGTGTCACCCAGGGGAACGTTGAAGGCGAGTTTGGCGTTGCCACCCTGGTTCCCGCCGTCGATCGTGCTGCCGCCGAGCTCGACGAACCCGTTCGTGACGCCGAACTGGGGCTGGTTCGTGATGTACCGCACGGTTCCTGACAGGGACCCGGAGCCGAACAGGGTCCCCTGAGGACCCCGTAGCACCTCGACGCGATTGATGTCGAACAGGTCGAGGTCCGGCGTGAAGAGCGAAAGGGAGACGACCGACTCGTCGAGGTAGACGCCGACCTGCTCCTTCACCCCGGGCTGGTCGCGCACGATCTGGCCGGCGGAGACGCCACGCATCGCGATCTGGCTCTGACCGGGTCCGAGGTTCTGGACGGTGAACCCGCCGACGTTCGCCGCCACGCCCTCGATGTCCTCCACACCGCGAGCGCGCAGCGTCTCCTCGGTGGGCACCGCCACCGAGAAGGGCACGTTGAGCACGGTCTCCTCACGCTTCGTGGCTGTGACGGTGATCTGCTCGCTCAGCGACAGCAGCAGCGAAAAGTCGAGCGGTTTCGAGTCGCCTCCGGCGACTTCGACCACTTCTGTGGTCGTCCGGAAGGGGAGGAGCGACGCCGTCACGCTGTAAGTGCCCGGCGCCAGGGAAAGGGAGTAGCTGCCGTCGGTGGCCGTGGTCGTCGTCTGGGACGCATTGGTGGCCTGATTCCTGGCCGTGACGGTGACGCCCGGGATCCCGGTGCCAGTCGTGTCACGCACGACGCCGCTGAGCTTTCCTTCCGCGCCCTGTGCCCATGCCGCGGCGCCGCAGCACAATGCGACCAGCGCGAAGGCGACGACGAGCGACGTACGTCGGAAAATCATGTCAAGCCTCCTTGTTTCGCAGTCGCTTTCATAGGAAGGGAGTGATGACGGCAAGGCGCATGCGGATGGTTGCCTGCTGCCGCGTGGCGGGCTGGCGCTGCCATCTGGTCTGGCAGCGCAACCCGTGAGCGCCACAGGCAACAACGCAACATCCTCCGCGCGTGGGGCGCTCAGATATGGCGCCTGCTTATGCGGCGGGTGGCCTCTCACTCGCTCGCAGAGAGGTCGTCGCATCAACGCTGGTCTTCGCCATTCGAAGCGGAGGCCGGCGGAGGGCGCCCTCGGTGAGCCGCACATACTTGCCGTCGACTGTACAGGTCAAGAACTTGCTCTCAGCAAGGAAAGCAAGGAGCTGCGCACAGGTGGCTTCGTCAAGACCCCACAGCCGCTGCGCCTGCCTGGCCGTGAGTTGCAGACCTGGCATTTCCAGGTACTCGCCGCAGATCCGACGAAGTATCTGCTGATTGGAAGCGCTGAACAGGCCCTCGTTCATAAGACCTCCCTGAATACAGCCGCGACCGGTCCCGCGTCCCGCCTCACCCGCAAGCAGTTGGAGGCTCACCCAAACGCGCCTGTCACCTCATGGAAACCGCGCTCTGTCCTGGCGACACTGATCTCAGAACGTTACCGACCTCAAAAAGGTTAGGGACGCCCCTTTTGTTTTTGCGCTCCCTGCAACCGCGGTGCCGTGACATGAGGCGCCGGTCCGTGTGTGAACTTCCCCCCAGGTTTGGGATTCCCGCATCTACGGCAGCGATTCCGCCTCCAAATCGGGCTCCAGCGTGAGCTTGAGTCGTTGACCCTCGTGACTCCTGAGCCAGCGGTGGAGCTCGCTGTCGGGTTTGGCGACGATGGCTGCTTCCATGCCCAGCGCGAAATACCCTTCCTGGGCTTCCTGCACCGTCGCCGTGAGCCGGCCCGTCACGCGGACGGTGTCGTGCGCCGAGAGCCCCAGGGCGAACACCACGAGCACCAGCGCCAGGATCGCCCACGCCAACATCAATCGCCCCATGTCAGGCTCTCGGATAACAGTCGCAGCCTGTACCGTTCCCTTTCGAGGCCGCATCGCCCGAACGTCTGACTCGCCCCCGCCCAGGCGTCCGCCCGCGAAGCATGCGATAGAGCGTGTCGCGTGAGACGCCCAGCATGGCCGCTGCGCAGCTCTTGTTGCCGCCCGCCCGCTCGAGCGCGATGCGCACCGCCCACTCCTCCAGCGCCCGCAGGTTCAACGATTCGGGCCCAGCGTCGCTGACCGGCCGGCTTGCCGCCTGGCGGTGCAGCCAACCTGCGACATCCCCCGCACGTACGGTGTCGGCCGGTGCTGGCAGCATCGTGCAGAGGAACTGGGCGAGATTTTCGAGCTCTCGCACGTTGCCTGGAAAGGGATGCTTCAGCAGCAGATCGAGTGCACCGGGCTCCACGTGCCACAACGGCGCCGCGCCGCGGTGCCGATACCGCGCGAGGAAGTGCTCGAAGAGCAAGGGAATATCGTCGCGGCGCTGGCGCAGCGGCGGGATCTCGATGACCACGACCGACAGCCGGTAGAAAAGATCCTGCCGGAGCACGCCGCGCTGGGGCTCGGCGAGGCTGCGGTTGGTGGCCGCGAGGATCCGCACGTCCACCGTGCGGCTCTCCACGCCGCCGACCGGCCGGATCTCGCCGCTCTGCAGGACGCGGAGCAGCTTCGCCTGCGCGCCGGCCGGCAGCTCCCCGATCTCGTCGAGCAGCAGCGTGCCGTGGTGCGCGAACGTAAACAGGCCGGGATGATCGGTGAGCGCACCGGAAAAGGCGCCGCGGCGGTGGCCGAACAGCTCGCTCTCGACAAGGTCGTGCGGCAGCGCGGCGCAGTTCACAGGGACAAGCGTCCGGGTGCGGCGCGGCCCAGTCGCGTGCATCGCCCGGGCGAGCAGCTCCTTGCCGGTCCCGGTCTCACCGAGAAGCAGGACCGGCGTCGTGCTGTCGGCGGCGGCCCGTGCCAACTCGAGGACCGGGCGCATGGCTGGCGAGGTGCTGATGATCTGATCAAACTGGCACGCCTCACGGGGCGGCGCCGGCATGGGTATGACCTCATCGCCGAGATCCACCACCGCGAGCGCCCCACCGAACTCTGTTCGCAACACCTCCGACCCTCCTCGTCTAGAAGTCGTAGCCAATCCACACGTCGAACCGCGCTTTGCGGAACGCGCTGCTGCCCCCCTGGCGGGCAAAGAGCACGTCTTCCCACTGCCGGTTGAACAGCGTGCGCCACGACCAGTCGAAGTGCACCGGGAAGCCGAGGGCGAAGGTCTCGAGGCCGAGGCCGTACGAGGCACGGCCGTCCTTCAGTCGAAAGCCGGAGACCTGCGTCGGCGGCCCGAGGAGCTCCTCGACCCCCAACGGCGTGATGCGCGCCCCGACCACCGGTTGCACCGTTTCTGTCGAGGAGGTCGCGAAGGTGAACCCGGTGTCGTCGAACCAGGCGCCGCCGATATTGAAAAAGAACAGGCCGCGAATGCCGCCCAGGACCCCAATCGGCGTCGCCATCGCGTCGATGAGCGGGAACCGCAGCTCGGCGTTGCCGAAGAACGCGTTCTGCCCGAGGAACTCGAGGTACTCGTAGCCGTGCATCTCGGAGTTGCCGCCAAAAAACAGGAAGTCCGGGGAGTCTCCCGAGCTCCGGAAGCCGCGCGCGCGGAGCGCCAGGACACCGTTGGCGCCGAGGCGCTGGTAGTACCGCAGGTCGGCGTCGACGGTCTGTCGCGAGAGGGCGCCGCCGATGCCGGGCGCGTACTCGTAGGCGATCCGCATGGTGTTCCCGGCGAGCGGCCCGAACGGGCGGAACACCGTCGTCTCCTGGACGAACGCTGCCGTCAGCGGCACGAAGGTACCGTCCCGGAACAGCGATTGTCCGAACTGGGCCTGCTGGAAGTCGCGGGAGAACTGCTCGAGCGCCGGGTCTTCGAACTGCTCCGAGTAATGCGCAACGCCCGCCGAGACCTCCAGCCGCCGATAGCGGTTGAACGGGTAGATGCCGAACACGGCGCCGCCGCGCACCGTGCGCGTGGCCGTGGCCAGATCGCGATCGATAAACCCGCTGAACGCCGGATCGAAGAAGGCGCCGGCCGGGCCGAAGAAGAACTGCGTCTGGGAGAAGCCCTGCACCGCCCACTGCAGCCGCCGGGACAGATCAACGTAGGAGGCCGCGATCGTTTGGTACTGCTGGACCGAGAGCGCCAACAGGTCGATCCGGCGGTCACCGAGCACGTCGGCAAAGGACACAACCGTGCCACCAAACACGTCGCCGCCGCTCGTCACGCCGACATTGACCGGCTGGCGGCTCTCCGGGAACAGCTTGCCGAACGCCCCCTTCTTCCTCTTGTTCTCCGCGGCGAGCGTATGCGTCAGCGGCGCCTGGAAGTCGACGACCGGGCCGGGCGCGCCGAAGTCGTCCGTGGCCGCCGTGTGCAGCGGCGCGCGGCCATCGATCGTGTGCACGTCGTACTCCCCCTTCGCGTAGGTGACGAAGGCGATGCGCGTGCCGTCGCGTCCCTTGAGGGGCACCGGGGACAGGTTGCCGCCGAGCGCGTCGGTGTACTGGTTGAGCGCGCCCGTGGCCAGGTCGAGCGTCCAGACGTTGTAGATACGTCCGTTCCGCGCCACGTCCGGATCAATCGGTGCCGCCGGATCCGTGGCCGTCGACGGGAACACAATGGTGTTGGTGTTGAGGAACTGCGCGGCGCCGTCGTCATGCGTGCCGAACGTGAGCTGCGTTTTGGCGCCCGTGGCCAGATCCACTTTCATGAGCTTGTCGTTGCCGCTGATCCGCGAGACGTACACCACGAACGCGCCGTCAGGCGAAAAGGCCGGCGCGTAATCCGCGAACGCGTCC
>JACPTI010000058.1 GCA_016192845.1 Acidobacteriota bacterium
GGCAGGAGCGAGGTCTACATCCAGCCTTTCCAGGGATCACGCGAGCGCGTGCAGGTATCAACTGATGGCGGTGGCGAACCGGCGTGGTCGCCAAAGGGGAACCGCATCTTTTATCGGCAGGGGAACGCCATGATGGCCGTTGACCTTGCACCAGGCGAGCGCGTAGCGGCCGGCAAACCGAAGAGGCTGTTCGATGCCGGCTGGGAGCTTGGTGGCGGCTGGGATCCGGCAATAACCGCGTCGTTTGCGGTCATGCCCGACGGCGAGCGCTTCCTCATGATCCGCTACGAGCCGGCCGCCATTCCCACCCGCATCAACGTGATCCTCAACTGGTTTGTCGAGCTGAACCGCCGCGTCCCGACCCGCTGATCGTGCGTCGGCTGAGCCCTTCTTATTCCGAAGGACCGATCGGGAACACCCTCGCGCCTTCCAACCCCAGATCGGCGTCCGTGCCCCACACCTCGTTGATGCCGCGTGCCTGGAGCAGCACAAGGCTCGACGCGTCGACGTATGTAAGTTTATGACCGCGAAACTGGTCGAGCTTCCGGCAGACGGCACCATGATGGGCGGCATCCACGGCGAGGAGTCGCAGTCGCGGCAAATCGGCAAGTGTCACGCGGAAGGTCCGCGCCGCCTCCTCTCCGAGACGATGCAGAAACCATCCGTACGTCTCGGAGACCACCACCATCGAGCTGTACCACCGACGCGGTGGATCGGCGAACAGCCGGACGGCTGCGAAATGGTAATGATCGGACCGATCGAGAAATGCGGTAAATATTCCGGTATCGAGAAAGACGGGCCCTGCCCTCATGGGCGGCCGCGACCGTACACGACTTCATCCACCGAGACGCTCGCCTGGGGGTCGCCGGACGCTAGGCTACCTGCATGCCGCATCCAGGGCCGCCTGGACGAGCGGCGTTCGAGGAGCGCTGCGCCGACGGCGCGCCGGAGGAACTCGGCCAGCGAAATTCCCTGCCGCGCGGCTTCGGCTTTCGCGTCGCGGTACTCCCGTTCGCCAAGCGATACCTGCGTTCGAATCATAGTGTTATCATATCCTCACACAATGATAACACTTAGCGGTCCCCGCTCCCATGACGTCACCCGAAACCGGAACGATCCAGACGGCCCGAACGGCCCGAACCTTCCGAACGATCCGAACGAGTTGTTCTACTGGGTGTGCGTCGTGTTGCTTCCGCCCCGGAACACGAGCCACGTCCCCGCGAGCCCCTGCTGCTCGACGCCCGGCTTGGACCAGTCGCAGACGCCCTCAGGGAAGATCCGGCGCAGCCGCGCCAGCTCGTCCGCCGTGAACGTCACCGCGTAGTCGGCGGCGCCGATCGGTTTCAGCTGACACTTCACGACATCGTTCGAGATCGGCGCGCCGGCCACGCCGCGAGGGTACGAGTACGCGGGATAGAGCTCGTGGCAGCGTCCCGCGCGGTACTGCAGCGGCTCGACGATCTTCTGCGGCGCTTCGTCCTTGGTCCAGCAGGCATCGACGAGATCCGCCGGCTTCGCCCGGCGCAGCTTGGCAATCGGCGCGTCCGCCGAGCCGTCGCGCGCCAGGTTCGTCAGCCACTGATCCATCTGCGCCAGTGCCTCCACCAGCACGGGACTCGTCGTGTCGAAGTCGCCGTGCCGCCGGTCCTCGAGCAGCATGATCATGTTGTCCGAGTAGCCGTTCGCCTTCTCGAGCCGCCCCCGCGTGGAGAACGAGTGGAAGCGCAGGTGGACGTCGCCCCCGGGCAGGTCGTCGTAGTACGTGCGGTAGTCGATGACGGGCGTTGCCTTCAGGCCGCCGCCGCCGTTGGCCATCCGGCCGGTCCGGTACGCGGCGCGCGTGGCCTCGAGATCCGCGACCATCCGTTCCCGGACGAGGTTGCCGTCGATGTCGAAGCCGCCGATCTTCTCGTTGAGATCCAGGAACTGCTCTTTCGTGATGACGCCGGCGTTGAGCGCCTCGAGGCCGTACTCGATGCCGACGTTGTCGAGCGGCCGCCGAGTGAAGCCGGTTTTCGGGTCGCGGCCGTAGACGGACGCGCCGTGGTCCCAGATGCTGCAGCGCGCGCCCTTCGGGTTCTTCGCCGGATGATAGCGCAGCTCGGGCGCGAGCCCCTCCGGGCACCGCTCGGTGGCGCTGAAGCGGCCGGCGCGCACGCGCGACAGGTTCTCAATCGTGTCCACCGTGCCAAAGCCCGCCACCGCGCGCTTCTGCTCGTCCGTGAACGGGACCCCTGCGTTCGTCGCGAAATACGTGAACAGCAGCCGGCTGTCGCCGCTGCTCGTCGCGCTCGCAAACGGCGTGTCCATGAAGCTGCGGCCGGTGATGAGGCCGTCGAGCAGCCCGGGATAGTTGTCCGCGATCTGGTACTGCTGGATCGCGCCGCCGGAGGAGCCCCACCCGATCGTGAAGAGCGGCACGCCGTAGGCCTCGACGAACCGCTCCTTCACCATCATCATCGTCTCGGCGGAGACCAGATCGTTGCAGTTGTTCCCCGCGACGGTGAGCGAGGCGGACGCCACTGCGTACCCCTGCCGCAGGTGATGGTCGTCCGTGACGCCCCCCGTGGAGGCGCCCTGCTGGTACCAACCGGGCTCGCAGCCGCCGCCGAACGTGTAGATCAGTTTCCCGTTCCATCCGGGCGACCGCATGGCAAAATCCGGCGCCGGATCGGCCGCAGGGTTGTGCAGCATCGCAATCTGATAGATCGCGCGGTTGATCGTGCCGGTCTCGATCCGGACGATGTACGGGACCTGCCGGCCGTTGACGGTAACCATCGCGGCGTCGGCGGGGACAGTCTTCAAGTCGGGCAGCGACTTCAGATCCAGACCGGCGGCGGTGCGGTAGACGTAATCGACGCGCGTCGCAACCGAGCAGTTCGCGTCGAGCGGCCGGCCGAACGTCCCGCCGGACTGCAGCTTGAACCGCTCCGTCATGCAGACGAACGGCTGCTCCTGCGGCGAGGAGAGCACGGGACCGGTGATCGGGTGATTGACGAGGGTCAGTCGCGCCGAGGCGCTGCCGCTCGTCGCGACGAGCTGACTGGCGCCGGTCGGCAGGCCGCCGATCACACCTGTCAGCGATCGCCCGCCCTCGTCGGCGCGCAGCACCGACGTCACGTCGACGCCGTTGAGCGTCAAGCGCACAATGGCCGTGGTCGTCCCCGCCGGCACCTCGACGCGCACGAGCACGTCACCGCCCGTGACGAGCTCCGGGCGCGCCGAGGGCGCCCGCAGCTGGAGCCCCCGATCCTGCGCCTGGACGGCGGCAGCCGGGGCAAGAACGACAACCGCCCAGATGACGACGCACGAAAGCCGGGACATCGGACCTCCTCTCGGCATTTACGATTTCTGATTTGTGATTTGTGTTTGCTGCGTTCAAATCACGAATCGCCAATCGCCAATCATGAATGGCCGATTATAGTCCCCGGCCCGGCGCCGTGCGTCTCAGCCGCGGCCGCGGCTGAAGACCTCGCGGCCGTCGATGAACGTGCGGCCGACGCGAAAGCCGCGATCGAGGACGACGACGTCCGCCACGGCGCCTTCGGCGAGCAGACCGAATCCCGTCAGCCCCAGCTCGCGCGCGGGGGTGGTCGAGCACATGATCGCCGCGTCGACGACGGACAGGCCGAACACCGACACGATGGTCCTGAACGCGCGATCCATCGTCAGCGTGCTGCCCGCCAGGGTGCCCTCGTCCAGCACCGCCGCCGTGTCGGTCACGCGGATGCGGCGCCCGCCGAGGCGGGCCTCTGACCCGACCGGCAGACCGGCTCCTGCGGTGCCGTCGGTAATGGCCATGATGCGGTCGGTGCCCTTGGACGCAATCGCCACGCGGCTCATCGCCGGATGCACGTGGTAGCCGTCGCTGATGAGCTCGGCCGCCACCTCGTCGCGGGCGAGGACGGCGCCGGCGATGCCGGGCGCGCGGTGCGTCATCGGCGTCATCCGGTTGAAGAGATGCGTGGCGTGCCGCGCACCGGCGTCGATGGCCGCCATCGCCTCGTCTATGTTCGCGCCGGAATGGCCGAGCGAGACGCGGTGCCCCGATGCCACGAGCGTACGCACCAGCTCGACGCCCCCGGGCAGCTCCGGCGCGAGTGTGACAATGCCGACATCTGGGCGTGCCGAAGCGATGACGTCGAGGATGTCGCGCGCGGAGAACTCGCCGTCGCGTTCGCGGTGTCCAGGTCGTACGTGGCGTCCGGCTTCAGCCGGACCAACATCAGGCAGCCGCAGGCACTCGGCCGGCTGCGCGCCGCGGTACTCTGGGTTGAGGAAATTGCTCTCGAGGTGCGCCGGCAGCACGCGCGCGCTGGCCCGCGGGCGCGCCGCGCGCGACTGCGCGACTGCCCCGAGCACCGCCCGGAGTGCGGCGGGCGGGCACGCGACCGTCGTCGGGCAAAAAGCGGTCACGCCGTACCGCGGCAGCCGCGCGGCCATGTCCGCGACAGGGTTGCCGGCATCGAGCGTGTCGACCCCGTCGACACCGTGCACGTGCACGTCGATCAACCCGGGCACGACCCAGGCGTCGTGCACGTCGACAATCGTCGCGCCCCCTGCGTCGATGCGGTCCCGCGGCTCGATGGCGGCAATGCGCGTCCCGTCGATGAGGAGCGACGCGCTGGACAGGATCCGATCCGGCAGGACCAGGTCGCCGCCGACGAGGACGATCATTCTGAGATTGTAGTCAGGAGTCAGGAGTCAGGAGTCAGGAGTCAGGAGTCAGGAGTCAGGAGTCAGGAGTCAGGAGTCAGGAGTCAGGAGTCAGGAGTCAGGAGTCAGGAGTCAGGAGTCAGGAGTCAGGTCCTCGACGTGCAGCTGCAGCTTCCGGCCGTCGAGCGGCGCCGGTCCGCCGGAGCCCCCGCCAACGCGGTTGGGAGCGCGGAACAGCTCGTCGAGGCGCGTGAGCAGGCCGAGAAACCCACGCTCGGTCGGCGCGGTGAGGACGATGACGCCGCCGCTCTCGGCGGGGGGAAACCGCTCGTCGTCGAGATAATCGCGGTCCAGCGTGAGGAGCGTGCGTCCGAGCTGGCGTGCGAGGCGGTAGTGCTCGCCGTCGCGCGCGCGACGCAGATCCTCGTGCTCGAGGACGAAGAGCACGTCCCAGCGCAGGCGGGCCCGCATGAACTCCACCAGCCCCGCGGGCACGTTGGCGTCGACGTACAGCCGCGGCTGCCCGGCGATGCGGCCGGCGTGGAGACCCAGTTCCGACGCCAGTGTACCCATTACCGGTGTCGCTCGAGGTCCGGCATCGTCTCCACCGGATCCGCCGGCGCCGGGTGCTTGCGGCGCGCGACGCGGGCTTCGCGCTTGAGCGTGGCTACCAGCTCGTCGCGCCGGTGCACCAGCTCTTTTCGCGTCCGTCGTCCGTGCGCGGAGCCGACGGCGTACTCGCAGAAGAGCGGAAACGCGATTGTCGAGTCGCAGTAGGCGACCACCGTATCGGGCAGAACGCCCGGATTCACCTTGCCCCAGCTCACGGCCTCGGCCGGCGTCGCCCCCGACAGCCCGCCCCACACCACCTGGTCGGTCGTGATCTGGATGAAATAATCGTTGCCGCCCTTGGGAATGCCGTACACCTCCCAGAGCGTCGGCTGCCCCTGCAGGTAGAAGTTCTTCGGCGACCCGCCGCCGAGGATCACGCAGCCGTTCTTCCGGCCCGCGAGGATGAGCGCGCAGACCTCGTTGACGTCCTTGTTCGGGTCGATCATCAGCCGGCCGTCGTTCATCAGCTCGTGAAAGGCGAGATTCATCCCGATCGAGCTGTCCCCGGGCGACGAGGTGTAGATCGGGACGCCGCAGGCGGCGGCCGCCGCCGTCATCGAGAACTCCTGGCATCCAGGCTGCCGTTTCAGCAGATCGCAGCCGAGCGCGTAGTGCAGCTCCGCCGTCGACACCGGGGCGTTCACGCCCCACCGCGCCAGGAACTCACGGATGTAGGCGTCGGTCTCGAGCAGCACCGAGGCCGGAAACAGGATGTCGTAGATGCGGATGACACCCTCCTCGTACAGCTCCACGTCGTCGACGAAGGGCGAGCCGCGGTGCAGCGTGAAGTTCAGCGCGTAGTGGAGATCGTGGTACAGGTTCGCGCCCGTGCTGATGACGAAGTCGACCAGCCCGCGCTCCATCAGCTCGACGACGCACCCCCCGAGGCCCGCGGGGGTCATCGCGCCCGCCATCGTGAGGCCGATCATCGTGTCGTGCTCCGGCAGCAACATCTTCTCCGTGAAGATCCGGCACGCCTCGCCGAGGCGGGCGGCGTTGAACGCCTGAAATCCCTCCTCGATCAGGTGCCGGATATCCGCGCTGCCGCGCGGCCGATAGTAGCGGATTGGCTTGCCGGACAGGTAGTCGCCGCGTCGCTGGCGGGGCGCACCCGGAGATCGGTGGGGCACGAGGTCTAGCTTACCCCGACTGTCGCAGCAGAGTTCGTGGACGATACCACCCTGTCTTCCCGTCGTGCGGCCGTAATGGCGTTCCGGTCCGACCCGCCTGCCGACGAGGTGCTGCGCTTCCGTACGCTCGTTCAGTCGCCGCTCCGTGCGGGGCTGCTGCGGTTCCTGAACGCGAGCCCGGAGGAGGCCTTCGACGTCGATTCGCTGATGGCAGTCTTCGGCCGGATGCGGGGCGACGTTGACAACTGTCTCGCCGAGTTGGTCGACTTCGGCGTGGTCCGGCGGCTGCCGGGCCCCCCGCCCCGGTATGTCGCGCAGCGCCCCGAACAGCCCGACCAGGTGGTGCTGCTCGACCAGTTCCTGGAGCGGCGCGCCACGATCAGCGCCGAGGATCAGGCCCCGTCGGTGCAACGCTTCCGCGAGATGATCGGCCGTGACGAGAAGATGCTGATCGTCTTCGAGTGGATCCGGACGGCGGCCAAGTCCGACATCGCGGTGCTCATCCTCGGGCCGACCGGGTCGGGCAAGGAGGTCGTCGCACGGATGATTCACGAGCTGAGCCGCCGGGGCAAGGAGCGGTTCCAGGCGGTGAACTGCGCCGCGCTGCCCGACACGCTGTTCGAATCGGAGCTCTTCGGCTACGAGAAAGGGGCGTTTACGGGCGCACACGACCGCAAGCCCGGCCGCCTCGAGCTGGCCGACCGCGGCACGCTGTTCCTCGACGAGATTGCCGATCTGTCGCTGATGGCGCAGGCCAAGCTGCTGCGCGCGCTGGAGGACCGGCGGTTCGAGCGCCTCGGCGGCCAGAGGTCGGTGCACGTGGACTTCCGCCTCATCTCCGCCACCAACCGCGCGCTCGATCTGTTCGTCCGCGATGGCCGCTTCCGGGAGGATCTCTACTACCGGATCAACGCGTTCGCGATCCGCCTGCCGTTGCTCCGGGAACGCCCGATCGACATTCCGGTGCTCGCCGCGCGGTTCCTGGCGCGCTACTGCGCCGCCAACGGGCTGCCGCTCGACGCGAAGACGTTCTCAGCGGAAGCGATCGCGATCCTCCAGGCGTACCCGTGGCCGGGCAATATCCGTGAGCTCGAAAGCACCGTGTCGCGGGCGGCGCTCTCGGCGCCCGGGCGCATCATCCGGGACACCGATATCGAGTTCCTGCACGGACACGCCGCCTCGGAGGCGCTGGCGCCGCCGCGGCTACCCACGCTGCGCGAGGCGGAGCGTGCGCACATCCTCCGCGCGCTCGAGGCCACCGCGTGGAACAAGAAGGAAGCGGCGCGCATCCTCGAAATCAGTCGGGGAACGCTCTACCGCAAGATCGTCGAATACGGCCTCGACCACCCGAAACGTACTGCGGCGTCCTAGCCGCACCCCCCGCGGGGCGAAGCGCCGGAGTTACGTTTTTGCCTTCCGATCCCTGACGGAGCAGTGCAGTTTCTGCACATCCGATCCGCGACCGGCGGCCAAACCTTGAGACGATCTTCGGCAGTAACCCACTGAGACACCGGTAGTTAATCAACTGCTTCTGCCCGAGGCGCGACCTCGGCAGTATTTTTGCCCCACCGCGGTCACTTCTCCCTATGACGCCCTCGACTTTCGCCTTCCGACTTCGAGCGGCGCTGCTCCTGGTCGTCGTCTGCGCCGCCTTCAGACCCGCACCGGCCTGGAGCCAGCCCGTGCCGGCCGACAAGCTCGACCGCGTGCTGCAGGCACGGTCGCGGCAGCTCGCCGGCCGATCCCGCGTCATCGTGCAGTTCCGCGGCCACCCCGACCCACGCGTGGTCACGGGCAGCGGCGGCATTGCGGGACGCGAGCTCCCGGTGGTGGGCGCGCTCGTCGCCGACGTCGACAACACGGCGCTCGCCGGCCTCGCGGGGAACCCGCAGGTGGCCTTGGTCCGAGCCGATCACCCGGTGTTCCCGACGCTGGAGCGGACTGGCGCCTCCATTGCGGCCGCGGTCGCGCGCGAGACCTACGACCTGACCGGGAGCGGGATCGGCGTCGCCATCATCGATTCGGGGATCACTGCCTGGCACGACGACCTGTACCTGACCGACTCGAAGTCCCCGCGGGCGAACCCGCGTGTGGTCCACTTCCGCGACTTCACCGTCACGCTCAACCCGCGCATCTGGACGTCGGACCAGCCGATCGACGAGTACGGCCACGGCACGCACGTCGCGGGCGTGATCGCCGGTAACGGATACGACTCCGACGGCGCGCGGAGCGGCGTGGCGCCGGGCGCGCACCTGGTCGGCCTCAAGGTGCTCGACGCGCAGGGATTCGGGTACATCAGCGACGTGATCGCGGCGATCGACTACGCGATCGCGATCAAGGACACCTACAACATCCGGGTGATCAACCTGTCGGTCGCCTCCGGCGTCTTCGAGTCCTATCACACCGACCCGCTCGCGCTCGCCGCCCGGCGGGCCGTCGAAGCGGGGATCGTGGTCGTCGCGGCCGCGGGCAATCTCGGCATGAACGAAGACGGCGAGACGCAGTACGGCGGCATCACGTGCCCCGGCAACGCGCCGTGGGTGCTCACGGTGGGCGCGGCGAGCCACGAAGGGACGCGGCAACGGAGCAACGACGCGCTGGCGCTCTTCAGCTCGCGGGGGCCGACCTGGATCGATTTCGCGGCAAAGCCCGATCTCATCGCGCCCGGGGTCGGCACCGAGTCGCTGTCGGATCCGCACAGCACGTTGTACGTGCTGTACTCCGGCTACCTTCTCGACGGCACGCGCGAAACGCCGTACAAGCCGTACCTGAGCCTGACGGGCACGAGCATGGCGGCGCCGGTGGTGACGGGCACCGTGGTGTTGATGTTGGAGGCGAACCCGGATCTCACGCCGAACGCCGTGAAGGCCATCCTGCAGTACACCGCGGAAGTGCGCGAGGGTGAGTCGCTCCTCGCTCAGGGCGCGGGCCTGCTGAACACGCTGGGTGCGATCCGGATGGCGCGCTTCTTCGCCGCGCCGAACCACGGCCTGCTGGAACCGGGCGATGTCATCGAGGACGAGTACGTCGCCTGGGGCAGGCACATCATCTGGGGCAATAACCGGGTGACGCGCGGCATTCCGCTGCCGGGCGCCAACGCGTGGTCGCGCGACGTGACGTGGGGCACGGAGGCGACGAGCGGCGGTCAGCCGATCGTCTGGGGCGTTCAGGCCAGCAACATCGTGTGGAGCACCAACATCGTGTGGAGCACGCAGTGCGGCGGCGCCAATTGTACGGGGGTGATCTGGGGTGTTCGGGGAGACGGCGGTTTCATCTGGGGAACGGCATCATCGGACGACAACATCGTCTGGCGCACAGGCGACGGCGACAACATCGTCTGGAGCACCAACATCGTGTGGAGCACCAACATCGTGTGGAGCACACACGTCAGCCACTGAAGGGACAAGACATGAGAACGCGAGTCACGATCATCTGGCTGCCCTGATCGAACCCGGGGCGTTACGGACCTTCCGAATGACGAAGCGGCCGTTCGCCGCCCGGGCGTGTGCGGGCGGCGCGCTTGCAGCCGCAGGTGCGGCGGTGGTGGCGTCCGTCCTCTCGGCGTCCGCCGTATGGCTCGTGATCTGGACGGCCGCGGCGTTGCTGCTCGCCTACCTGGCGTGTCTGCAGCGTGTCGCGGACGAACGCAGGAACGCCCGGCAGATGGCCGAGCTCAACCTGGCCACCATTGAAGCGCTCGCGCTCGCCATCGACGCCAAGGACGAGACGAGCCCCAATCACATCCGCCGGGTGCAGGCCTACGCCACCGGCCTCGCGCGCGCCCTGGGCATGTCGGAGGCAGAGGTGCAGGCCATCAGGACGGCGACGCTCTTGCACGACATCGGCAAGCTGGCGATTCCCGACCACATTCTCGCGAAGCCCGGCCCGCTGACGCCGGAAGAGTTCCAGAAAGTGCGCGTGCACCCCGAAGTCGGGGCCGAGATCCTGCGCAGCGTGCCGTTTCCGTATCCGGTCACGTCGATCATCCTGAGCCATCACGAGCGGTGGGACGGTCGCGGGTACCCGACCGGCCTCAAGGAGCACGACATCCCGCTTGGCGCCCGCGTGATTTGCCTCGCCGACTACTTCGAGGCGTTGACCTCCGATCGGCCGTATCACAGGGCGATTGGCCAGGAGGCCGCGGCCGAGGTCCTCAGACAGGAGGCGGGGAAAGCGCTCGATCCGCGTCTGGTCGATCTCTTTCTCACGGTCCTGCCGACGCTTGCCGCCGAGATCGAGATGATCAACTCGCCGGTGGCCAAAGCGACCCCACAGCCGCAGACGGGTGAGGGCCGGAGGACTCTCGGCGCACGCCCCGCGTCGAGCCCGTCGTCGACGGTGTTCGAGAACATCGCGGTGGCTCACCGTGAAATCCATGCACTCTATCAGGTCGCGCAGACGATGGGGACCAAGCTCACCGTCGACGATACGATGACGCTCATCTCGTCGAAGCTGTCGAGCCTGGTGCCGTTCTCGGCGTGCGCGCTGTTCCTGTATTCGCCGTCCCGCGAGCACCTGCAGTGCCGGTTCGCCACCGGGGCCGATTCGGAGCTGATTCAGCAGCTGACGCTCCGCAGCGGCCAGGGGCTCACCGGATGGGTGGCGCGTAACCGCCGCCCGCTGGTAAACGCGCGGCCCGGTACGGATCTGGAGGCGATGGGCTCGAAGGCGCCCACGGTCCTGCAGTCGGCGCTCGTCTGCCCGTTGGTGTTCAACGACCGGCTCATCGGCACGCTCGGCGTGTACCACACCGCGCCCGGGTTCTATCACGAGGACCACGCGCGGCTGCTCGACCGCGTCTGTGAGCAGGCGGCGGCGGTCATCAACAACGCGATCGTGTTCGAGCAGACCCAGGAGGACTCGCTCACCGATCCACTGACGGGCCTGCCGAACACGCGGTCGCTCTTCCAGCATCTGGCGCGCGAGCTCGCGCGCGCCGAGCGTCACAAGTCCGAGGTGTCGCTGCTCGTGATGGATCTCGACGAGTTCAAGGACATCAACGACACCTTCGGGCATCGCGTGGGGGACTGGGCGCTGCGCGAAACTGCGCGCGTGCTGCGCGGCGCGATTCGCCCGTACGACATGTGCGTGCGATACGCCGGCGACGAGTTCATCGTCGTGCTCTCGGACTGCGGCCGCAGCGAGGCCGAGGCGAAGCGGTTGGAGCTCCAGACGGCCATCGGCCAGATTGCCCTCGACGTGGAGGGGCGGCGCGTCCCGCTCTCGATCAGCGCCGGGATGGCGGTGTTTCCGCACGACGGCGACAACTACGACCAGCTCGCCGCCAAGGCCGATCGGCAGATGTACCAGGACAAGAGCCGGCGCAAGAGCGAGGCGTCGCGCCGCCTCACCTCCGGCACGCCGCCGCTCGCCCGCGATACGCCCCTCTTTTCCTAATCCCGGCGTACGTGGCGTCCGGCTTCAGCCGGACCACCGAATCGCGGCACCGCTCGTTCAATCTTTCTTCGGATCGGCGCCCTCGATGAGGCGCGGCAGCGTGGAGGCCGCCGGGCCGAGCACGCCGCTCCTGAGGTAGCTCAGCAGCTTGTCGCGCGTGTCGGCGATGTCGAGATTGCGCATCGTCAGCTGGCCGATGCGATCGCGCGGCGTGAACGTCGAGTCGCCTTTTTCCATCGTCAGCCGCTCGGGCTTGTACGTCAGGTTCGGGCTGCGCGTGTCGAGTATCGAATAATCGTTCCCGCGCCTGAGATCCAGCACCACCTCGCCGGTAATCGCGCGAGCGACCCAGCGCTGCGCCGTCTCCCGCAGCATCATCGCCTGCGGGTCGAACCAGCGCCCCTGGTAGAGCAGCCGTCCCAGGCGCCGGCCGTTGTCGCGATACTGCCCGATGGTGTCCTCGTTGTGGATCCCGGTCACCAGCCGCTCGTACGCGATGAACAGCAGCGCCAGCCCCGGCGCCTCGTAGATGCCGCGGCTCTTGGCCTCGATGATGCGGTTCTCGATTTGATCGCTCATGCCGAGCCCGTGGCGGCCGCCGAGCCGGTTCGCTTCGAGCATCAGCCGCACCGGGTCGCTGAACGTCATCCCGTTGAGCGCCACCGGCTGCCCCTCCTCGAAGCGCACCGTCACCTCCTCGGACCGGATGGCGACGTCCTCGCGCCAGAACGGCACGCCCATAATCGGCTGCACGATCTTGATGCCCGCGTCGAGCCGCTCGAGGTCCTTGGCTTCGTGCGTCGCGCCCAGGATGTTCGAGTCGGTCGAGTACGCCCTTTCGGCGCTCATGCGGTACGGCAGTCCCGCGCGCTGCATGTACGCCGACATCTCCGCGCGGCCGCCGAGCTCGTCGATGAACGCCTGATCGAGCCACGGCTTGTAGATGCGCAGATGCGGGTTGGCGAGCAGCCCGTACCGATAGAAGCGCTCGATGTCGTTCCCCTTGTACGTGCTGCCGTCGCCCCAGATGTGCACGTCATCCTGGCGCATGGCGACGACGAGCATCGTGCCGGTGACCGCGCGGCCGACCGGCGTCGTGTTGAAGTAGGTAACGCCGGCGGTCGAGATGTGGAATGCGCCGCACTGCAGCGCCGCCAGGCCCTCGGCGACGAGCTGGGCGCGGCAGTCGATGAGCCGCGCCTGTTCGGCGCCGTACTGCCGCGCGCGGCGCGGAATCTCGTCGTAGTCGGGCTCGTCCGGCTGGCCGAGGTTGGCGGTGTACGCGTACGGAATCGCGCCCTTGCCGCGCATCCAGTGCAGCGCGGCGCTGGTGTCCAGCCCGCCGGAAAACGCGATGCCCACCTTCTGGCCGACCGGAACGCTTTCGAGAATGACGGACATGTGGGACTAGCCGAGTACCACCGACAGCGGTCGAAGGACACCCTTCACCGGATCGAGAACGCGCGACTCCGGATTCGCCACGCGCGTCCGGATGTGGGTCGGCTCCATGTGCCTATCGTAGCGCGTTCCCCTCGAACGATTCGAACGATCCGAACGTTCCGAACGTCCCGAACGGTTCCAGCGCTGAAGTACACTGCCCCGACGTGCCCGTCCTGACCGTTCCCATTCTCACGACCGAAGCAGCCACGCCGCGATCCCTGCTCGTGGCGCTCGACCTTCGGGGCAACGCGCTCGAGTTCCGGCCAGGGCAGGCGGTGCTCGTCGGCGCGCACGGCCAACCGGAGCGGCGGCCGTATTCGATTGCGTGCTCGCCCGAACGGGCGGCGGAGACCGGACGGCTCGAGCTGCTGATCGCGGTGGAGGCCGACGGCACGCCCGGGCCCAGTTTCGGTGCGATGCCCGGCACCCTGGTGGACGTCGAGGGGCCGGTCGGCGCTTTCACGCTTCCTGCAGCCGTCGACGTTCGCTGGATCCTGTTCGTGGCGGGAGGCACCGGCATCGCGCCGCTGCGATCGATGCTCGACCACCTGTTGCGGCGGCAGCCGCGGCAGCGCCTGTCACTGCTCTACAGCGCGCGGCGCAGCGACGAGTTCGCGTTCATCGAGGAGCTCCGCGCCCATGCCGAGGCGGGACGCCTGGAGCTGCACCAGACGGTGACCCGCGACCAGAGCACGACGTGGACGGGGCGGCGCGGCCGGATCGGCCGCGGTCACTTCGAAGCGGTCCTGCACGAACCGGCGTCGACGCTCTGCGTCGTCTGCGGACCCGACTCGCTCGTCGACGAGTCGGTCACGACGCTCAGGCAGCTCGGCGTGCCGGACGCGCAGATCCGCACGGAGACCTGGGGGAGGTAGGTGGAAGAAGTGTACTTTTCCACTTCTTCCACTTGCTCCACTTAATCTGGAATGATTTGCAGCGCGTCCTTCACCTCGACGACCCCCTCGACCTGACGCGTCAGCGCCATGGCCTGATCCCGCTCGGCCGGCGTCTTCACGCGGCCCGAGAGCGTGACGACGCCCTTCAACGTGTCCACGTCGATGCGCAACCCGCCGACGGCCGGATCGTTCAGCATCGCGGTCTTCACGCGCGTCGTGATCGTCGTGTCGTCAACTACATGCCCGTGATGTGATACCCGGCGTCGACCATGAGCACCTCGCCGGTGATTGCCTTGCCGGCGTCGCTCAGGAGGAACGCCGCCGCTTCGCCGATCTCGGCGGTCTCCACGTTGCGGCGGAGAGGGGCGCGATCGCGGTAGACGGTGAGGATGTTCGAGAAGCCGGCGATACCCGCGGCCGCCAGCGTCTTGATCGGCCCGGCCGAGATGGCGTTCACGCGGATGTTCCTCGGGCCGAGATCGGCGGCAAGGTAGCGCACCGTGGCCTCGAGCGCAGCCTTGGCCACTCCCATCACGTTGTAGTTGGGAAAGACGCGCTCGCTGCCGAGGTATGTGAGCGTCAGGATGCTCCCGCCGCCGCGCTTCTCCATGAGCGGTGCCGCGGCCCTGGCGAGCGCGATCAGCGAGTACGCCGACACGTCGAGGGCGATGCGGAACCCCTCGCGCGTCGTGTTGGTAAAGGGCGAGGTCAGCTCGTCGCGCGGCGCGAACGCTGCGCCGTGGACCACGAAATCGAGCCCGTCGAGCTCCTCACCGGCCCGGGCAAACACCGCGTCGATGTCGGCATCGGAGGTGACGTCGCACGGCAGCACCAGCGGCCGCTCCGCCAGTCCCTCCGACAGCTCGCGGACGTGTTCCTCGAAACGCCCCTGGTAGGTCAGCGCCAGCCGCGCGCCGCGCTGCGCCGTCGTCTGGGCAATGGCCCAGGCTATCGAGCGCTTGTTCGCGACGCCAACGATGAGCCCCGTCTTCCCAGAGAATTCCGGCAACGCTTCACCGGCCACGCTTGCGGCCGCCGCGACCGCCCGCGTGACGGTGGCGTGGCCCCCCAGGCTGGCCCGGACGGTCGCCTGAGGGTCGATGCCCTGGCCCGCCGTGCCCCGGTCCGTGCCCTGAGCCGTGTCGAGGGGGCTGGCCGAAGCGCTGCGGCTGTCCGCCCTGCGCCCGCATCGCGCGTCGTCCGTGACGCGAGCCGCTCTTCTGATCGAAGGGACGGCCGCGGACGCCGGGCTGCCGGATGGTGAACTCCGGTTCCCTGCGCTCCGGTGGCTGCCCGTTGGGTCGAGGCAGCGTGGCGCGAATCAGACGCCGATGGACGGGGCCTTCTTCATCCACGGCCGGAGCCATCGGCGGCGCCTCTGGCTCGGCCGCGACCGGCGGCGGCGGCTCGAACACGTCCTCGGTCGACGGCTCCACGCCCGGCATCTCGTCGCTCGAGACCGCGGCGGCTGCCTTGAGCGGCTCGACTGCCGCCGGCGGGCCGCCGATCGCCGCCACCGCCCGTTTCCGGCGCTGCGGCGGCACTTTCGCGTGCTTGTACGCATGATCCGCGTCACACGTCGTGCATCGCGTCTGCTTCACCTCATCGTCGACCATCGCGACCACGGCGTGATTGGTGATGCGGCGCTCGCGCGGACAGTAGTCGTCCAAGATGTCACCGAGCCGAACCCGGCGTTGCTGCATTTACCGGTACGTCCTTCCCAAATTCGGACTGGCCGCTCCAATTCCACCCCGCCGCGCAACGCGCGGCGAGGACCCCGATCTGTCGCGGCCAGCAAGATCAGCCTCGAAGGGCTGTCGTAGGTGGTGGTGCATCAGTCGATACACGCCACGAGTGCTCTAAGGCTTTTTCTACCTAGTACGCCGTACGCCCTCAGTTGAGACGGTGTCCCCCGGAGCCGGTTCCTGTCAGGTGGGATGTAAGGGGGCGCAGGTTCTCAAAGTGTAGCAAAAGCCCGTCCGGCTGCCTATCCTGCCGGCCCCTTACGGGCACCCCGCTACGCCCCGCCGCCCGCCTCCAGCGCGGCCAGCCACCCCCGGCACTCCTCCAGAGCCACCCGGACCGCCTGCGGATTGGTCGATTGAGGCGTCCGCCGCGCCTGCACCGACGCCAGGGCGGTGGCGGCCTGCGACACATCGTCACCGAAGAGCTCGCTGGCCTCGCGCCACTCCTCGAGCGTCAACGCGCTGAAATCGCGCCCTTCCGCGAGGAGCCGCCGGACCAGCGCGCCCACAACCTCATGCGCGCGCCTGAACGGCATCCCTCGCGCGACCAGGTAATCGGCCACATCCGTCGCAAGAAGCAGGCCGGAGGCGGCGCGCTCGGTTCGTTCGGCGTTCAGCGACAGGCGGGACACGACGGCCTGGGTGGCGCGGAGCGAGGCGTCGAGCGTTGCCTCGGCGTCGAAGACCGCCTCCTTGTCCTCCTGCAGGTCCTTGTTGTATCCGCTCGGCAGTCCCTTCATGGTGGCGAGCCAGCCGGTGAGCCGGCCGATGGCGCGTCCTGCCTTCCCCCGCACCAGCTCGAGCGGATCCGGGTTCTTCTTCTGCGGCATCATGCTGCTGCCCGTCGCCGACGCGTCGGCCAGTTCGAAAAATCCGTGTTCCTCGCCGGTGAAGATGATGAGGTCCTCCGCCAGCCGGCTGAGGTGCACCATCGCGACGGACGCGGCGTACAGAAACGACACGACGAAGTCCCGATCCGAAGACGCGTCCATGCTATTGCGGACGACCCGGGAGAAACCAAGACGGCGGGCGAGGAGCGCCGTGTCGATCGGATAGCTGGTGCCGGCGATCGCTCCCGACCCGAGCGTCAGCGCATCTGCTTCGTCGGCCGCGGCGGCGAGCCGTCCGTGATCGCGGCGCAGCGCTGCGACGTGCGCCAGGAAGTAGTGTGCCACGAGCACCGGCTGCGCCCGCCGCAGGTGCGTGTACGACGGCATCAGCGCCGCGCCGGCACGCTCGGCCTGGTCCGCGCACGCGGCGACGAGCGCCGCCACGTCCCGCTGAAGCGCGGGAATCCGCCGCCGCAGATACAGCCGCAGGTCGAGCGAGACCTGCTCGTTGCGGGATCGCCCGGTATGCAGGCGCCGGCCCGCGTCGCCGATCCGTTCGACGAGCTTCCGCTCGACGAAGCTGTGGATGTCTTCGTCCGGTCCGGAGACGCACGAAGGGTCGCGCCGTCCCTCGTCGAGGATTGCCTGCAAGCCCTCGATAATGGCGCGGGTCTCCTCGGGGGACAGCACGCCGGCGGCGCCGAGCGCCTCCGCCCACGCGAGGCTGCCGGCCACGTCGTCCTCGAAGAGCGCACGGTCGAAGCCGAACGAGATGCCGAACTCGAACGCGGCAGGATCGGGGCCGGTATCGAACCGCCCTGACCAGAGGGTCATGATGGCGCCACCGTGAGCCGGGATCCGGGACCCGGGATCCGGGATCCGGCGTTGGCGCTGGTTACCGTGTGGTCGCCTTTGAGCAGCTCGATTCGCACGGACCCGGTCACCGCCGCCGGCTGACAGGCGCCGGCCAGTGCGTCATATGCGGCGATCAAGACGGACGCGGCGGGCGCCTCGCCGCACATCCCGTCGACGGCGACACGCCCGACGCCGTGGTGCCCGGCGATGATCGTGAGACTCTCAATCAATTCCGTCAGCGCCATCGGGACGCCATTGATGGCCACCGGCACGCCACGCTCGAACGCGATCTCGACCTGCGCCGGCGTCGGCGGCGCGTCGGCGGGCGCTTTCGTCAGCGTGTACGTGGCGCCCTGCCGTCCGAGCAGATTGTCATGGACCGTCACGGACGCGGCCGCCGCCGTTGCCCCTTCGATGGCGGCGACTTCCTCGAGCTTCCTCGAGACGAGCTGTGCCGCCAGTGCGAGCGCCGTCGGATCGTTCCGAAGGGTGCCGGCGTGCAGCGCCCGCAGCACGTAGTCGCGGGCGAATTCTTCGCGCACGTCCAGCACGTGCGCGCGAAGGGCACCGGCCGCGAGCGCTCGGTCGCGAATCTCCTCGAGGTCGGCCCCCTGCCCGAGATCGAGCGTCAGGGTGACGATGGCGGCGCCGCGGGCCGCGGCGGTCGAGGCGATGGCCGCCCACGCGTCCGGCGCGCCCGAGTAGGCGAAGACGATGCGGTCCGTCACGGTCGCGAGAGCCTCTCGAGGCGCCTCACCAGCGCCCGCGCGCGGCGGACGTCGGGCGCGACAGCGAGAATGGTGTCGTCGCCGGCAATCGTGCCGACCAGTTCCGGGAGCCGGGCGCCGTCGAGCGCGACGCCGAGGAGCGGCGCCTGACCCGGACCGGTCCGCAGGATGACGAGCTGCTGCACGCGATCGACGCGCGTGAGGTACTCGCCGACGGCGCGGCGGAGGCGACCGGCGGCTGGTAGGCGCGATCGGCGCCGCCTTTGACCAGCCCGAGCTCGCGGATATCGCGCGAGAGCGTCGCCTGCGTGACGTCGAAGCCCGCGGCGCGCAGCAGGCGGCGGAGCTGCTCCTGGCTGCGCACGCGCTGCCGCTGGATCGTCTCGAGGATGATCGACTGGCGCCTGGCCTTCATGGGCAGCGACCTAGCATACCCCAAAGCGCTTGACTGTTTATACAGCCGAATGTATAAATATTCTTTTTCACCGTTCAGCACAATGGCGATCACTGTCCCTCAGGCTGCCGAGCGCGCCGCCGCGGCGCCCGCCCGGCTCGCCCGCGTGGCCGTGGCCGGTGCGACCGGCTACGCCGGCCAGGAGCTCGTGCGGCTCCTCGCCCGCCACTCCGCCGTCACGCTGACCGACGCGATGTCGTCGGGCGCCGCCAGCGCGCCGCGGCCGCTCCCGGCGCTCAAGCGCATCTGGGACGGCGCGGTCGCGCCGCTCGACGTCGAGCGGCTGGCGGCCAATGCGGAAATCGTGTTCCTGGCGCTCCCCGAAGCGGCCTCAGCGGAGGTTGGCGCGGCGCTCCTCGAGCGCGGCGTACGGGTCATCGACCTGTCGGGCGCGTTCCGGATCCGCAGCGACGCCGACCGCCGGCGGTGGTATCCCGCCACGGCCGCGCTTCCTGACGGGGTCGTCTACGCCCTGCCCGAGCGTCACGCCGCCGCCATCCGCGGCGCCAGGCTGGCCTCGTGCCCCGGCTGCTACCCGACGGCGGCACTGCTGGCGCTCGAGCCGCTCGCGGCCGCCGGGCTGCTCGACGGGCCGATTGTCATCGACGCGAAATCCGGCATTTCGGGTGCGGGCAAGACGCCGAGCCAGCGGACGCATTTCTCCGAGAACCACGGCAGCGTGGCGGCGTACGGCGTCTTCTCGCATCGCCACACGGGGGAGATCGAGCAGGAGCTCCGCACGCGCGTCACGTTCGTTCCCCATCTGGTGCCGCTCGATCGCGGTATTCTGGAGACGATTTACGTGTCGCTCCGCCGCGGCACGACTGAGGTCCAGGTGTCTGCGGCGATGCAGGAGGCGTACGCATCCGCGCCGTTTGTCCGGCTCACCGGCGCCGAGCTCCCCGAAATCAAGCACGTCGCGCACACGAACTTCTGCGACATCGGCTGGCGGATCGATGAAGGCGGCGGCCGGCTGGTACAGGTGGCGGTGCTCGACAACCTGCTGAAAGGCGCCGCGGGGCAGGCCGTACAGAACCTGAACCTCATGCTCGGTGTCGACGAGCGGACGGGGTTGATATGAGACGGGATCCGGGATCGGGGACCCGGGATCCGAAAAGCCCTGGGATTCGCCGCCGGCGTCGCACACACCACACTGCGCACCCCGGATCCCGGATCCTGGATCCCGGATCCCGGCTCGTGCTCAAGTTGGGCGGCGAGCTGCTCGAAGAGCCCCAAGACCTCCAGCGCGTTGCGACGGGCATCGCGCGGCTCGCGCGGCTCGCGGCGGTCGTGGTCGTCCACGGCGGCGGACGCGAAATCGACGCGGCGCTTGCCGCCGCCGGCATCCTGAAGCAACAGGTGGACGGCCTCCGGGTGACCGACGCCCGCACGCTCGACGTCGTGATCGGCGTGCTCGCCGGCGCGATCAACACGCGGCTGGTGGCGGCGCTCCGGCAGGCCGGCGCGCGCCCCGTCGGTCTGACCGGCGCGGATGCGGCAGTCGCCACCGTTCGCCGCGCCCCGCCGATGACCACGCTATCGGGCGCCACGGTCGATCTCGGGCTGGTCGGTTCCCCGGTCAACAACGGCACGCCGCAGCTGCTCGCGGATCTGCTCGCGCGCGGCTATCTCCCGGTCGTCGCCTGCATCGGCGCCACGCGGGACGGGCAGTTGCTGAACGTCAATGCGGACACGCTGGCGTCGCATCTGGCGGCCGCGCTGCGCGCGTCGCGGCTCGTCATCGCCGGCGGGACGGCCGGCGTGCTGGACGAAGAGGGCCGGACGATCGAGCGGCTGACCGTGCGGGCCGCCGTCCGGCTCATTCGGAGCGGTACGGCCAGCAGGGGAATGGTGGCGAAGCTCGAAGCGTGCCGCGCGGCGCTCCGCCGCGGCGTCGGCGACGTGCTGATCGCCAATGGACGGGAGGTGCGGCTCGAGCGGCTCGCGGAGGCGCGGGGGCCGCTGCCCGGCTGCACACAGGTGGTGCGATGACCGTTACGCTCGAGGACATTCAGGCGCGCGAGGCGCGCCACATCCTGCAGACCTACAAGCGGCAGCCGGTCGCGTTCGTCCGCGGAAGCGGCGCGCGCCTGTACGATACGGCCGGCCGTGAGTACCTCGACTTCATTTCGGGGATCGGCGTCACGTCGCTCGGCCACGCGCATCCGCGGCTCACCGCGGCGCTGACCGAACAGGCCGCCACGCTGCTGCATACCTCGAATCTCTACTACCACCCGTATCAGGCCGAGGCGGCCGCCCGGCTGGCGCAACTTTCGGGGCTGCCGCGGGCGTTCTTCTGCAACAGCGGCACCGAAGCCGTGGAGGCATGCCTCAAGTTCGCCCGGCGGTACTGGCACACGCAGGGAGCCAAGGAACGGACGCGCTTCGTCGCGCTCGAAGGCGGCTTTTCCGGCCGCACGTTCGGATCGCTCTCGGTCACGCACGACGAGCACTACCGCGCGCCGTTCGCGCCGCTGCTCGACGGCGTGACGTTCGTCGATCCGGCCGATCCGTCGGCGCTGGCCGTCGCGGTCACGGATCGCACGGCGGCCGTGATTGCCGAGCCGATTCAGGGCGAAGGCGGCATCCGCCCGCTGTCGCCGCAGTTTGCCGCGGCGCTCCGCGACGCCTGCACGCGCACCGGCACGCTGCTGATTGCCGACGAAGTGCAGAGCGGGCTCGGCCGCACGGGGCACCCCTTCTACGCGCCGATTCTCGGCCTGCGCCCCGATTTGATCTCGGTCGGCAAGGCGCTTGGCGGCGGCGTGCCGGTCGGCGCCGCGCTCG
Source organism: Acidobacteriota bacterium (assembly GCA_016192845.1). GTDB lineage: Bacteria > Acidobacteriota > Vicinamibacteria > Vicinamibacterales > UBA2999 > MELF01. The sequence goes on from JACPTI010000058.1 coordinate 21,531, forward strand.
TCTCCGAGCGCGTGGCGCAGGCGATCTCCCCGGGCGACCACGGCAGCACGTATGGCGGAAACCTTCTCGGCACGCGGGCCGCCGTCGTCTTCCTCACGGAGCTGACAGACGGCGGGCTGCTCGAGCACGTGAAGGCGGCCGGCGTCCACTTCGAGCGCCGGCTGCGCGCCCTCGCGCTCAAGCATTCCGTGATCCTTGAAGTCCGTGGGGTCGGGGTGATGCGGGGCCTTCAGCTCGCCGTCGACGCGACGCCGTTCGTCGACGAAGCGCGCGGACGGGGGCTCCTGGTGAACCGGACCGACGAGAAAGTGGTGCGGCTGCTGCCGCCGCTGACGATCCAGGAAGCGGACATCGACCGCGCCGTGGAGGTGCTCGATGCGGTCTTCGCGGCGGTCGCGGTGGAGGCCAAGGCGTGAGCCCCGCGACGGCCGCCGTCACCCTTCCGCCTGTCGGCTGCATCGTGCCGGCGCCTGCGGGATCGCCGGTGCTCCACCGTGCAGCGACCGCGGCGGATGCGCCCGCGATTCACGCGCTCATCGTGGATCACCTCGCCGAGGGCCACCTCCTTCCGCGGGAGTTCGAGGAGGTGACGGCGCACGCCCGTCGCTTCATCGTGGCCACGTGGGGCGACCGGATCGTCGCCTGCGCCGAGCTGGCGCCGCTCAGCCGTGCCGTCGCGGAGGTCCGCTCGCTGGTCGTGACCGTGGACGCGCGAAGCCTTGGTGTCGGCGGCGAGATCATCGACGAGCTCATCCAGCAGGCGACCGCCGCCGGCTTCGACAAGCTGTGCGCCTTCACGCATGCGCCATCGTATTTCGTGCGTCTCGGCTTCTCGATCGTGCCGCACGTCTGGCTGCCGGAGAAGATCGTGACCGACTGCCACCGTTGCCCGCACTTCCGCCGCTGCGGCCAGTATTCAGTCGTTCGTGCGCTCGGCCGCGCGGCGCAGGCGTTCGTGCCGCTGGGATCCCTCCATGGCTGACGTCCGCACCGTGGCAGGGGGTCCGGTAAACCTCGCCGACATCGCCCCTGTCGAGGGCGGCGTGACGGCGCCGCGGGGGTTTGCGGCCGGCGCCGTCCACTGCGGCATCAAGCCGTCGCCGGCGCTCGACCTGGCGGTGCTGGCGGCCGACGCACCCGCCTCGGCGGCGGCGCTCTTCACCACGAACCTGGCGGAGGCGGCGCCGGTCACCGTCTCGAGGCAGCACATCGAGCGCACCCGCGGCGTGGCGCGCGCCGTCGTCGTCAACAGCGGGTGCGCCAACGCGTGTACCGGCACCCAGGGGCTCGTCCATGCAAAGCGGATGGCGGCGGAAACTGCGGCGGCGCTCGGCTGCGCGCCCGAAGACGTGCTCGTCGCCAGCACGGGTGTCATCGGCGTCACGCTGAACATCGACCGCGTCGTGAGCGGCATCTGCGCGGCCGCGGCCCGCCTCGCGCCCGGCGGCGGCGCGGAGGCGGCGCGGGCCATCATGACCACGGATCCGTTCCCGAAGGAGCACGCGGTTACGGTGTCGACGCCGCGAGGGCGCTTCACCGTCGGCGGCATGGCCAAGGGATCCGGCATGATCGAGCCGCACATGGCCACCATGCTCGCCTTCCTGACGACGGACGCGCAGGTGCCGCCGGCGCTGCTGCGGCGGGCACTGCAGCTCTCGGCGCGCGACACGTTCAACGCGATCACGGTCGACGGGGAATGCTCCACCAACGACTCGCTGTTTGCCTTCGCGTCCGGCGCCGGCGGCATCGCCATCGATGAAGACACCTACCGCGCGCTCGTCGACGGCCTTCTCGCGGTGTCGCGCGAGCTGGCGATCGGCATCGTGCGCGGCGGCGAAGGCGCCACCAAGGTCGTTGCCGTCACCGTTGCGGACGCCCGATCCGTGGACGAGGCGCGGCAGGTGGCGCGCGCGATCGCGAACTCGCCGCTCGTCAAGACTGCCGTCCACGGGGCCGACCCGAACTGGGGCCGCATTGTCGCGGCGGCGGGACGCTCCGGCGTTGCGTTCGACGTCAGCCGTCTGACCGTGCACGTCGGCGGCGCGCTCCTTTTCGAGCACGGGCTACCGCACGACGAGTCGGCCCCGGTCGCGGCGGAGCACCTGAGGAGCAAGAGCGTCCAGATCGACGTGAGCCTGGGCACCGGGGGCGGCGTCTCGGCCACCATCTGGACGTGCGATCTCAGCGCCGAGTACGTACGCATCAACGCCGAGTACCGAACCTGAGCGACACGACGATGAGTGCAGTCGCACCGGTAAAGGACTTCCTGTCCATCCTCGATTTGTCGGCGGGCGAGCTGACGCGCCTGATTGAGCTCGCGGCGCAGCTCAAGACGGACCGCCGCCTCGGCGAGCAGGCGTCGACGGCGCGCGCGCTCGGCGGCGCCCACGTGGCGATGCTGTTCGAGAAGCCGTCGCTCCGGACGCGCTCCACCTTCGAGATTGCGATCCGCGAGCTCGGCGGCCATCCGCTGCACCTGCCGCCGGAGTTCGCCAACGGCGCGCGCGAGCCGCTCGAGGACATCGCCCGCAACCTCGAACGCTGGGTCCGTGCGCTCGTCATTCGGACGTTCGCGCACGAGAAGGCCAGGTCGGTAGCCGCGGCCGCCCCCACGCTGCACGTCATCAACGCGCTGAGCGACGCCGAGCATCCGTGCCAGGCGCTCGCAGACATCCTCACGCTGCGCGAACGGTGGGGAGAGTGCCGGGGCCGGACGCTCGCCTACGTGGGCGACGGCAACAACGTCGCGACGTCACTGGTCCATGCGGCGCCGCAGTTCGGCATTTCCGTGCACCTGGCGTCCCCGCCCGGCTACACGCTTCCGGCAGCTGTCATCGAGGAGACGGCGCCATTGGCGCGCAGCGGCGCCCGGGTCCGGAGGTTCACCGACCCGCGCGAGGCGGTGGCCGGCGTGGATGCCGTCTATACCGACGTGTGGACCTCGATGGGGCAGGAGCAGGAGGCGGACGTGCGGCGGCGGATGTTCCAGCCGTATCAGGTGAACAGCGCGCTGATGGGCGTCGCCGCGCTCCACGCCCTCTTCATGCACTGCCTGCCGGCGCGTCGCGGCGAAGAAGTGACCGTGGAGGTCTTCGAGTCGCCGGCGTCGGTCGTCTTCGACCAGGCGGAGAACCGGCTGCACACGCAGAAAGCCCTGCTGTTGATGCTGCTCTCGTAATCGCAACACTTTTCACCCCACCAGGCCTCTCCACAGAGACACAGAGACACAGAGATTCTTGAATGGATTGAAATCCTCTGTGTCTCCGTGTCTCTGTGGCCTGTGAAGGTGAAGGCTGGCCGCGCCCGGTGTGGCCGAACGAGTAGAATGCGTCCCGTGAAGCCGTGGCTGGCGCACTACGACGCCGACGTGGCTGCAAGCGTCGCGCCCTATCCCGACAAGACCCTCCTCGATTACCTGTCGACGCTCGCCCGCGAGCACCGCAGCGAGACGGTGCTGCTGTTCAAGGGCGCGTCGATGTCGTACGGCCAGCTGGAGACGTTGAGCGACGCGTGTGCGGCCGCCCTGGCCGCGCTCGGGGTGCGGCCCGGCGACCGCGTGGCGCTCCTGCTGCCGAACTGCCCGCAGTTCGTCATCGCGCAGTTCGGCATCTGGAAAGCCGGCGGCATCGTCGTCCCGCTCAATCCGATCTACACCGAACGTGAGCTCGAAGGCGCGCTGACGGCGTCCGGCGCGTCCACGGTCGTGGTGCTGACGCCGTTCTACGGGCGCATCAAGAGCATCCAGGCGCGCGCGGGGGTGCGCCGGGTGATTGCCACCTCCATCAAGGAATATCTGCCGCCCGTACTGCGCCTGCTGTTTACCCTGTTCAAGGAGAAGAAGACGGGGCATCGGGTCGCGCTAGCCGAAGGCGACCTCTGGTTTCAGGCGCTGCTCGAGACGCATCGGTCGTCGCCGAAGCCGGCGGTCACGGTGGGTCCGGACGACCGCGCGGTCATTCTCTCGAGCGGCGGCACGACCGGCACGCCGAAAGGAGCGGTCGGGCTCCACCGGCACTACGTCGCGGCCGGCCGGCAGCTCTACGAGTGGACGAAATCGGCGCTGACGCTGCCGACCGACGTGATCATGCTGCCGCTCCCGATGTTCCATGTGTACGCGAACGTCGGCGTGCAGCCGCTCGCCTTCGTGGCACCGGCGCCGCTCGCGATCGTTCCAAACCCGCGCGACATCGACGATTTGCTGAAGACGATCCGGCAAGTGAAGCCGGCTTTCTTCAACGGCATTCCGACGCTCTACACGGCCATCCTCAACCACCCCGACGTGCGGGCCGGGAAGGTGTCGCTCCGCTCGATCAGGCTGTGTTTCTCGGGCGCGGCGGCGCTCATGGCGGAAACCAAGCGGCAGTTCGAGGAGGCAACGGGCGCGCGGATCGTCGAGGGCTATTCGCTGACCGAAGGGATGATGGCGTGCTGCGTCAACCCGGTGAAGGGAAAGAACAAGATCGGGTCCATCGGCCTGCCGCTTCCCGACGTCGAAGTACGGATCGTCGACGCCGAACGGGGCGAGCGCGAACTGCCGTTCGGCGAAGTCGGCGAGCTGATTCTGCGCGCCCCACAGTACATGGCCGAGTACTGGAACAATCCGGCCGAGACCGCCGAGACGCTGCGGACGCATGGCGAGGGTGGGCCGTGGGTCCACACCGGCGATCTCGCCTACATGGACGAGGAGGGCTACATCTTTCTCGTCGATCGCAAGAAGGACATGCTGAAGACGAGCGGCTTTCAGGTGTGGCCGCGCGAGATTGAGGAGGTGCTGTCGGCGCATCCGGCGGTCATGGAAGCGAGCGTCGCCGGCATCCCCGACCCGCTCAAAGGCGAGGTGCCGAAGGCGTGGGTCGTGCTCAAGGCCGGGCAGAGCGCCACGGAAGACGAACTGCGCGCGTTCTGCCGCGAGCGGCTGGCTCCGTACAAGGTGCCCGCGGCAATCGAGTTCCGCACCGAGCTGCCGAAGACGATGATCGGCAAGGTGCTGCGACGCGTGCTGGTGGAGGAAACGAAGGCGGTGCGGTCGAACTAGCGCTGGTCGGTACGATCCTCTCTGACGCTTGTCGGCGCGGCGTGCGTGGCGTCCGGCTTCAGCCGGACCTGGTACGTAGTGTCCGGCTTTAGCCGGACCCCGGTCGGTCAATTCACCGGCACCAGCCGCTTCAGCTCTTCGGTCCAGTTTTGGATCAGAATCATCTGAGGCGCCGGCCGTTCGGGTCCGGGCTCCCGCTGGGCCACTCGCGCCATGAGGACGAACCGCTTGCCGTCGCCACTGATGTCATAGTTGGCGGCGCCCTGTCCTTGTTGCTCCTGGATGTAGTCGCCCTCGAACAGGACGCGCGGGGTCCCGATACTCAGCGTCGGCCCCGGTGTGACGGGCACGGCGAACACCTGACGGTTGTTGCGGTAAAAGAGCTCGCGACCGTCGGATGACCAGCGTGGCGAACGTCCGCCCTCCGAGGAGACCGCAATCTTCCCACCGGGCCCTGGATATGGCGCGATATAGATTTCCGGACGCCCCGATTCGTTCGACGAGTAGGCAATCCAGCGCCCATCGGCCGAGAACGCCGGACCCTGTTCCTGGAATGGCGTCTCCATGAAGCGTACCGGTTCCGATCCTGGCTTGAGCGTGAAGATGTCGTACCCGCCGCCGACGTCGTACAACGCCAAGATAGAACCGTCTGCCGTCCATGACGTTGCGCCCTGGTTCGTCGCGGCCCTCGTTAGCGCCTCAGCGGCGCCGCTGCCATCCGCGGCAATCCAGTGAAGCGCATTGGCGAGGCCGGCCCGGTTCGAGGTGAACGCCACGCGCTTGCTGTCCGGCGTCCACAGCGGAAGCGTATCGACGGCGCGCTCCGACGTCAGTCGCGTTTGCGTGCCGCGGACCACGTCGACGACCCAGATATCCTCGTTGCCATCCGCCGCCCGGATGGCGACCGCGACGCGCGAGCCGTCAGGCGAGATCCGCGGCGCCCGATGCTCGGCCTGCCGATCGGTCACCGGTTTCGCAGCGCCGTTGCGGTCCACCCACATGAGTGTGCTTACCTGCGATGTCGCGCCCAGCGTGCCGGCGACGTACAGCAGCGCGCCATTCGCGCTGACCGTGGCATTGATGCCGCCCTGGATCGTCATCGTCACCTGATCGAGCACTGGCACGGGGGTGCCGCGCACTTCGAGCCGCGCCAGATCGAATGCGACCGCACGCAACGTGTTCCCCGTACCATAGATCAGATGTCCGGTCGGCACGTACTGCGCATGGCTGCCGCCGCGCACCAGCACGCGCTGCGTGTTCGTCCGCAGGTCGAGTACGGCAATCTGCGCGTTGTCGATCGTGCCCTCGGCCGGCGCGATCGTGAAGAGCACCGCCTCGCCGCCTGGCAGAGACTCTGGCCAGATGTGATCAAGCTCGCCGCGTGCGCGATCGGGCTTCGTGAGCGCGGCGGGCTCGTCGCCGCCACCAGCGGATACACGGAGCAGGCCGGTGGCCGGATCCGATGTTGCAAAGATCACGGTGTCGTCCTCGTCCCAGGTGGCGCCCCGCGGATTGCCGGTGACGGCGCTCAGCTGCACCGGCGGGCCGCCTGTGATGGCGACCTTCTTTAACGCATTCTGCCCGTCGAAGAACCCCACCCATTGCCCGTCAGGCGAGATGAAGACTCCCCGCGGCGCGCCGAGGCCGCTCAATGCAGTAGGCTGCAAACGATCGAGCGACCGCACGAACAACAGATTGTCGCCGCGGTAGACGATGCGCGATCCATCAGGCGCAATGGCGACGCTCCGATCGAAATCGCCGAGAGCGACGGCGGAGGACTGGTCGGCTGCGATCGTGGTCCGTACGACAGGAGGCGCGCCGCGATACGCCCACCATGACACGCCGGCCCCGCCCAGGGCGAGGCTCACAAGCGCCGCGACCGCAATCGGCGCGGCACGGCGCCACCACGGTCGCACGTGCGGAGCCGGCGCTGTCGCGGCTACGGCGGGCGCGGGCGCCGGTTCGACGAGGCTCGCGGCGTGGTCGAGCACGAAACGCACGGCGCTCACGTCGGCGAGGCGCTTGCGTCGATCCTTCACAAGACAGCTTCGCAAGAGCGTCGTGATCGCACGCGGGACGCCCGGCGGGAGCGCCCCCCAGTCGGGCTCGGCGCGGAGCACGGCGGCGAGCGTGTCGCTGACGTCCTCGCCCTCAAAGGCGCGGCGGCCCGTGAGCATCTCGTACAAAACGCAGCCGACCGCCCAGACATCGCTGCGCCGATCCGCGTCGCGCCCCTTCGCCTGCTCGGGGCTCATGTAGGCGGCCGTCCCAAGAATCACGCCAATCCGCGTCATCGCCGGACTGGTGATGGTCGGCGCCGCCGTTACGTCCGCCGCCGGCGCGGCCTCGAGAGCCTTCGCCAGCCCGAAATCGAGGACCTTGGCCGCGCCGTCCGGCCGCACCTTGATGTTCGCCGGCTTCAGGTCGCGGTGAATAACCCCGTGCTCGTGCGCCGCTTCGAGGCCCTCTGCAATCTGCCGCGCAATCGGCAGCACCTCATCGACCGGAATCGGGCCGCGCGCAATCCGCTCCGCGAGCGTCTCGCCCTCCACGAGTTCCATGACGAGCGCCAGCGCGCCGCCAGATTCTTCGAGGCCATGAATGGCCGCGATGTTGGGGTGATTCAGCGACGCGAGCACTTCCGCCTCGCGCTGGAATCTGACGAGACGGTCGGGATCAGCGGCAAACGACGCGGGGAGGATCTTCAGCGCGACGTCGCGCTTCAGCCGCGTGTCGCGCGCGCGGTAGACCTCCCCCATGCCGCCTGCGCCAAGCGGCGCGACCACTTCATACGGCCCGACACGCGTGCCGGACGTCAGCGACATGCTCTTGCTGCTGGATGCGCGCCGATTATAGGCCCGCCCGCCGTAGGTCGTTCAAATCTGCACCGTCGCGGTCGCTCGGGCGCGGCAAAAATTGCCACTCCCACGGCGCGATCTGCGGTTTTCGGCCTGTTTCGCGATGGCACGTCCCGTGATCCCGACGATGTAGAATCGGGCCGGGCGGCCCGTTCGAAAGGAGCGCGGACGTGGCGAGCCTGGAAGAAAGGATCGGGAACCTGGAGTCACAGTCGGATAGGCAAGCCGCCGCGATTGCGGATGTCCGGACCGACATTGCCGACCTGCGGTTGGAGATGCGCACGCAGATCGCTACACTCCGGGCCGAAATGGCCACTCGGGGCGACATCGCGGCCGTGCGGGCGGACATGGCGACGCGAGGCGACCTGGCCGATCTCCGCGCCGACGTCGGCACGAGCATAGCCGACCTTCGGGCGGACCTGCGTGAACTGTCGCGCCGATGGGATCGCTTCTTCCTATGGCTGGCCGGCACGCAGGTGGCGACGTTGCTGGCCATAATGGGCGTGCTGGCGGGAATCCTCTACCGATAGGCCCATCGCTTACGCCGCACCGACCGCCTTCACCTTTACTCCCGCATCGACCAGCGCCCGGCGAATTCTCGCCGCCAGCTCGGCGGCGCCCGGCGTGTCCCCATGTACGCACAACGTGTCGATGACGAGCGGCACGCGGCTGCCGTCAACGGCCTCGACCGTGCCCTCGCGCACCATTCGCAGCGCACGCCGCACGACGACCTCCGGATCGTGGATGACCGCACCCGGCTCCGCCCGCGGCACGAGCGTGCCGTCGGGCCCATAGGCGCGATCGGCGAACCCTTCGCGCGCCGTCCGCAGCCCGGCGCGCTCGCCCGCGGTCACGAGCTCCGACCCGGGGAGGCCGAACAGGATCAGCTCGCGGTCGAGGACGGCCGCGGCGCGCGCCACGGCGTCGGCGAGCGCCCGGTCCCGCACCGCCATGTTGAAGAGCGCGCCGTGCGGCTTCACGTGCTGCAGCCGGATACCCTGGGCCGCGGCAATGGCGGCCAGGGCGCCGACTTGATAGACGACGAAGTCTTCGACGTCGCGCGGCGACACCTGCAGCTCGCGCCGCCCGAATCCCTCCAGATCCGGGAACCCCGGGTGCGCGCCGACCGCCACGCCGTGCTCCCGGGCCAGCGCAACCGTGGCGCGCATCACGCCGGGGTCGCCGGCGTGGAACCCGCACGCCACGTTGGCCGACGTGATCGACGGCATCAGCGCCGGGTCCTGGCCGAGCGCCCCGAGGCGCCCCTCGCCCACGTCAGCATTCAGGTCGACACGCATGAGTACACGCCTGTAATTCTTGCCACATTCCTGAAAGCTGAGCCATACGGGAATTCGCGGTTTTTCGAACAAAACGCCACGGCACACTGGTTGCCCTGAACCCGGCGTCGGTCTGTAGTTTGCGGCAGAACGCCGTAAACGCTGGGGGGAGCCAGACCGGCGTGTCAGGACGGAACGCTGGTATCAGCGTCCGTCCTGTTTTTTTAACTCCCAAGCCGCCAACTCCCAACGCCCCAATTCGCCTTGGGAGTTGGAGATTGGGAGTTGGGAGTCTTATACGCCCGCGCCTTCCGGATACTCGAGCGCGAGCTTCAACTCGCGCGCGAGCGTGTCGACGGTCGTCCCCTGCCGCTTCCATGCCCCTTCCGTCTCGAAGCGCTGATCGCCGATGCGGCGCCCCCACGGCGCAATCACGCGCCCGATGGCGCGGTAGTCGCTGCGGTCGGCGTGCTCCTGGTCGAGCCGGCGCACGACGTCGGGGGAGACGCGGATGAAGGCGCGGAGCGCGGCCGCCGACTTGATGCTGTACTTGCGGCCGCCCCACGCGGCGCCGAAGACGAGCGACACCTGCTTGAAGTAGTTCGCGAAGAACTTCTTGGCGTCCTCGCGGAAATCGGCCGACTTGCGCGGCCCGCCGAACGCATCGCTGGCGAACAGCTTCTTCAACTCCTGCGCGAGCGGCGCCTGGGCCACGCGCCCGCGGCCGACGCCGAGCAGCTTGATCTCGCCGTGCAGCGGCGAGTCCTCGCGATCGTTCAGGGCGCGGGCCACGTCGTGCGCCGCCGCCAGCGCCTCGTCGCGATAGAGCTGCCGGCCCGAGAGGCTCACCAGGTGCGACGGATTCAGCCGCGTGTGCTTCGCGTTGATCGTCACGAACATCTGCACGATGTGGTCCTCGGGCAGACGGTCGAAGACGATCGCGGGCACGGTGAAGTCGTGGCCCCGCATGTTGTCGATGTCGGCGTGCAGCGCGAGCAGCCGGTGCTGCCCGTCGATGGCGCGCAGGATCCCCTCGCGCTCGGGCACCTTCAGCCGCCCGACGACCGAGCCGGGCTCGATCGGCTCGAAGGTCAGCTTCTGCCGCTGGTACTCCTTCTCGCTGGCCGCGATGCGCCGCTCCAGCAGGTCCCAATTCACTTTCGAGGGGGTCTTCTTGGTGGCGCCACGCACGGGCTGGCCGGTCTCGCCGTAGCTCAAGACCTCGAACCGCACGAGTTTGTCGATGTCCTCCGCCGTGAGCGACGCCTGATAGAACTGGACACCAAACTGCTGCATTTGGATGGCAGCAACGTTTATCATGTAGAGTCCCCTTCGGCTCCTCTTACGAGGCGCAAGGAAGAGGCGAATTGTATCGGCCCGCGGTCCCCTTCCTCAACCCGTTTTTTCGGTTTTTTTTCGAAGTTCGGGAGGGCGCATCCGATGTGGTCAGTGTATCTGGCGTCGGCACAAGGAGTTACGAATGGTCCGTTGGAATGCCGCGTCGTGCAACGTGGCATTGGCATTCATCATAGCTTCTCTGGGGACCTCTTCGAACGCAGCAGCACAGCAGCAGAATCGTCTGCAGAGCAGCGGGGATGCGCCCGCGCATTGGAGTGCGAGCAGCGCGACGCGAGCGGCCTCGGCGCCGCCGATTGACTACGACACCGCACGGCTCGAGCGCCGGCTCGACGCGGTGCGCGCCACCGGTCCGATCGTCCTCGACGGCGTGCTCGACGAGCCGTCCTGGCGCGACGCGCCGATGGCGACCCATTTCATTCAGAACGATCCCCGCGAGGGTGAGGCGGCGACCTACGACACCGAGGTGCGGGTCCTCTACGACGACGAGGCGATCTACTTCGGCGTGTTTGCCCGCGACGAAGAGCCGGGACGCCTCACCGTCAACGACCTGAAGAAGGACTTCAACACCAACAACAGCGACGGCTTCCGCATCGTCCTCGACACGTTCCACGACGCCCGCAACGGTTACACGTTCGCCACCAATCCGGCCGGCGCCAAGTACGACGCGCAGATGGCGAACGAGGGGCGCGAGCGGAACTCCGACTGGGACGGCATCTGGGACGTGGCGACGCGGGTGACCGAGACGGGGTGGTACGCCGAGCTCCGGATCCCGTTCCGTACGCTGAAGTTCGAGAGCCGCGACACCCAGACCTGGGGCGTCAACTTCGAGCGGAAGCTGCGCCGCCTGAACGAGGACAGCTACTGGTCGCCGCTCCCCCGCATCTACGATCTCGACCGCGTGTCCATGGCCGGCACCGTGGAAGGGTTCCGCGGACTGCGTCCCGGGATGAACCTGCGATTCAAGCCGTACGCCGCAACCACCTCCAGCACCATCAGCGGCCGGCGGACGACCGGTGAGGTCGATGCGGGGCTCGACGTCAAGTACGGCGTCACGAGCGGCCTGGTCTGGGACTTCACCGTCAACACCGACTTCTCGCAGGTCGAAGCCGACGAGCAGCAGATCAACCTGACACGCTTCAGCCTGTTCTTCCCCGAAAAGCGCGATTTCTTCCTCGAAAACTCGGGCATCTTTCAGTTCGGCACCAATGCCGGCCAGTTCGGCGGCGGCGGCCAGGGGGGCGGGGGCGGGGGCGGCCGCGAGATGCGGCTCTTTTTCAGCCGCCGGATCGGCCTCTCGGACGCCGGTGAGCCAATACCGATCCTCGGCGGCACCCGGCTGACCGGGCGCCAGGGCGCCTTTTCACTCGGAGTACTCAACATCCAGCAGCGCGAAACCGACGCGGTGTCGGCCGCCAACTTCACCGCGCTGCGGCTCCGGCGCGACATCCTCGCGAACTCCGACATCGGTGCGGTCTTCCTCAACAAGGAGCAGGGCGGACCACACTTCAACCGCATTGCGGGCGTCGATGCGAACTTCCGCTTCGGCGATTTCAGCGCGAACGCCTATCTCGCCAAGTCGTTCTCCCCCGACCCGCTCGCGCGGGCGATCGGCAATGAGTTCGGGAGCCGCGCCGGGTTCAACTACCAGAGCCGGACGTGGCAGGCGCAGGCGGGCCACAGTGGGATCGGCGAGCGGTTCAACGACGAGATGGGCTTCGTCCCGCGCCAGGGGATCCACAACTTCGACGGACGGTTCGGCCGTCAGGTCCGTCCTGCCGCCATCTCGAAGTGGCTGCGCCAGATGCAGCCGCACTGGGAATTCGATCTCTTCACGCGTCAGCGCGATGGCGCGCTCGAGACGTCGTACCAGGGCTATCACTGGAATTTCCAGTTCCAGGACGGCTCGAACGCGGAAATCGGCTTCAACCCGATGATCGAGGACGTCCCGGAGGCGTTCACGATCAACAGCGCGACCCAGACGCGTGTCAACCCCGGCCGCTACGAGTTTACCGAGCACTTCGCATTCTGGCGGACAAACGAGGCGGCGCTGGTCTCGTTCAACACGCGGTACGCCGCCGGCAACTTCTACGACGGGTACCGGCGCAATCTCAACTTCGGCCCGTCCATGCGGCTGAACGAGAAGTTCAACGCTTCCCTGAACCTGCAGTTCAACGACATCTCGCTCTCGACCGGCGCGTTCCTGTCGAAGCTGGTGACGACGCGCATCAATTACAACTTCAACACCAAGATGTTCTTCAACGCGCTGGTGCAGTACAACAGCGACAATCACCAGTGGACGTCGAACCTCCGGTTCAACATCATCCACCGGCCGCTCAGCGACTTCTTCCTCGTCTACAACGAGCGCCGTGACGAGCGGACCGGGATCCTGCTCAGCCGGGCGGTGATTGCGAAGATGACGTATCTGATGGCGTTTTGAACCACGAAAGCACGAAGGTCACGAAGACCACGAAAGCCTTTTTTCGATCGCGTGGCCCTGGATCATGATGAGGACGCCGACGCCGCGCAGCCAGTCGAGGTACCCCTTCCGCGGGGTCCCCGCGGCGCCTGCGCCGTGGGGTGCTTGGTGCGCGGCCGGAGCGTCTGCGGTCACGGGTGGATGTCGAACGAGGTGACGAACGCGATGTCCGGGCGCATCGAATGCCACACCGAGCAGTACTTCTCACGCGACAGGGCGATCGCGCGCTCGACCGCCTCGCCGGGGACGGCGCCCGAGACGTGGAAGTGCAGCATGATGCGCAGGAAGCGGCGCGGCGGTTCGGGGGCGCGTTCGCCGCTGAACGCCACGCGCAGGCCCGTCAGTGGGTGACGCCCTTTCTCGAGGATGCTGACGACGTCGGCCGTCATGCACCCCGCCAGCGCGAACGCCGCCAGCTGCATGGGCGACGGACCGGCGGCGCCGTCCCCATCGACGACGACGGCGGCGGGGCCGCTCGTGGCACCAAAGCGCAGGCCGTCGGACCAGAGCAGCTCCGCCGTCAGGGGAGGTGTGGCATCGGCCATCTATGTATGGCCGCGGAGACGCGCTCTCAGCGGGCCGCCTGCACCGCCGCCGGCGCTTTCTTCCCGCCGCGAAGGCCTGCAAACAGCAGCCACCCCATGGGCAGCAGCACGAGCAGGTAGCTGAGGTACTGGCCGTACCGTCCGTCGGGCCCGTACGGCTCCGTCGCCCAGTGGAGCGGTTCGCTGTACGGGAAGATGTTCGCCTCCGTCAGTTCGTGGAAACCGTAGATCAGGAGCTGCACCACGAACACCGCCAGGAAAACAGCGGTCACCTGGAAGAAGAGCGCCAGGTTCACGCGGTGCCCGTACCGCGACCAGAGCCACGCGACCGTGGCCGCGCAGAGGGTCCCGGCGGCGGCGCCGCCGATCACGTCGGCCGCACGCACCTGGAACAGGAGCGTCCCCATCAACATCGCGGTCTCCATGCCCTCGCGCGTAATCATGAGCAGGGTGAAGAGAAAGACGCCGGCAAGGGCCTTCGCGCCGGTCTTGAGCGCCGACTCCTCGAGCCTCTCCTCGATCTCGCGCTTCAGCCGACGGGCGTGGCGCCACATGTGCACGATGAGCGACGCCACGAGCACCGCAGCCGCCACCGCCAGCACGCCCTCCCAGAGCGCCTGGTTCGACGCCTGCTGCAGCAGCATGCCGGCGGCAATGCTCAGGAGCACCGATACGCCGATGCCCCAGTGGACGGCCGGAACGAGCTGATGCCTGCCGCTCTTGCGGAGATACGCAAGGCTGATTGCGACGATGAGAAAGGCCTCGAGCCCTTCACGAAGCGTGATGACGAATGCCTGGAGCATCGGAAACCTCGAAAATGAGAATGGGTCGCAATACTAGCAGGACGAAGGGGGCGGGAGAAAGGGGGGTGGGGGGACGAGTAGGGCCGGTGGGGCGGGTGGGGAAAAGTGCGCAGCGTTCCTGCTCGCTTTACCCGCCCACCCCGCCTGCCCCGCCTACTTGATCGGCACCGTCCAGAGGTAGATCGTGCGGCCGTTGACGTTCTGCGTCTCCTGCGGCTTGATGTCCCCCATATCGAAGGCGTGCGAGACGACCCTTGTGCCGGGCTTCAGCTCGGCGTTGAGCTTCGGCAGCACCTTCAGGTTGAGCGACGGCAGCAGATACAGCGTCACGACCGTGGCCTCGCTGATGTTCGTCGTGAACAGGTCCTGATTGAGGAACCGGACCCGGTCGCCGACGCCGGCGGCCTTCAGGTTCTCCATCGCTTCCTTGATGCGCTGCGGGTCGATATCGAGCCCGACGCCCCGGGCGCCGTACGTCCTGGCCGCCGTGATCGGGATGCGCCCGTCGCCGGAGCCGAGGTCGTAGACCACGTCGTTCTTGGTGACCTTCGCGAGTTTCAGCATCGCGTCGACCACCTCCTGAGGCGTCGGAACGAAGATGACGTCAGGCGAACGGAGCGGCGCCGGCGCGGTCTGCGCCAGCGCGGGCGCGGCCACCGCCGCAACGATCACGAGTGACAGGACACAAGTGCGTGGTTTCATGAGCCTCCCTCAAAATAGGAGATTAGGAGGAAGGAGACAGGAGGCAGGAGGACATGCGCTCCCGTAGCTTCTGTCTCCTGTCTTCTTCCTCCTGACTCCTCACTGGTGTGGTTGGCGGATTATACCAATCTAGGCCCCGGGCCTCAGGGCTTGTCTCGGGCCCCAGGCTTGGAATTTGCTGAGGCATTAGATATGTCGGTGGTCGTCCAGAAGTACGGCGGCACCAGCGTGGCCGACGTGCAGAAGCTCCGGCAGGTGGCCGAGCGCGTCATGCGCACGCACCGGCAGGGTCACCAGGTGGTCGTGGTGGTGTCGGCGATGGGCGACACCACGGACGAGCTGCTGGCAATGGCCAAGCAGATTTCCCCCAATCCGGAGCGGCGTGAGCTGGACATGCTGCTCTCCGCCGGCGAACGGATCTCCATGGCCCTGCTGTCGATGGCGATCCGCGAGCTGGGAGGCGACGCCATCAGCCTGACGGGCAGCCAGTCGGGCATCATCACCAACGACCGCCACGTCGACGCGCGCATCATCGAGGTGCGGCCGTTTCGCGTCCAGGACGCGCTCGCGCAGGGCAAGATCGTCGTCATCGCCGGTTTCCAGGGCGTGTCGTACAAGAAGGAGGTCACGACGCTCGGCCGGGGCGGCAGCGACACGACGGCGGTGGCGATGGCGGCGGCGCTCGACGCCGAGTACTGCGAGATCTGCTCCGACGTCGACGGCGTCTATTCCGCCGATCCGCGCGTGGTGGCCGCGGCGCGGCGCATCGGCACGCTGTCGTACGAGGAAACGCAGGAGATGGCCGAGGCGGGCGCGAAGGTGCTGAACGCGCAGGCGGTTGAATTTGCGAAAGAGAAGGGGATCGCCATATACGCGCGCGCGACGAGCGGCCCGCTGCCCGGCCCCGATCCGTCGAGCGACGGGACGGTCGTGCGCCGGAACCCCCCGCGCATGCCGGGAACCGTCGTGGGCGTCGCCAGCGAGCGCGACGTGCTCCTGCTCGACAGCGACGCGCCGGCGCTGGACCTGCTGATGCTGCTCGATCAGTACGGCGTCGCCGGCAAGCAGCTGCACGTCGTATCCGGCCGGAGCACGCTCGTCATCTCGCGCGAGAACCTGCACGACGAGCTGCGTGTCCGCCAGGCGCTCGACGCCCGCCTCGGCGGGCGCGCCAGGCTCGTCGACGGGCTTGCCGCCGTCAGCGCGATCGGCACCGGCATCAACGCCACCTACGCAAATCTCCGCAGCGGCTCCGAGGCGCTCGCCGCCGCCGGCATCCAGCCCGCCGCGCTGGCCACCTCGTCGTTCCGGATCACCTGGATGATTCCGCGCGATCGCACGGACGAGGCCGTGCGACTGCTGCACCGCCACTACATCGAGGCGAACCGGCCGCTGCTTCCCTGATCCCGGCCCTGGGCCTATGATCCCGCCATGAGCACTCCACGACTGCTTGCTGTCCTCGCACTTGCGGCGCTCGGCGCGGCGGGGTGCCGGGGCGGCACGCCGGCGCCGACACCGGATGAGGCGCGCGCGTTCCTGCGCGAGGCGAACGACACCATGCTGCGCCTCAGCAACGAAGCGAACCAGGCCGGCTGGGTGCAGAACACCTACATCACGGTCGACACCGAGGCGATCGCGGCGCGCGCCAACGCGGCGTTCATGACGGCCGTGACGCGGTTTGCCAAGGAGGCCACGCGGTTTGGCACCGTGGATCTGCCCGCGTACGAGCGCCGGCAGCTCACGCTGCTGAAGAACGCGCTGACGATGGCCGCGCCCGCGGACCCGAAGGAGGCGGAGGAGCTGGCGCAGCTGGTCGCGTCGATGGAAGGGATCTACGGCCGCGGCAAGTACTGCCCGGACGGCGAGGCAGGCGACGCGTGCTTCGACATCGAAGAAATCACCGAGATTCTCGCCAAGGACCGCGACCCGGCGCGCCTTCGCGAGGTGTGGGAGGGGTGGCACTCGATTGCGCCGCCGATGAAGCCGAGCTACGCGCGCTTCGTCGAGCTCTCGAACAAGGGCGCGCGCGAACTCGGGTTTGCCGACACCGGCGTCATGTGGCGCTCCAAGTACGACATGCCTCCCGAGGCGTTTGCCGCGGAGCTCGATCGGCTCTGGGCGCAGCTCCGGCCGCTGTACCTGGCGCTGCACGCGTACGTGCGCGCGAAGCTGCGGGAGCGTTACGGCGACCAGGTGCCCGCCGACGGCCCGATTCCGGCGCATCTGCTCGGCAACATCTGGGCGCAGGACTGGTCCAATCTGTACGACCTGGCCGGGCCGCCCGGCGGCGCGCGCCCCGTTTCGCTCACCGACGTCCTTCGGGCGCGCAACGTCAGCCCCGTTGAGATGAGCCGCTACGGCGAGCGCTTCTTCACCTCCCTCGGCTTCGAGCCGCTCCCGGCGACGTTCTGGGAGCGATCGCTCTTCGTCAAGCCGCGCGACCGCGAGGTGGTGTGCCACGCGAGCGCCTGGAACATCGACAACGTCGACGACCTCCGCTTCAAGATGTGCATCGATCAGACGGCGGAGGATTTCACGACGATCCATCACGAGCTCGGGCACAACTTCTACGCGCGCGCCTACGCCGGGCAGCCGCCGATCTTCCGCGACAGCGCGAACGACGGCTTCCACGAAGCGATCGGCGACACGATCGCGCTGTCGGTCACGCCGGAGTACCTCGTCAAGGTGGGGCTCGTCAACCGCGCCCCGGACGCCTCGGGCGACATCGGGCTGCTGCTGCGCACGGCGCTCGAGCGACTCGCCTTCCTGCCGTTCGGGCTCGTCGTCGACGCCTGGCGGTGGCAGCTGTTCAGCGGCCAGGTGACGCCGGACAGGTACAACCGCGCGTGGTGGGAGCTGCGCGAGCGGTATCAGGGCGTGAGACCGGCGTCGGCGCGCGGCGAAGAGTTCTTCGATCCCGGCGCCAAGTACCACATCCCCGCCAACACGCCGTACGCGCGCTATTTCCTCTCGTCCGTGCTGCAGTTCCAGTTCCACCGCGCGCTGTCGCAGGCGGCCGGCTGCACCACGCCGCTCCACCGGTGCTCGATCTACGCCAGCGACGAGGCGGGCAGGCGGCTCAAGGCGACGCTCGAAATGGGCGCCTCACGCCCGTGGCCCGATGCGCTCGAGGCGCTGACGGGCCAGCGGCAGCTCGACGCGAGCGCAATGGCGGAGTACTACGCGCCGCTCAAGGCGTGGCTCGACGAGCGCAACAAGGCAGTGCCGGTAGGCTGGTAGGGCGAGTAGGCCATGAACGATCTGCCGCTTATCGAGACGTGGGCGATGCTCACGCGGGTGCTGCCGCCCTTCCTGGTGCGATGCGGCACCGCCGCGCTTTGCGGAGCGATGATCGGGCTCGAGCGGGAGCTGAAGCGGAAGCCCGCGGGCTTCCGCACGAACATCCTCATCTGCGTCGGCGCCGCGATATACATGTCGGTGGGGCTGCTGCTCGTGCACGCCGGCGGCGAGCAGGGCGATCCGGCGCGCATCGCGGCACAGGTTGTCACCGGGATCGGCTTCCTCGGGGCGGGCTCCATCATCCAGGCCGGCGGCGCTGTGACCGGCCTGACCACCGCCGCCACGATCTGGGTGGTCGCGAGCATTGGCCTGGTGGCCGGTGCCGGTTTTCCGCTGCTGGCGATCTGCGCGGCGCTGCTGGTGCTGTTGACGCTCGTCGTTCTGGGACGCTTTGAGAAGCGGGTGCTCGAACCCGAAGCGGGCTACCGCGAGTCCACGCCGAAGACCGGCTGAAGCGACCGCAGCGACGCGCGTCCTTGGCGGCGCTTCACGCGCTCATCCGCGGCGTGCGCTTCAGCCGTACTGGCGACGGCCTGAGCGTGAGGCGGAGCCAGAGCGCGTGGAGTGGGCGCGTCAGCGCCACATGCCAGGCGGGCCTGCGGAGCATGTTGATTCTGCACGCGACTCCGCCCTCCAGCGTGCGGCGGCGTTCGAGGCCATGACTGAACTCGTCGCGGTACTGTGACGGATGCGCGACGATCGCCGCCATCTCCTGCAGCGTGCCGCCGGCGCGGCGATCGCCGTGCGGGAAGATCCGGCAGAACTCACTCACGGTATCCATCGGATCGAGCCCGACAACGCTCGCGTACGCCCGCATCCACGCGCGGGCGTACACGCCGCGCGGCCAGTCGGTCAGGTCATTGCGCTCGAGCGCCTCGAGCAGCTCGCGCTTGATGCGGGTCGTCGCGGCGATAGCGTCCAGGGAAATCTGCTGGCGCTCCCGGTGGCGGCGCAACCGTGTGACAAAGGTCTCCTGCAGGGTCATTCCTGAGTCTCCGATCCTCAGGACAACCCCAGCAATTTCCGCGCCTCAGCCCCAGCGGCCGCCAGGGCGTCGCTTCGCCTTCACCGAACGGCACTTACAGGCACCCCACAAAATTGTGATCGGGAGCGAGTGTTCGAATTCGACAGCAGCCGCTACAGCGGCGTAGCGATTTCGACACTGGCGCGGGGCGGGACTCAGGTCAGCGCGGGTGCGCCGCCGTTCAAAAAGGTCGGCAGCTGCGACGGCGCGAACTGCAGGCCCGTATAGAACGGGCCGAATTCGGCGAACTTCGCGCTTGCCTCATCGAACCGCATCTCATAGATGAGCTTCTTGAAGACGAGCGGATCGTCCGCGAACAGATCGACGCCCCACTCCCAGTCGTCGAAGCCAATGGAGCCCGAGATCACCTGCGTCACTTTCCCCGCGTAGTAGCGGCCGATCATCCCGTGCTCGCGCATCATCGCCGCGCGCCGTTCGAATGCCTCGGTGTACCAGTTGAGCGATTCCCCGCGCCGCTTGTTCATCGGATAGAAGCACACGTAGCGCGCGCGGGGCATGTCAAGGAAGAGACGGCTCATGACCCGCTGACGCTGCGCTTCCATTTCAGCGTCGAACGCCTGCTCGAACTCGGCGGTGCCCGGCTTGAACTTCGCGGCGAGCTGTGCGTGAACCTTGGCGGTCATCTCGTACATGCCGAGCTCCACCACCGACACGTACGACGACGCGGCTTCGAGCGCGTCGTGCAGCTCCGTCTGTGCGAGCGCCAACTGCGTGCGCGCCAGCTCGTCGAAGCTGCGGCGGAAGCAGATCACCATCAGATCCGCCTTGTGGCCCAGCACCTGCACGAGCGCCGTCGACCCGGCGTCCGGTACCGCCAGGGCTCGCGCCGCGTCGGCCGCCAGGCGCTCGCGATCCGCGGACGTCCGGCCGCGCAGGCGATCCCACCGCACGCGGTACAGCAGGTGCAGAATGCTCCACCCCTCGAGCGTTTCGGGGACGAACGGGTTGTGCATGGGCGGATCTTACTGTTGTCGGTTGTCGGTTGTCAGTTGTCGACCGCACTGGCACCTGTCAACTGGATTGCCGTTGGGCCGAGGCCCACGCCGGCGAGCCGGGTTCCGTTGATCATCATCGTCACTCCTCTGCCTTTTCGTGTCGCAATGCCGGTGCCGGAGACTGTGGCAGAGGTGGGTACGACGGGGACCCGGCGTTACAGCCGCTCGGCGACGCGCGGCAGGACGACTTCGGCGCCGCCGTGAACGGCGAGATCGACGGTCCCGGAGGCGGGTGTCGCCTCCAGGTTGATCTCCGCCGTAAACGCCCCCTGCCGGCGCGCGTCGTGCACCAGGCCGGCCGCCGGATAGACGATCGCGGACGTGCCGATGGTGAGGAAGACGTCGCACGCGGTTGCCTCGAGCGCCGCACGCAGGTTCTCGCCCACGAGCGCTTCCCCGAACCAGACGACCGCCGGACGGGCCAGGCCGCCGCAGTGCGGGCAGCGTGGCGGCAGCTCGCGGAGCGGCACGCGTTCATCCCGCCACCCTGCGGCCCCCTTCGCGCACCCGTCCCAGCACGACAGCTCCCACAGGGATCCGTGGATCCTGGTCAGATTCCGCGTGCCGGCGCGAACGTGCAGGTCGTCGACGTTCTGCGTGACGACGCGGCACGCCGGGAACACCTGAGACCAGGCCGCTATCACCTCGTGGGCCGCATTCGGCCGGCAGCCGGCGATCTTCTCGCGCCGCCAGGCGTACCATTCCCAGACGAGGCGGGGGTTCCGGCCGAACGCCTCCGGTGTCGCGAGGTCTTCCGCGCGATAGTGCCGCCACAGGCCGTCCTGGCCGCGAAACGTCGGCACGCCGCTCGCTGCCGACACGCCGGCGCCGGTCAGGATCGTGAGCCGGCGCGCGGCCCTGATCCGTTCGGCCAGCAGCTGGAGCTTGTCAGTCATCTTGGGGGCGACAGGCTCGCCCGCGCGGACCTTTTAAGCGGGGTCCCCGCCGCGCCTGCGCGGTGGGGTGCCGTGGTCCGCGCCACGGCATCAACAGTTCTTCTCCAGGCGAAACGCCCGGTGGATGGCACGGACGGCGGCGGTCGCGTCGCGCTCGGTCACCACCAGCGAGATGTTCCGCTCGGACGAACCCTGCGAAATGGCAATGACGTTGACCCCCTCCTTGCCGAGCGCACCGAAGACCGTCGCGGCGATGCCGGGCGTTCCCCGCATCCGGTCGCCGATTGCGGCCACGATGGCCACTTGCTGCTCTGCCGTGATCTCGTCGATGTGGCCGCGCATCAGCTCCACCTCCAGCGCGGCGCGGAGCGCCGCCACCACGCGCGGCGCCTCGGCGGCGCTCAGCACGAAGCAGATGTTGTTCTCGGAGGACGCCTGCGAAATCATCAGCACGTTCGCCTGTTGCTCGGCGACGGCGTCGAACGTCTTCGCCACGATGCCCGGAATCCCCTGCATGCCGGTGCCGTTGATGGCGACGAGGATCACGCCGCGAATCGAGGTCACCGCCTTCACCCCGCTCGCCGACGGATCGCCGTCGACGGTCACGCGCGTGCCCGGGTGCGTCGGGTTGAAGCTGTTCAGGATCCGGACCGGAATGCGCTGGCGGAACGCGGGCAGAATCGTCTTGTAGTGCAGAACCTTGGCACCGTAGTAGGCGAGCTCGGACGCCTCGCTGTAGGAGATTTCCGAGAGCGTGCGCGCCTCGGGAACGTCCGCCGGGTTGGCGGTCATCACGCCGTCGACGTCGGTCCAGATCCACACCTCGTCCGCGTCGAGGGCGGCGCCGACGATCGAGGCCGAATAATCCGACCCGCCCCGCCCGAGCGTCGTCATGACGCCGTCGGCCGTGGCGCCGATGAAGCCGGTGACGACAGGGATCTCGCCGCGCGCGATCGCCGGTTGAAGCCGGGCCACGGTCTTCGACCGCGTCTCCTCCATCAGCGGCTCGGCGCCGCCGAACTGGTCGGTCGTGACGACGAGGTCGGTGGCATCCGCCGCGAACGAGGGCCGGCCGCGTGCGGCGATCGCCGCCGCCACGAGCGGCGCTGCCAGCATCTCGCCCATGCCGGAGATTGCGTCGAGCAGCCGCGGCGTCAGCTCGTGGACCATCGAGAGCCCGTAGCACAGCTTCTCGAACCGATCGAGCCGCTGGCGCAGCGCGTCGACCACCTCGCCGTGGCGCGCGCCGTTGTCGCCGACGAGCGCGTCCGCCACCGCCTTGTGACGGTCGAAGAGATCCTGCCGCAGGCGCGAGTCCCACTGGCCGGTCGACGCCTGTCTGGCGGCGGCAATCAGCGCATCGGTCACCTTGCTCATGGCGGAGGTGACGACGACGACCTGGTGTCCTTTGGCGGCGGTGTCGGACGCGAGCTGCGCGGCCTGCGCGATACGCTCGGCGGACCCCACGGAGGTGCCGCCGAATTTCATGACGATGAGCATGGAGATGTGACTGGGTTGAGCGTTCCCTGTCACGGGCCACAGAGGCACCGAGACACAGAGGTTCGATTATTCCCGAAAATCAGGCGGAAATCGACGCTTGGCGGAGCAACGACACGATCCGCTCGAGCGCCGGGCCCGCGTCGGCAATCTTGCGAACCAGCCAAGGGCTTCGCCCCATAAGCGTTAACTTAACAAAATATGTACCGACCACGTTTCTGTCGAGGCGTCTCCGCGAGGGCCTTCGCCACGCTGGGCCAGTCGTGCAGTACCTGTGACAGCCCGACGGCAGGTAAC
>JACPTI010000035.1 GCA_016192845.1 Acidobacteriota bacterium
GCGGTAGTCGTTCATAGGCGCGCGCCACGGCGCGCGCATCGCTAGTCCCACGTGCTCGTTAGCTCGATGCAGCCGATCAGATCGGACCTGCTGAAAGCTTACCGCCTGAAAGGCGGTGGGTTTAGACCTGGCACGTGGGACAAACCGGAGGTCTGAAGGCCCCCGGCTACCGCGACCGCGTGCGCGCGCGGAACAACAGGTAGATCGGCACGCCCGCCAGGATGATGGCCGCGCCGACCAGCGTCCGGCGCAGGTCCGCATAGAACGCGTTGACGACGATGCCGGCGCTCGCGAGCGTGAAGATGGCCGGCGCCACCGGATAGCCGAGCGCGAGGAACGGGCGTGGCGCGTCCGGTTCGCGCGCGCGCAGGATGAACACGGCGGCGACGGCGAGTCCCAGGAACAGCGTGATCGCAAAGCCCACGTAGTTGGCCAGCGCGTCGAGGCTCCCCGTGAGCACGAGCAGGATCGCAAACATGGCCTGCGCCGCGATCGACACCGCCGGCGTCCTGAAGCGCGGGTGCACGCGCGCCGCCGCGGGGAAGAAGGCGCCGTCGCGCGCCATGGCGAAGTAGACGCGCGGCCCGGCAAACGTGAAGGCGTTGATGCCCGCCGCCAGGCTGACGATCGAGACGACGCCCATGATGTCGCCCGCGCGGACGCCGAGCAGCCGGTCCGCCACGACGTCGAGCACGCTTCCCTGCACGGCCGCGAGGCCGCCGATCGACATCACGTAGATGAACAGCACGTTCATCAGCAGGTAGATCACCGTGACCGCGACCGTGCCGACCGCCAGGGCGAGCGGCACGTTGCGCCCGGGATCCCGGATCTCTTCCGCCATATAGGCCGCCGCATTCCAACCGGAATACGTGAACATGATCGGAATGAGCGCGAAGAGCCAGCCCGCCATGGTGACCGGCGCGGCGCTCTGCTGCAGGTTGGCCGCCGCGCCGGTACCGAGCGTCAGGCCGAACGCGATGAAGCCGACGAACGCCGCCACCTTGAGCGCCGCGAGAATGTTGGTGACCGTCCGGCCGGGCCCGATGCCGACGATGTGCACGATGGCGGCGACAATGATCGCCGCGCTCGCCACGAGCGTCTGCACGGAGAACGTCAGCGGCACGTAGGGCAGCGGAACGGCGAAGAGCGGCGTGGCATTGGCCGCGCCCGGGATGAAGCGATCGAGGTAGAGCGCCAGGACGATGGCGCTGGCGGCCATCGCCCCCGAGAACCCCGCCACGAACGAGGTCCACCCGGTGAGGAACCCCGCCAGCCCGCCGTACGCGTCGCGCAGGTAGACGTATTCGCCGCCCGCGCGCGGCCGCAGCGCGGCGAGCTCCGCGTACGCCATCGCGCCCGCGAAGGCCAGGAGCCCGCCCGCGAGCCAGGTGGACAGGAACAGCAGCGCGCTCGGCACCGAGGCGGCAATCTGGGGGGGGAGAAACAGGATCCCGCCGCCGATGACGTTGGAGACGATGATGGCCGCGCCGTCGAGCGGTCCGAGGCGGCGTTCGAGGGATGGAGGGGCCTGAGTGGTCGTGGTCACCCGGGGATTATCAACTCCCAACTCCCAAAACGCCAACTCCCAAATTGCGGTCGGACGTGGGAAGTTGTGCGTTGGGAATTGAGAGTTGGGAGTTGTCAGTTGGTGAGCAGCCGCCGCTCGATCTGCAATTCGCCCATCTTCGCCCACATACGCCGGCCATGCTTGCCGAAGACTTCCACGCGGGCGTCGACGAATTCGCGGTTCTCGAGCATTTCCCGGCGCGGTTGTACGCCGGTGTAGCCGAAGCTGGATCGCAGGACGAGGGGCGGCGTCGTGGCGCCCGGCGCGAGGCCGCTCGCGTCGATCGCCTGGATGAAGTGTTCGCCCCACGACTCCTGCTCGCCAACGCGGCGGAACACGGCGTTCACCTGCACCCTGGCGATTTCTCGGTCCGAGACGTTCTGCAGCTCGAGCGAGACGCTCGGAACGAGCTTGTTCATCCCGCCTTCGACGATCCCCGCGTCGTACCACCCGGTCTGAACGTTGACGATCTTCAGATCGGTCTGAACATCGCGCGACTCACAGGCGGCAAGCGCCGCCGCGCTCGCAAGCGCCGCGATCAGCCGTCGGGCCATCGGGACATTGTACCAGCCCAGGTCAGAACTCGCTGGCGGCCACCCGCGCCTTCACCTGGTCGAGCGTCAGCCGCCCGGCGCGGAACGCGTTCAGGTCGCTCCCCTTGACGCGCAGGATCAGCGTGACGACGTCCTGATCGCCGGGCACCAGGGCGTTGCCCGGCGTGTTGTCGCGCGCCGCCACCGTCAGCCACTCGTCGTCACCCAGCATGAGCGCGCCGCTGTTCTCGATCATCGCGTCGACGAGCGCTGTCTTGACCTCCTGCGTGTACGCCTCGCCCGGATTGCTGAGCAGCAGTGGATCCGCTGGCGGCGCGGGCGACGGCGGGATCGACTGGGCGGTCACGCCAGCCTGATTCTGCACGGCCGCGCGCTCGGCGGCCGGAGCGGCCGGCGCCATCTGCCGCTGGATCCGCTGCAGCATCCGGTCGAACTCCATGCGCATGCGCTCGTCGGCGATCGCCTGCATGAACGCCCGCATCTGCGCGAGGTCGCGCGCCAGCGCCATCCCGGTTTCGTTCATCGTCCGGAGGGACCAGGCGAAGCTGCGGCGGACGGCGGGCACTTCGACATCGAAGAAGACGCCGTAGCCGTCCAGATGGAACCCGCGCACCTGCGGCGCACCGCCCTGCAGCAGCGCGTCGTCCGGCATCACCGCACGCATGCGGCGGCGCAGATTGTCGACGCCCAGCTGCACGGCGCGCTCGAGCGCGCCTTCCATCATGAAGATCCGCTGGCGCGCGCGCACCTGATCGGTGCCGGCGGCCGGCGGCGCCTGAGCCGCCGCCGCACTCGCACTCCCCACCAGCATCGCAAGGCCGATCAACCAGAATCGCACGGTGTCTCCTCTTGTCAGCTGGTAGCTGGTAGCCGGTAGGTGGCAGCAAAAGCTACGAGCCCTGAACCGCGAACAACCAGCGACCGCCGACCACCCACTAGCTACTACCTCGCCTGCTGCGACACGCGCATCAGGTAATTGAGCATCTGCCGCTGCTCACGCACCTCGGCGCCGGTCAACCCCTCGAACTGACCGAAGCTGCGCTGAATCTGATCGAGGTCGACGCGCCGCTGTGAATCGAAGTCGCGCAGGATCTGCGCGGTGCGGAGCGCCAGCTCGAGCTGCTGCCGCCGCTCGCTCTCGTCGATGAGGGCGCGGACCCGGGCCAGCAGCTGCCCTTCGACCGCCGGCGCGGCCGCGGGCGCCGCGCTGCGCATTGGCGCGGACGCACGGAGCTCGGCGATCTCGTTCCGCAGCCGCTGCTCGAGCGCGCCGAGCGCCGCCCCGGTCGCGCCGTCGGGCCGGGCGCCTTGACTGCCGCTCCGGGTATCCTGCGCGACGGCGTCGGGAGCGGGACGCATCGTACCGCGCGCGATCCCGAGCGAGAGGCCGGCGGCAAAGATCGCCGCGGCCGCAGCCACCTGCGCCCACGCCGGCAGCGGCTGCGCAAACCAGGCCCACCGGGACATCGAGAGCCACGACGGCGGCCGCGCCGGGGCCCGCGTGATCGCGAAGCCGAGCTCGGCGTCCGGCGGCGACCAGGACGCGAGCTGAATCCGCGTCGACTCGAGCGCGCTCATTTCCGCCGCGCACGCGGGGCAGACCGCGAAGTGCGCGCCAATCGCGTCGCGCTCGGCGCGCTCACACTCGTCGTAGAGATAGGTGACGAGGGCCGTGTGGTCTCCGCATCGAAAGGTAGTACTCATACGCGTTTCGCCTCTTCATGGCTGAAGGGAGCGTTCTTCACGTGGCCGAAGGCGGGCGCCAGGCCGTTCTTCTCCAGACGGCGCCGCAGCACCGTGAGCCCCTGGTACAGACGCGTTTTCACCGTGCTGAGCGGACAGCCCTGCAGCTCCGCAATCTCCTGGAACGTCATCCCGTGGTACTCCTTCAGGATGATCGCCGTCCGCTGTTCCTGCGGCAGCAGCGCCATCGCCTCGGCGACCGCCTCGCTCAGCTCGCGCCTCGAGACCAGATCCTCGATCGACTCGGTCGGCTTACCCTGGGCCGCGAGATCGAGCGCGTCGACGCCTTGCGGGACCTCGACGAGCGGCGCGCGCCGCTGCCGCCGGACCCAGTCGCGGCAGAGGTTCAGCGCAATCCGATACAGCCATGAGGAGAACTTCGCCTGACCCTTGAACCCGGGGAGGGCCCGAAACGCCCGGAGGAACGTCTCCTGGCAGATATCGCGCGCGTCCTCCTCACGGCCGATCACCCGGTACGCGAGGGCATAAATCGGCCGTTCCCATCGCAGGATGAGCTGATTGAAGCTCTCGACGTCGCCGCCCCTCGAGCGGGCGACGAGGTCCTCGTCGGTCCACGTCATTAATGGCGGTCCCGGGCTGCTAGATAAGACGGCGGCGGCCCCGCCGCGGCTTGACTCCCCGATTGTACGATGCCGGCCGGACGCGGAAGTGCTTTCGTGCTCGAAACTTAGACGCGCTCAGGCGGAAACGCGCTAGAATGAGCTACGCTTGGCCCTGAACGTCCCAACCGACGAAGTCTTTCTGACGACGGAAGAGGTCCTGGAGTACCTCCAGGTGAACCTCCGTACCGTATATCGGCTGATCAAGGCCGGAAAGATTCCGGCCGTCCGGGTAGGGCGCCAGTGGCGATTCCGCAAACGCGACATCGACGCATGGCTCGACAGCCAGCGGACGGCGGCGGGCGGTCCTCCCGCCCTGGCGACGCCCGCGCGCCAGCGGCGGGCGCGCATCCTCGTCGTCGATGACGAAGCGAGCATCCGGGATCTGCTGGCCAAGACGCTGGCGCTCGCGGAGTACGAGGTGGAGACGGCGGCCGATGCGGCGACGGCGCTGACGCGCGTGCGCGGTGCGGAGTACGACCTGCTGATTGCCGATCTCCGCATGCCCGGCATGGACGGGCTGACGCTGATCCGGCAGGTGAAGCGCCTCCGGGCCGAGCTGCCGGTCATCATCATCACCGGCTACTCCAGTGAGGCGAGCGCCATCGAGGCGGTGAATCTCGGGGTCGCCGGATATCTGAGAAAGCCGTTCCGCGTGCCAGAGGTCCTCGCCGCCGCCGCCAAGGCGCTCGGAGCGCCTGCTGCGTAGTTGACCCAGCTTTCCGAGCTCACCAAATCGTTC
Source organism: Acidobacteriota bacterium (assembly GCA_016192845.1). Taxonomy (GTDB): domain Bacteria; phylum Acidobacteriota; class Vicinamibacteria; order Vicinamibacterales; family UBA2999; genus MELF01. The sequence goes on from JACPTI010000035.1 coordinate 5,227, forward strand.
GGCGATCGTGTCCTGCTCGATCGCGTCACCTGGCAGATCGGCGACGGCGATCGTGTCGGCCTCTGCGGGCCGAACGGCGCCGGCAAGACGACGCTGCTGAAGATGCTGGCCGGCCTCGAGGAGCCCGACTCGGGCGCCATCGTCAAGCCGGCGAACCTCACCATCGGGTATCTGCCGCAGGACGGGCTGACGCACGCCGGGCGCACCGTGTTCGCGGAGGCGAGCAGCGCCTTCCAGCCGCTGCTCGACCTGAAGGCCGAAATGCACGACATCGAGCACCGGCTCGGCGACGCGTCGGTGCCGCAGCGCGAGCACGAGCCGATGCTCGTCCGCTACAGCGAGCTCCAGGACCGGTTCAGGCTGGCCGACGGCTACAACATGGAGCTGCGGATCGCCACCGTCCTGCGCGGTCTCGGCTTCAGCGACGAGGACGCGGCGCGCCCGGCGGACACGTTCTCCGGCGGGTGGCAGATGCGGATTGCGCTGGCGAAGCTGCTGCTCGGCCGCCCCAACCTGCTGCTGCTCGACGAACCGACCAACCATCTCGATCTCGAGGCGCGTAACTGGCTCGAAGAGTATCTGACCTCGTATCCGTATGCCGTCATCCTCGTGTCACACGACCGCTATTTCCTGGACGCGGTCGTGACGCGCATCACGGATCTGCACCTCCGCAGGCTGACCGACTACGTCGGCAACTACAGCACGTACGTCGAGCAGCGCGACGCGATGCTCGAGCGGCTGCGCCAGGCCAAGCGCGAGCAGGACGAGGAGATCGCGCGGGTCAAGATGTTCATCGACCGGTTCCGCTACCAGGCGACGAAGGCGGCGCAGGTGCAGAGCCGGATCAAGCTGCTCGAGAAGGTGGTGCCGATCGAGGTGCCGCCGGAGCGCAAGCGCATTCACTTCAAGTTCCCGGCGTGCGCGAAGAGCGGCCGCACGGTGCTCGAGCTGAAGCATGCGCGCAAGGCCTACGGCAGCCTCGTCGTCTTTCGCGACGCGACCCTGCACATCGAGCGCGCCGATCGGATTGCGTTCGTCGGCCCGAACGGCGCCGGCAAGTCGACGTTGATGCGGATGCTCTCAGGGGAAGAGGCGCCCGACAGCGGCACGCGCAGCGTCGGGCACCAGGTGATCACGGAGTATTTCGCGCAGGACGAGGCGGCGCGGCTCGACCCGACGCTCACGGTGTACGAGACGCTGGAGGTCGGCTCGGCCACCGATATGGTTCCGGCGATCCGCAACATCCTCGGCGGGTTCCTCTTCTCGGGCGACGACATTCACAAGAAGGTGGCGGTGCTGTCGGGAGGCGAGCGCACCCGCCTGGCGGTGGCACGCATGCTGCTGCGGCCCTCGAATACGCTGCTCCTCGACGAGCCGACCAACCACCTCGATCTCGACTCGAAGGACGTGCTGCTCGAGGCGCTCGAGGACTACGGCGGCACGCTCATCATCGTGTCGCACGATCGGTACTTCGTGGAGAAGCTCGCCACGAAGATCATCGAGGTCGGCCACGGCGAGGCGATCGTGTATCCGGGCGCGTACCGCGATTTTCTCTGGCACAAAGCGGCTGCGCCGCCGGCCCCAGGCCCGAAGCCCAAAGCCCAAAGCCCGAAGACCGAGATTTCGCGCGAAGCGCGGAAGCGCGTGGACGCCGAGCGCCGGAAGAGGCAGCGGGCGCTCGAGTCACTCCACAAGCGGATCGCGGACCTGGAATCGCGGATTGCCGCGCGCGAGGCCGAAGTTAAGGAGATCGAGGCGGCCATGAGTGCCGGGGGGTTCTACGACGACCGCGACGCTGCCACCACGCTGATCGACCGCCATCAGGCGCTGATGTGGGAGGTTGGCGACCTGATGGCCCAGTGGGAGGCGCTGCAAGAACACGCCGCCGAACACGCGTCCGAATCGTAAGTCAGCCCCGACCCAGCCACCAGAATTGGCGGACGGTTACAATACTGTAATCAGTGCGTCACGAAACCGTCCGCTAAAGACACTGGATGCGCCAATTACGAGCACTTTCGCTCTTTAGTCATCGGGCACGCCCTTTGCGACCTCGGCCGTATCGCCCCGCCCGTCTTGCCGGCTGTCGGCGGACCGGGGCGCGAGCTGCTGCGCCGTGGAGCACCTCCACATGACGAAGTCCCGTCGCCGCGCCCGTCGGACGCCGGGTGGGCGGCCGGGATTGCGGCGACTCGATGATGGTCGCCGCGCGCGGGGGTCGGCCACGCGCGAGGCGGCCCGCCGGGCGCCGCGCGCGCGGGACGAGGCGTTCTTCCGCTACCTGGTGGCGGGCATGCGGAACGGCGTTCTCGCCTTCACGCGGGACGGCCGGCTCGCGCTCATCAACGACGAAGCGTACCGGATTTTCGATATCGCGCCGCGGCGCGACGATCTCGGGCGCCCGGTCGCGGAGCTGCTGCAGCAGCATCCGGAGGTGGTGCGCGTGCTGCACAGCGTGTTCGACCTCCATCTGCTCCCCAACCGCGCGGAGCTGCGCCTGCGGCCGTCGGGGAAGGTGATCGGCTACACGCTGGGGCTCGTCAGAGACGACGCGGGCGAGGTGATTGGCGCGGCGATGTTCTTCAAGGACCTGACGCGCGTCGAGCAGCTGGAGGAGCGCGAACGGCTGCGCGATCGGCTCGCGGCCGTCGGCGAAATGGCCGCGGCGATCGCGCATGAAGTGAAGAATCCGCTCGCCGGCATCGAGGTGATGGCGGGCCTGCTGCGGCGGAAGATCGCCGACGCGCCCGACGTGCAGACGGTGCTGACCGACATCATCACCGAGGCGAAGATGGCCAACGCCATCGTCCAGGAGGTGCTCGAGTTCGTGCGGCCGATCCGGCTGCAGGTCGAGCGCACGTCCGTGGGCGAGGCGGTGCAGTCGGCCATTCAGCTGACCGAGACGAAGGCGCGGCGCGGCGACATCACCGTTGACGCGAGGCTGCCGGCGTCGCTGCCGCTGATCCACGGCGATCGGTACCAGCTGACGCAGCTGTTCACCAACCTGCTGACCAACGCGTACGAGGCGATGGAGGGGCGCGGCCGCATCACCATCAGCGCCGCCGGCGTGTCGATCGACGACGGCGCCGACGGCCGGGAGGCGGTGCTCGTGGAGGTGGCCGACCAGGGGCCGGGGATGTCGGCGGAGCTGGCCGAGCGTGTCTTCAAGCCGTTCTTCACGACCAAGTCGCAGGGCTCCGGCCTGGGCCTCGCGATCGTGCGGAAGATCGTCGACGCGCACGACGGCAGCATCGACCTGCAGACCGCGCCGGGCCACGGGACGACGATTCGCGTAACGCTGCCGGTGACGGCACTAGACGAGGGACACTAGCCATGGGCCGCATTCTGATTGCAGACGACCACGATTCGCTCCGGCGCGGCCTTGCACAGGCGCTGGCCGGCGCCTCGCACGACGTCGAGGAGGCGCCGAACGGCAACGCGGCGATCGAAAAGCTCCACGAAGGCTACTTCGACGTCGTGGTGAGCGATCTGAAGATGGGCGGCAGCAGCGGCCTCGACGTCCTCAAGACCGCCAAGACGCTGCACCCCTCGTGCGCCGTCATCCTGATGACCGCGTTCGGCTCGGTCTCGACCGCCGTCGAGGCGATGAAGGCGGGCGCCTTCGACTACGTGCAGAAGCCGTTCGAGATCGAGGAGATGGAGGTCAAGATCGAGAAGGCGCTCGAGATGCGCCGGATGCAGCACCAGATCGACTACCTCCGCCACGCCCAGGGAGACATCTACGACTTCGAGCGGATCATCGGATCGAGTGGCGCGCTCGAGAAGGTGCTCGGCGTGGTCCGCAAGGTGGCGCGGAGCAACACCACCGTCCTCGTCCGCGGCGAGACCGGGACCGGCAAGGAGCTCATCGCCGGCGCCGTCCACCACAACTCGCACCGCGCCTCGCGCAACTTCGTCAAGGTCAACTGCGCCGCGCTGCAGGAGAACCTCCTCGAGTCGGAGCTCTTCGGCCACGAGAAGGGGGCGTTCACCGGCGCCGACAAGCAGCGGATCGGCCGCTTCGAGCAGGCGGACGGCGGCACGCTCTTCCTCGACGAGATCGGCGACATGAGCGCGAACACGCAGGCGAAGATCCTGCGCGTCCTCCAGGAGCACGAGTTCGAGCGGCTCGGCGGCACGCGGACGATCAAGGTGGACGTCCGCCTCATCGCCGCCACCAACCGCGACCTGATGACGATGGTCGAGTCGGGCCACTTCCGGGAGGATCTGTTCTACCGGCTGAACGTGGTGACGGTCGAGATGCCGCCGCTCCGCGAGCGCAAGGAGGACATCGCCGCGCTCGCCAACTTCTTCATCCGGCGCTTCTCGGGCGAGCTGAAGAAGAAGATCGAAAGCCTGGAGCCCGACGCGCTGAAGCTCCTCATGCGGTACCACTGGCCGGGGAACATCCGCGAGCTCGAGAACGCGATCGAGCGCGCGATGCTGCTGGCCGAGGGGACGCATATCGCCGTCGACGACCTGCGGCTCGGCGACACCGGCGCCCTCGGCTCGCCGCGCGATTCCTCGTCCATCCTGAAGATCCCGCCGACCGGCATCCCGCTCGAGGACATCGAGCGGCTGGCGCTCATCGAGGCGCTGAAGATGTCGAACTGGGTACAGAAGGACGCCGCGGAGCTGCTCTCGATCAGCCCGCGCGTGATGAACTACAAAATCAAGGTGCTGGGGATCGAATTTCCGCGCGGCCGCCGGGCGGCCCAGCGCGACCCCGAACACAACGCGGAAGCGCCGGCGACGGTGTAGCGAAGGCCGCAGCCGGACCTCAGATCGCCTTCCGGAAGCACCGAATCGGTGCGGTGTCGATGAACCCGACCGCGCGATGCGCGTCGGCGCTGATCGTGTTGTCCAGTTCCGCGTCGGAGGCGAACATTCGTATCGAACGCCAACAGCACGCGGAGCGGTATCCGCCCGCGGCCCGCGAAGTAGCGAGCGATCTCCTCCGCGTGACCGCCGGCCCCCTCTTCCGGCCAGAGATCCTGTCGCAGTCTCAGCCAGTCTGATGCGTCGTCCTCCGGCCGCCGTAGTCCCACTCGGGTTGCGGAAGGCGGCGTGCCGGACGGCGCCGGATCGGGCCGACCGCAGCCAAGCGTTAACACCACCAACACGCCGACGGAGCCGCGCGGCCAGAGGTGGTGCGTCATACGCCGCGCCAGCCAGGGTTCCGGCGCCGGTGCCATCTTTACCGCTGGGTGACCGCCCTGTAGGCCGCGTCGACGTTGGTCGGCATCCGCTCCTGGTACGCCCAATGGCTGTACTCGGGCATACGGAGCTCCTTCTGGATCTGGTCGAGGGTCTTCCCCTGCCGCGCCATCGCGCCCACGCGCTCGATCAGCAGGCCGAAGTACCGCTCGTTCTCGTCGAACATCTGCGTCGTCCCGAAGGAGCCGTGCCCCGGCACGACCACTTCGGGGTTGAGGGCCCGCATCATCTTGATCGCCGCGAGCATGTCCGCCAGCGTCACGAACGGCCGGATATTGTTGAGGCTGTTGGGAATCGCCACAGACGCCGCAAACAACACTCGCTCCGCCGGCAACCAGACCGCGGTATCCGCCTCGCTGTGCGCGTTCCGCAGGCGTAGCAGCTCGAACGTCCGCTCACCGACGTGCAGCGTCAGCCGGTCGTGGTACTCGATATACGGCGTGACCAGACGGTAGCCTTCCGCGGCCGCGCGGACCTCCGGGCTGGCGGTGGCGTAGCGGGCAGGATTGTCGGCCTTCCGCATCGCGTCGGCGGCGCCCGAGTGGTTGATCACCAGGGCTGGCGGCGAGAAGACGAAGTTGCCGGCGGTGTGATCGGGATGCACCTCCGTGTTGATGACGTACCGGACCGGCAGCGGCGTCAGCTTCCGCACCGCGCCCTCCACCTCCCGCCAGTCGAGCGGAGTCTGGCCGGTGTCGATCAGCACGACGCCGTCCCGGGTGAGGACGATGCCGACGGTCGAGTTCACCTCGCGCGCCGACTGGACGTAGATCCCGTCCTTGATCCGGCGGACATTCGGTCCGAGGTCCTGTGCCCCTGCCAGGGACGGCAGGAGTGAGCTGCATATCATCGCGCCGACGAGGACACTGAGCCGTGTCATACAGCCTCCTGGCGGGGACAGATGCTATACCTGCGGAGTTCCGGATTCCAGGGAAATGGGCAGGCCTATGACCCGCGCTTCGCGCGCGGATGCGCCTTCCGGTACACCTCCAGCAGCTGCGCCGCGTTCACGTGCGTGTAGCGCTGCGTAGTCGACAGCTGCACGTGCCCGAGCAGCTCCTGGATGGCGCGCAGGTCGGCGCCGCGCTGGAGCAGATGCGTCGCGAACGAATGCCGCAGCGCATGCGGGCTGATGCCGAATCGCGTGCTGCAGCCGGAGACGTAGCGCGCTACCAGGCGCTGCACGCTGCGCCCCGTCAGCCGACTGCCGCGCGCGTTGACGAACACCGGATCGCCGCCGGCCTTGGGCTTCGGGCTTTGGGCCTGAGGCCTGAGGCCTGAGGCCTCGGACCGGGCTGCGCGCAGCGCGGCCCGGTCCGCGTACCAGGCGCGCAACGCTTTCTGGGCGCTGGTGTTGAACGGCACGAGCCGCTCCTTCCCGCCCTTGCCCGCCACGCGCACGATCCGGCCGGCCAGATTGACGTCGTCGACGTCGAGCGCCACGAGCTCGCTCAGGCGCAGCCCGGACGCGTAGAACAGCTCGAGAATGGCGCGGTCGCGGCGGCCGAGCGGGCGCGACGTGTCCGGCGCCTCGACGAGCCGCGTCATCTCGTCGATCGAGAGATGCGCCGGCACCTTGTGCTCGCGCTTCGGCGCGACGGCGAGCGCGGCCGGATCGGTGTCCAGCAGACCTTCGCGCCGGAGGAAGCGCACGAAGCCGCGGAGCGCCGACAGCTTGCGCGCCGCCGACGCGCGCGACTGCCCCTGCCGGTACAGCTCGGCGAGAAAGGCGCGGACGAGGGCGAGGTCGATCTGGGAGGGGCGCAGGCGCGCGGCGGACGTGTCGCGATGCCGCGCGGCGAACTCGAGGAACTGGGAGAGATCGCTCCCGTAGGCCGCCACCGTGTGCGGCGACATGTTGCGGTTGAGGCGGAGGTAATCGACGAACGCGGCGGCCGAAACCGCTACGCCACGTGCGGTCATGTCGCGCGCAGGCTGGCCGGCGCGACCTCCGCCTGCGCGATCCAGTCGTCCAGCGCGCGCAGCGCGCGCTCGGCCATCGCGAGCTTGCGATCGCGCGCGCGGCGCGCGGGGTCCCCAGCGCGCACACCTCCACCCCACGCCGCAGGCGGCGTGGGGGCCCCGGCTGCGCGCTGGGGGGCGGGCCCCTGCCCGGGCGACGCCATGATCCCGAACGTGATATTCGTCGGCTGGTAGTCGCGCGGGTCGGCGTGCGACACGTAGTACGCCAGCGCGCCGATGGCGGTCGTGCGCGGCGGCACGCGCGGCGCGTCGCCCCTGACGAGCGCCGCGGCGTTCCGGCCCGCAATGAGCCCCGAGGCCGCCGATTCGACGTAGCCCTCAACCCCCGAAATCTGTCCCGCAAAGAAGAGATCCGACCGGGCCTTCGTCTGCCACGTCTCGCGCAGCACCCGCGGGGCGTTGATGTACGTATTGCGGTGGACCATGCCGAAGCGCACGAACTCCGCCTGCTCGAGCCCCGGGATCATCCGCAGCACGCGCGCCTGCTCGCCCCATTTCAGCTGCGTCTGGAAGCCGACGAGACTGTAGTGGTCCCCGGCCAGATTGTCCTGCCGGAGCTGCACCACCGCGTACGCCATCCGACCCGTCCGCGGGTCGACCAGCCCGATCGGCTTCATCGGGCCGAAGCGAAGCGTGTCGCGCCCGCGGTGCGCCATCACCTCGATGGGGAGGCACCCCTCGAAGAATCGTTCCTTGTCGAAATCGTGGACCGTCGCCGACTCCGCGGTGACGAGCGCGTCGTAGAACCGGTCGTACTCCTCTGCCGTGAGCGGGCAGTTGAGATAGTCGCCGTCGCCTGCGTCCAAGAGACTCCTGTCCCACCGGGACGCGCGGAAGACCTTCGCCATGTCGATCGTCTCGGCGAGCACGATCGGACTGATCGCGTCGTAGAAGTACAGGTGTCCGGCGCCGACGAAGGCCGCGATATCGGCCGAGAGCGGCTCGGAGGTGAGCGGTCCGGTCGCCACGATGAGCGGAAACATCGCCGGATCGTGCGGCAGCCGGGTGACCTCCTCGCGCGAGACGGTGATGAGCGGATGGCCGGAGACGGCGTCGGTCACCGCCTGCGCGAAGCGCCCGCGATCAACGGCGAGCGCCGCGCCCGCAGGCACACGGTGCGCGTCGGCCGCCCGCATGACGATCGAGCCGAGCCGCCGCATCTCCTCCTTCAGCAGCCCGACGGCGTTGTCGAGCTTGTCGCCGCGAAACGAGTTGGAGCAGACGAGCTCGGCGAGGCGGCCGGTCTTGTGCACGGCGGTGGCGCGCACCGGCCGCATCTCGTGAATCACGACCGGCACGCCGAGCGAGGCCGCCTGCCACGCGGCTTCGGACCCGGCGAGCCCGCCACCGATGATGTGAATCATGACCGGCTTCAGGCTGTGGGCTTTGGGCTGTGGGCTATGGGCTGTGGGCTGTGGTTCTGGCCAAAGCCTGAGGTCCAAAGCCCAAAGCCAGATTATGCGCCAGCCGCTTTGCGCACGCGGCCGGTCGCCCGGGGCGCGGCCGTACGGCGACGTCCGGCGCCGCGCCATGGCGACGGCGCGGCGTTCCGCCGCGCCTCGAGGAGCTCGAGCGCCTGCTCGAACGTCACCGCCTCCGGATTCGATCCCCTCGGAATCGAGGCATTCGTCGTGCCGTCGGTGACGTACGGCCCGTAGCGCCCCTCGAGCACGCGGACGGTCGTGTTCCCCTGCGTCAGCTCGCGCAGCACGCGCTTGGGCGCCGCCGGACGGCGGCGCGACTGCTTCGGCGCGCGCAGCAGCGCGAGCGCACCCTCGAGCGTGATGGTGAAGACGTCCGCGTCGGAGTCGAGCGACCGGAACTCGCTGCCGTGCCTTACATACGGCCCAAACCGGCCGAAGTTGGTCGTGATCGGCTCGTTGTCGTCCGGATGCAGGCCGACGACCCGCGGCAACGAGAGCAGCTTCAGCGCCTCGTCGAGCGTCACGGTCGACTCGGTCGTCCCCGCCTGCAGCGACGCGCGCTTGGGCTTGGCCGCCTTCTGGCCTCGCACCTTCGCACCCCGCACCGTCGCACCCCGCACCGTCGCACCCCGCACCGTTTCCGGCGTCTCGCCGAGCTGGACGTACGCGCCGTAGCGGCCGCTCATCACGTACACGTTCTGCCCCGTCGCCGGATCGACGCCCAACACCCGCGGGCCCTCGGCCTTCGCGCGCACCAGCTCGAGCGCCTTCTCGACGATGAGATCCGCCGGCGCGACGTCCTCCGGAAGCGACGCCGTCCGTCCGGGTCCGCCGTCGCCCACCTGCACGAACGGGCCGAAGCGGCCGATCCGCACGCGCACGGGCTCTCCCGTCTCGGGGTCGTCGCCGAGATCGAGCACCGGGTAGTCGGCCTTCACCTCGCCGCGCTCCACGGCGGGCAGCAGCCCGCGGTGCTTCCGGTCCCCGTAATAGAACTGCTTCAGGAACGTGATCCACTCCCGCTCGCCGCGCGAGATCTCGTCGAGGTCTTCCTCCATCTCGGCCGTGAAGTCGATCTCGACGAAGTCGCCGAAGTGCTCGCGGAGGAGCTTGGTCACCGCAAACGCGGTAAAGCTCGGGACGAGCGCCTTCCCCTGCCGGAAGACGTACCCGCGCCGCACGATCGTGGCGATGGTCGGCGCGTACGTCGACGGCCGGCCGATGCCGAGCCGTTCCAGCTCCTTGATGAGCGAGGCCTCCGTGAACCGCGGCGGCGGCGTCGTCTCATGACGCTTGGGCTCGGCGCCGAGCAGCGTGATGGCCGTCGAGCCGTCGGTGTGTATGCGATCGCCGACGCGGCACTGCGGCAGGATCGTCTCCTGCTCCTCGAGCTCCGCGGCCGGGTCGTCGCTTCCCTCGACGTACGCCCGGCGGAAGCCGGCGAACTCGATCGCCTTGCCGCTGGCGGTCAGCACCGCGGTCTCGCCGTCGGGCCCGATGGCCGACATCTCGATTGTCGTGCGCAGCACCCGCGCGTCGACCATCTGCGACGCCATCGTGCGCTTCCATACGAGGTCGTAGATCTTCAGATCGCCGGGATCGAGGATGCCTTCGAGCTGACTTGGCGCCAGGCGGAAGTCGGTCGGGCGAATCGCCTCGTGGGCCTCCTGCGCGTTCTTGACGCGCGTCTGGTAGCGGCGCGGGCCGTCGTAGTACTCGTCCCCGAACATCTGCCGGATCACGCGCGCCGACTCCTGCAGCGCCTTCTCCGACAGCGTCGTCGAGTCGGTGCGATGGTAGGTGATGAGCCCTTCCATCTCGCCGTTGCCGATGTCGACGCCCTGGAACAGCCGCTGCGCCGCCTGCATCGTCCGCTCGGTCGAGAATCCGAGCTTGCGGCTCGCTTCCTGCGTGAGCGTCGACGTGGTGAAAGGCGGCGCCGGCCGTTCCGTGCCGGGTTTCTGCTCGACCGAGCTGACGGTCCACGGGACGTTGCGCTCGATCGCCCCGACGAGGCGCCGCGCCGCCGGCTCGTCGAGGAGCCGCACGTTCTCGCCGCGGAGGGCGCCGGTCTGCGGGTCGAAGTCCTTGCCGCTGGCGACCCGCTGGTCGTTGAGCCGCACCAGCGTGGCGAGGAACCCGCGGCCGTCGCCTCTGAGACGGGCCTCGAGATCCCAGTAGACGCCGGGGCGGAACGCGCGCCGCTCTTCCTCGCGCTCGACGATCAGGCGGACGGCGACACTCTGCACGCGCCCGGCGCTCAGGCCGGTCTGCACCTTCTTCCAGAGCAGCGGCGACAGCGTGTAGCCGTAGAGCCGATCGAGGATCCGCCGGCTCTCCTGCGCGCGCACGAGGTTCTCGTTCAGGTCGCTCGGATTCTCGAGCGCCTCCTTCACGGCGTCCTCGGTGATTTCATGAAAGACGATGCGGCGGACCGGCACCTTCGGCTTGAGCACCTGGGTGAGGTGCCAGCTGATCGACTCGCCCTCGCGGTCGGGGTCGGTCGCCAGCAGCACTTCCGACGCGTCCTTGAGCGCCGTCCGGAGATGGGTGACCTGCTTCTTCTTGTCGGTGGGGACGACGTAGTACGGCTTGAAGTCGCTCTCCACGTCGACGCCGAGCCGGCCCCACTCCTTCTCCTTGATCTCCTTCGGAACCTCGGCCGCCGACTCCGGCAGATCGCGGATGTGCCCGTAGCTCGCCTCGACGCGGTACTTCGCGCCGAGGAAGCGGCCAAGCGTCTTTGCCTTGGCCGGCGACTCGACAATCACAAGAGGCTTTGCAGCAGCCATTGCAACTTACGTCTCTCGTCCGAAATCCACACTAACACGTTCGCATCGGCCGCATGAAACGGCCGCCCTCGATCCGCTGCACGAGCCCCTGGAGCTCGAGCTCCAGCAGCCGAGGCAGCAGCCGCGCCGCCGCGACGCCCGCGGACCGGGCGAGCCCATCCAGATCGTAGGCTTCGCCGGCCCGCATCAGCTGCAGCAGCGGGTCGCCCGAACCCGTTACAGGCGAATCAGTTGACGCGGTCGCCGCGGGCGCGGCGGGCGCCGCCGCCCACCCGAGGTCATCTACGATATCGTCCGCACACTCCACAATCTTTGCGCCGTCGCGAATCAGGGCGTGCGCGCCGCGGTTGCGGCCGCTGAGCACGTTGCCGGGCACGGCCATCACCTCCCGCCCCTGCTCCAGCGCACACGCGGCGGTGATGAGCGACCCCGAGCGCTCGGACGCCTCCACGACCACGACCGCGCGCGACAGTCCGCTGATGAGGCGGTTGCGCATCGGGAAGTGAAACGCGAGCGGCGGCGTGCCCGGCGGGTACTCGCTCACGACGAGCCCCTCGCGGACAATCTCGTCGGCCAGCCTCGCGTGCTCGCTCGGGTACACGCGATCGACGCCCGACCCGAGCACCGCGATCGTGCGTCCCGCGCGCAGGGCGCCCCGGTGCGCCGCCGAATCGACGCCGCGCGCCAGCCCGCTCACGACGACGATGCCCCGCGCGGCGAGATCGGCCGCGAGCCGCGCGGCGATCTCCAGCGCCACGGCCGACGCCGCGCGGGAGCCGACGATCGCCACCGCGGGCGCCGCGAACGCGTCGAGCGCACCGCGATACCAGAGCGCCGGCGGCATGTCGGAGGTCGCGAGCAGCGCGGCGGGAAACCGGGCGTCGTTCCAGGCGACGACGCCGATCCCCTGCGCGGCCGCGCGCCTCCGCACGGCGCCCGCCTCGCGGCGGCGCCGCGACGCCGCCTCGACGAGCGCCGGATCGCCGGCGTAGAGACGCTCGGTCAGTCCAACACGCGGCAGATCGGGCACGAGCGACAGCGCAACGGCCTCATCCGCGGTCATGAGGAACCTCCTCCGGGCGTGACGCCCGGTTGCGCCGGCCGCGCGGCGGAGGGGGCAAAAAAGACAAGAGGCCGGAGCCCCCGCCGCGACGCTGCGCAGCGGTGGCGCCCGACCTCGTGTCTCGATTATAGGCGGCCGGTTCGCCACTTCACAACGCGGCAGTGACCCACCGGGACGACGACGCGCGGCGGTCCGGCGTCTGACCAGACGAGGTTTGGGCGGGAATCGCACGGCGGCGCCTGGTACACGCCTTGCTCGGCCGTAGTAAACTGTTGAATCGTCAAGCGCTTGCACGCCGCACCGCCGGCCGCTATAGTTGGGGCCTTTCAATGCGCGTTTTCGCTGCCTCGCTTCTTGTTCTGCTGACGCTGAGCGCAGCGCCCGCCGCGGCCGACGCCCGCGGCGACGCCAAGAAGCAGGTGGAATTCGGGATCGCCGTCGCGCAGCGCGGTCTCTGGCGCGAGGCGATCTACAGGTGGCTGCGCGCCGTGGAGATCGATCCCACCTACGCCGCCCCCCACAACAATCTCGGCATCGCGTACGAGCATGAGGGAGAGCTGGACAAGGCGCGCGCTGCGTACGAGAAGGCGATCGAGCTCGAGCCGGACAACGCGTTCATCAAACAGAACTACGAGCTGTTCAAGGAAATCAATGACCGCACGACTCGCCAGGATAGCCAGTAGCTTCACGGCGGTCGTGATGACCGCGGCGTGCACGAGCTACTACGAGGTTCCGATCGAGACGCCGATCCGGCCGAAGCTCGACATCTCGGCGTTCCAGCGCGTCTTCGTGGCCGGCTTCATCGCGGGCGGCAGCGAGGACGTCGACGGCAATCTGGAAACGACACGCCTGCTGCGGAGCCAGCTGCGCACCAAGTCCGAGCTGCGCGTGATCGACGCCGACGTGCTGCCGCTGATGGAGGTCGCGCTCGAAGGACGCGAGACCAACGGCGGCGACCGCCAGGCGCCTCCACCGGCCATCAAGGAGGACGCCGACCTCGAGGCGTACGAGCACGTCTTCGCCAACGTGGAGTACTGGAAGCGGATCGGCGAGGAGTACCAGCAGCCGCTCATCGTCACCGGCACGGTGATGTTCGCGCCGCAGGCGCGGTCAGGGATCGTGCAGCGCGATCAGGAGGTCTACGACTCGTTCGGCCGGCGCCGCGTCGTGCCGGTGCGGACCTACATGGAGCGGAAGGGATTCGTGCTCAAGCCGCGGTTCATCTTCATCGACGGGCGCACCGGCACGATCCTGCACTCCGAGAACTTCCGCGAGGAGATTCTCTACAACGTGAACCAGACGTCGCCGGCGCTGTCGTCGTACTTCGAGCTGATGGACCGGCTCATTCCGAGCTTCCTCAGCACCCTCAGCAGCCAGCGGATCCGCGGGACCCGCATCCTGCTCCAGTGACGCGCCGGGTCCCAGAGGCGGACCCGGCTTGCCGGCGGCGCGTCCCGTTTGCTAAGCTGAATCGTTTGGGGGGCCGGGGTCGGCCTCGCCGTGCATCCCAACCGAGGAAACAACGCCGTGTACGCCATCATTCAGACCCGCGGCCATCAGCTCAAGGTGACGCCCGGCGCCGTCGTCGAGATCGACGGGGCGCCGGCCGAGGCCGGGGCGCAGGTGACCTTCGACCAGGTGCTGCTCGTCGAGAAGGACGCGGGCGACGTCGTCGCCGGCGCGCCGTTCGTCGCCAACGCCCGCGTGGTGGGCGTGGTCGACGGTGAGGCGCGCGGCCCGAAGCTGCGCGTGTTCAAGATGAAGCGGCGCAAGGGATTCCGGAAGACGCGCGGGCACCGCAGCGTCTTCACGCGCGTCCGCATTACGGACATTCAGCTTTAGGCGATAGGCCTTGGGCTTTCGGCTTTGGCCAAAGTCCGAAGCCTAACGCCCGAAGCCGACAAGGATCAGCAATGGCTCATAAGAAGGGACAGGGGAGCTCACGCAACGGCCGCGACAGCAACGCGCAGCGGCTCGGCGTCAAGCGTCACGACGGGAACTTCGTGACCGGCGGGTCGATCCTCGTGCGCCAGAAGGGGCGCCGCTTCGAGCCCGGCCTGAACGTCGGCCTCGGCAGGGACCACACGCTGTTTGCGAAGATCGACGGCACGGTCCGCTTCGAGAACCACGGCCAGCACGGCCGTCGCATCTCCATCATTCCCATCCAATAACTCCCAACTCCGCAACTCCCAACTTCCAATGTCATGCTTGGGTGGTGGGCGTTGGCCTCTTGGGAGTTGAGGCCGTGGCCTCTTGAGAGTTGAGTCATACTGGTACCGATGTTCGTCGACGAGGTGAACATCCACGTGGCCGCCGGCGACGGCGGACGCGGGGCCCTCAGCTTCCGCCGCGAGAAGTTCGTTCCCCGCGGCGGTCCCGACGGCGGCGACGGCGGCAGCGGCGGCTCGGTCTACATCGTCGCCTCTCCACGCAAGAACACGCTGATCGACTTCCGCTACCACCCCGAGTTCACGGCGCGGCGCGGCGAGCACGGCCAGGGCTCCAACCGGACGGGACAGGACGGCGAGGATCTCGAGATCGAGGTGCCGATCGGCACGCTCGTCTTCGCGAAGGATCCCAACGCCGCCGCGCATCCCGATGACGCGGAGGGCCTGCGGCTGCTCGCCGATCTGACCCACGAAGGACAGCGCGTGCTCGTCGCCCGGGGCGGCCGCGGCGGGCGGGGCAATGCGCGCTTTGCCACGTCGACCAATCGCGCGCCGCGCCGCACCGAGCCGGGCGAGCCGGGCGAGGAGCGATTCTTCCGGCTGCAGCTGAAGCTGCTCGCCGACGTCGGACTGGTCGGCTTTCCCAACGCGGGCAAGTCGACGCTCATCGCGCGGATCTCGGCGGCGCGGCCGAAGATCGCCGACTATCCGTTCACCACGCTCACGCCGAACCTGGGCGTCGTCACCCTGAGCGGCGACCGCAGCTTCGTGGTCGCCGACGTGCCGGGTCTCATCGCGGGCGCGCACGCCGGGCAGGGGCTCGGCGATCGCTTTCTGCGGCACATCGAGCGCACGATTGTGCTGATCCACGTGGTCGACGTGTCCGGCGCCTCCGGCCGCGATCCCGTGGAGGACTTCGAGGTGATTCTCGAGGAGCTGTGCCTGTTCGACCCCAGGGTGGCGGCCAAGCCGCAGATCGTGGCGGCCAACAAGATCGACGCGCTCGACGATCCCTCGCGCGTGGAGCGACTGGAAGCGCGCGTGCGGCAGCGGCGGCTGCCGTTCTTCCGCATCTCCGGCGTGACGGGAGAAGGAGTGGACGAGCTCCTCGAAGCCGCCTGGCGGCAGGTCGCCGCCGGACGCGCGGCCGGTGATCCGTCGCTGCTCGTCTCACCGAACGCATGACGCGGCGGCTGGGCGTGCTGGGGGGCACCTTCGATCCGGTTCATGTCGGCCATCTGGACGCGGCCGACGCCGCGCAATCGGCGCTGGCGCTCGACGAGGTGCTGTTCGTGCCGTCGCACGATCCACCGCACCGGCCGGTCGAACCGCACGCGACCGCCTTTCACCGGTTTGCGCTGCTGGCGCTCGCCGTCGACAACCGCGCGGGCTACCAGGTGTCGGACATCGAGGTGCGCCGGCCCGGGAGCTCCTACACCTCGGACACACTCCGGACCCTGCATGCCGCGGGCTGGCGTCCGTCCCAGCTGTTCTTCATCCTCGGCACCGACGCGTTTGCAGAAATTGCCACCTGGCACGAGTTTCCCGCCGTGCTCGACGCCGCGCATTTCGTGATCGTGGCGCGTCCCGGCACCCCAATCGAGGGCGCGCTGGCCAGGACGCCGGAGCTTCGGCGGCGAGTCCAGCCTCTCGGCGCAGCGGACCACAGCGCCGGCACCACCGCGATTTTCCTCGTTGAAGCCCGCACGCGCGACGTCTCGTCGACCGCGATTCGCGCGCGGCTTGCGGCGCGGCAGCCGATCGACGATCTCGTCCCACCCGCCGTGGCGCGGCACATCGCCGCCCACCATCTCTACCTCGCACCCCACGGCGCAGGCGCCGTGGGGACCCCGCCGGAGCGCAACTTGCATGGCGACGACGAAAACGTCCAGGGCGCGTAAGAGCACGGTCGCACGGAAGGTGACGGTACGGCGGCCGTCGAAGCTGCCCCGGTCGGTCATCGGCGCGGTCGACGCGGCCCGCGGCAAGAAGGCGGTCGACGTGGTCGTCCTCGATCTGCGGAAAGCCGGAGCGTTCACCGATTACTTCGTGATCTGTACCGGCACGAATCCGCGGCAGATTCAGGCGATCGCGGACGCGGTGACCGAGACGCTGCGGAAAGAGTTCGGCGAGCGACCGGCCCTGGCGGAGGGAATCGAGAAATCCGAGTGGGTGCTGCTCGACTATTTCCATTTCGTCGTACACATCTTCAGCCGCGAGTGCCGCGCCTTCTACGGCCTGGAGCGGCTCTGGGGGAACGCGGCGCGGTACGAATTTGCCGATCAGGCGTAGACGCCCTCCTCGCTGCCACGCTCGCGCCGCGCTGCGCTGCCTGCGCCGCCGTGCTCGACGCGCCGCTCGGCGGGCCGGTCTGCCGCGCCTGCTGGAGCGCCGTCCGCCTCTGCACGCCTCCGTTCTGCCGCACGTGCGGCGACCCGCTGCCCTCCTGGCGCGTGGTCAGCCTCGCGCTCGAACAGTGCGCGCGCTGCCGGCGCCATCCGCCGCTGTTCCACGCCGGCCGCACGGCGGGGGAGTACGAGGGCACGCTGCGCGACATCCTCCAGGCGTTCAAGTACGACGACCGCCGCGCCTTGGCGCGGCCGCTTGGGGCGCTGCTGCGGGCCGCCGGCGCCGACCTCCTGCGCGGCGCCGACTGCGTCGTGCCGGTGCCGCTGCACGCCTGGCGGCGGCTCGGCCGCGGCTTCAATCAGGCCGACGCGCTGGCGCGGCAGCTCGGGGCTCCGGTGGTGCGCGCGCTGTCGCGGACCCGCGCCACGCCGCCGCAGACGGGGCTGACGGCGGCCGCGCGCCGGCACAACGTGCGCGGCGCGTTCCGGATCTCGCCGCTTCTGTCGCGCCGGGCGCGCGCGCGATGGCTGGCGGCACGTACCGTTCTGCTGGTCGACGACGTGCGCACGACCGGGGCGACGCTGAGCGCGTGCGCGGCCGTGCTCCTGGATGCGGGAGCGCGGGAAGTCCGGATACTGACGGTCGCCCGGGCCGCGCCGCCCGCCGCCGCCGCGACGCGAACGGCGTGATCAGACGGCCGCGCCGGGCGGAAAGCTGCGGAGCGCCGACTCCTCGCTGTCGAACACCTCGAAGAACGTATTCAGCTTCGTGACGCTGAGCAGCTCGTGAATCCGCTTCGTCGGATGAAGCAGCTTGATCTGCCCGCCGCGCTTGACCGCCGCCATGTGCGCGGCCACGAGCATCGTCAGCCCCGACGTGTCGATCTGCGACACCTGCGCAAGGTCGAGGAGGAAGTGGCGACGGCCCTCGGTCATCCGCGCGCAGATCATGTCCTTCAACAGGCTGTCGCGAGACCCCTCACTGAGCACCAGCCGCCCGACCGGCTGAAGTACGGTGACCGCTCCCGCGGCGCGTTCGTGGATCTCCATATAGGCGCGCATTAGACGGGTTTGGCCTTCAGCAGCCCGATCTGGACGAGCACGCCCGTGAAGTCGTAGATGCGGCGCTCGCGGACGATCTTGCCGCCCTCGAGCTCGAACAGAAACACGCCGGTGAACCGGAACGGCTTGCCCGTCGGCGGCATGCCCATGAACTCGCCGATATGCGTCCCCTCCACCGCGAGTACCTGCGCGACGCGGTCGCCGTCGATCAACAAGCCCTCCGTCCTCACTTTCAGGTCGAGGAAGGCGCCAAAGACGGTGCGCAGCGCCTGTTCGACGGCCTTGCGTCCTCGGTGGACGCCCGCGCTCGGGCTGTCGATGATCGCCTCGTCTGCGTAGTCGGCCGCCAGGCCGGCGGCGTCGAGATTGTCGTACAGCTCCTGCCGGCGGGCGAAGAACGCGGCGATTTCGTCGCGCGTCATGCCGCTGCGATGTTCGGAGCTGCCCGCCATCACGGACCTCTGCTCGCGCTCCATACAGCCTCCTTACGGACGCGAACGATCCGAACGTCCCGAACGATCCGAACGATTTTCAGCGCGACATTATAGTCAGAACCGGGGCGATCGCGGCCCAGACATCGGCGGCAACCTCGTCGCGGTCGCGGTCCGCCTCGACCCGCACCCAGCCGGCCGCGGCCTGCCGCAGATAGCTGTCGCGCACGCGCGCGAGGAGCGGTAGGTCCTGCTCGTACCGGTCGCGGCCGTCGCGCTTGCGGCGCGCCGACACCTCCGGCGGAATGTCGAGCAGGATCGTAACGTCGGGCTGCGGCAGGTACTGCTGGATGCTGACCAGCCAGCGCGGATCCAGGCCCTGGGCCTCCCCGTACGCCACGCTCGACGCCAGATAGCGGTCGCAGACGACCACGGTGCCCGCCTCGCGGGCGGCGGCGATCTCTTGCTTCCACTCGTACCGGTTGGCGACGTAGAGCAGCTGCATCACGTCCGGCGTGTAGCGGTGCTCGCCGCGCAGCGCGCGGCCGATCTCGGCCCCGATTGCGGTGCCGTAGTCGGGAAACGACAGCAGCCGCGAGACTCGTCCCAGGGCGGCGAGCCGGTCGCACAGCAGCCCCGCCTGCGTCTGCTTGCCGCTCTGATCGAGCCCCTCGAAGGCAATCAGCAGCCCCTTCATCTCACGACTCGAGCGCCAGCACGTCGTCAATCGTCTGGCGGCGGCGAATCACGGTCCACCGCCCCTCGTCGACGAGGACTTCGGCCGGCAGCAGGTGCCGGTTGTAGTTCGACGCCATCACCGAACCGTACGCGCCGGCGTCGAGAATCGCCACCAGGTCGCCCACCTCGAGGGGCGGCAGCATCCGGCTGCGGGCGAAGACGTCGCTGCTCTCGCAGATCGGCCCGACCACGTCCCAGGGCGCTTCCGGCGCTCGCCGGCGGTGCACCGGCACGATGCAGTGATACGACCCGTACAAGGCAGGGCGGATCAGTTCCCCCATGCCCGCATCGAGGACGGCAAACCGACGCCCGTCCGGACACGGCTTCGTGTCGACAACGCGCGCCACCAGCGCGCCGGCGCGTCCGACAATCGCGCGCCCGGGCTCGAGCAGGACCGGCAGGCCGAGCGGCCGGAGCTCCGGCACGACCGCGGCGGCGTACTCGACCGGGCCGATCATCGGCCGTCCCTCGTACGGGATGCCCAGCCCGCCGCCGACGTCGACGTGCTCGAGGGGAACGCCGTCCTCGCGCAGCTCCGACGCCAGCGCCGCGAGCGTCCGGGCCGCCTTCCGCAGCGGCTCGGCGGTCGTGATCTGCGATCCGATGTGGACGTGGGCGCCGACGAACCGCAGCTCGGGACGGGATCGCCGCTCGCGATAGATCGCGCGGGCCTCCTGCAGCGGCACGCCGAACTTGTTGATCCTCAGGCCGGTCGAGATGTGGGGGTCGCTGCCCGCGTCGATGTCCGGGTTTACCCGCAGCGCCACGCGCGCCTCGCGCCCCGCGGTAGCAGCCAGGGCGCCGATGCGGTCGAGCTCGCCCGGCGATTCGGCATTGATGACGCCGACGCCGATCGCGACGGCGTGCTCGAGCTCGTCGCGCGTCTTGCCGACTCCGGTGAACACGATGTCGCGCGGCGCGTACCCGGCGCGCCGCGCCACCTGGATCTCGCCGCCCGAGTTCGCGTCGACCCTGCTGCCGATCGCCCGCAGCAGCCGCACGATCGCGAGCGTCGAGTTCGCCTTCAGCGCGTAGTGGATGACGTGCGGGCACGGCGCGAACGCCTCGTCGATTGCGCGGTACGCGTCACGAACGGCGCGTGCGCTGTAGATGTAGAGCGGAGTGCCGGCGCGTTCGACGATCGAGGCGACGCTCACGCCATCGCACGCGAGCTCGTCGTCGGTGTGGATGAACGGTTGGTACACGAGCGTTCGCATGTTATCATGCGCGCATCGAGCGCCCGTTGCGCACGCAGCAGGCCGGCGTGAACCTCACCACCGATCGCGCGCAGGGAGTCTCCATCGTGCGCGTCAACGAGACGCGCCTGCTGTACCCGCTGCTCTCCGAATTCGCCAGCAGCATCAGCTCGCTCATCAGTGCGGGCGAACACCGGCTGCTGATCGATCTCTCGACCGTCACGTACGTCGACAGCGCCGCCATCGGCTGCCTGATGGACCTCTACCGGGAGGCGGCGGCCGCCGGCGGCAGCCTGAAGCTGGCGGGCGTGCAGAAGCGCGTCGAGACGATGCTGATGATGACTGGGGCGCGCGACGTGCTCGAGATCCATCCGGACGAGCCGTCGGCGATCAGGAGTTTCAGGCCGAACTAGGCGCGTGCGGCGTCCTTGACGGGCAACATGACGGGAGGCGGCGCAGCCGCCGGCGCCGGCGCCTCCACGAGCGTCCACGCCTCGGCATCCTCCAGCACCTGCGCCGCAAACGCCGTGTGCAGCGCGTGCCCGCCGCGGTGCGCGATCAGATGGCCGATGATCGGGTGCCCCACGAGCGCCATGTCACCGATCACGTCGAGGATCTTGTGGCGGACGAATTCATCCTCGAAGCGCAGCGCGTTGTTGAGGACGCCGGTGTTGCCGATGACGACGGCGTTCTCCAGCGAGCCGCCGAGCGCCAGCCCCTGCTGCCGCATCATCTCCACGTCCTCGAGGAAGCCAAACGTGCGTGCGGGCGCGATCTCCTCGACGAACGATTCCTCGGTGATGCGGATCGCCCGCGACTGGTGGCGCAGCAGCGGATGGTCGAAGGCGATGCTGTAGGTCACCTTGAGGTGATCCGACGGGTAGAGCGCGATGCGCTTGTCGCCGCGCGAGAGCGAGACCGGCCGCAGCACCTTGAGATAGCGGCGGTGGGCCGCCAGCGGCTTTACCCCGGCCTCGTGAATCAGGTACACGAACGGCGCGGCGCTGCCGTCCATGATCGGCACTTCCGGCGAGTTCAGCTCCACAATCGCATTGTCGACGCCGAGGCTCACGAACGCGGCCAGCAGGTGCTCCACCGTGTCGACCGTGACCGCGTCACGCATCAGGCCGGTGGCGTGGTTGATGCCGCCGACGTGCCGGACGGTCGCCGGAACCTCGAGGCCGCCCAGATCGGAGCGGCGGAAGCGAATGCCGCTGTTGGCCTGAGCCGGTTTGAGGGAAAGGGTGACTTTGTTGCCGGAGTGAAGGCCGATTCCTGCGCAGGAGATGGAGCGTCGAAGCGTCCGTTGTGCGTGCATCAGGCTCCCTGGCCGCCAGCCGCGGAGGTTTTCCCGGAACAAGCAATCACAGTGCCGAGCTGTGCGCTTTTCCGCAAACCCTTTAACTGCTTGCCAGTGAAACCCTTGCAGCGGCAGAGACGCACGCTCACCGAGTCCGTGTCCCTGGTTGTTGCATCGCAGCCACAACGGAGTCGCCGAAAGTTGTGGCGAGTTTACCACAGGCGGGGTCAGACCCCGGTGACGACCTGTTCCGGGGTCAGACCCCGGTGATGAGGCGACTCAAGGTTTGAGAAGTGGCCGCAAGCACGCGCCAGTGACCGAGTTCGGATCGTCGGCCACCTCCTCGGGGGTCCCCGCCGCGACGACGTAGCCACCGGCGGCGCCCCCCTCGGGCCCCAGATCGATCAGATAGTCGGCCGAACGGATCACGTCGAGATTGTGCTCGATGACGACCACCGTGTTCCCCTGATCGACCAGCTTGTTGAGGACGTCGAGCAGCTTGCGCGTGTCCTCGAAGTGCAGCCCGGTGGTCGGCTCGTCCAGGATGTAGAGCGTGCGTCCCGTGCTCCGCCGCGAGAGCTCCCGGGCCAGCTTCACGCGCTGCGCCTCGCCGCCGCTCAGCGTCGTCGCCGACTGCCCCAGCTCGATGTAGCCGAGTCCCACGTCCTGCAGCGTGCGGAGCTTGGTCGCAATCGGCGGAATGTTCTCGAGCAGCGGCAGCGCCTGGTCGACCGTCAGCTCCAGCACTTCGGCAATCGACTTGCCGCGGTAGTGCACCTCGAGCGTCTCGCGGTTGTAGCGGCGGCCCTTGCACTGCTCGCACGTGACGTAGACGTCGGGCAGGAAGTGCATCTCGATGGCGATGACCCCGTCCCCCTGGCACGCCTCGCAGCGCCCTCCCTTGACGTTGAACGAGAACCGCCCCGGCTTGAAGCCGCGCGCCTTCGCCTCGGGCATCATGGCGAAGAGCTCTCGGATGAAGGTGAACATGCCCGTATACGTCGCGGGATTCGAGCGCGGGGTCCGGCCGATAGGCGACTGATCGATCTCGATCACCTTGTCGACGAGCTCCACTCCTTCGATACGGTCGTGGAACCCGGGATCCGCCGACGCGCGGTAGATCGTGCGCGCCAGCGCGCGATACAGGATGTCGTTGACGAGCGTCGACTTGCCGGACCCGCTCACGCCGGTCACGGCCGTGAGCGTCCCGAGCGGAATCGCCACGTCGATGTTCTTGAGATTGTTGGCGCGCGCGCCGCGGACGACAATGTCGCCCTTGAGCGCCGGCCGCCGCGCCTTCGGCGTCGGAATGGAGCGCTCGCCGCGCAGGTAGGCGCCGGTCAGCGAGCCGTGGCCGTCGTTCAGCAACTCGGCCGGCGGCCCCTGGAAGATGACGTGGCCGCCGTGCTCGCCGGCGCCGGGCCCGAGATCGACGACGTAGTCGGCCGTGCGAATGGTCTCTTCGTCGTGCTCGACGACGACCACCGTGTTGCCGAGGTCGCGCAGCCGAACCAGCGTCGAGAGCAGCTTCCGGTTGTCGCGCTGATGCAGGCCGATCGACGGCTCGTCGAGGACGTAGAGGACGCCCGACAGGTTGGCGCCGATCTGCGTGGCCAGGCGGATCCGCTGCCCTTCCCCGCCCGAGAGCGTCGCCGCGCTCCGATTCAGCGTCAGGTAGCCGACGCCGACGTCGTGCAGGAAGCGCAGGCGCTCCCGGATCTCGCGCAGCACGCGCCCGGCGATGAGCTCCTCCCGCTCGCTCAGCTCGAACCGCTCGAAGACGTCGAGCGCCTCGCTGACCGGCAGGTTGACGTAGTCGGCGAGGCCGCGCCCCTTGACGCGCACGGCAAGGCTCTGCGGCTTGAGCCGCTGCCCGCGGCACGTCGGGCACTCGCGCAGCGTCCGGAACGGCTCGAGATCCTCCTGTACGATCCAGGATCCCTCCTCGTACCGGCGGCGCAGGTTCGGGATGATCCCTTCGAAGTCCTTGCCGAACGGATCGAGGTCGGCGTCGCGCGGCCGTTCGCGAAGGTGCGGGAAGTCGAGGTCGTCGGCAATCTCCTCATCCTCGTCAGCGGCAGCCGCAACGGCGCGGCTTCCGCCTTCGCTGACACCGCGACGGGCGAACCGGCGAGCCGACCCCGGCCCGAACAACAGCAGGTCGCGGTGCTTCTTCGGGAGCTTCGCAAACGGGGCCTCCGGGTCGATGCCGTACGCGCGCGCGATCGCCAGAATGGCTTCGCGGACCAGCCTGCGGTCGCCGTGGGCCCACGGCGCGATCGCGCCGCCGAGCAGCGACTTCGATTCGTCGGGCACGACGAGCCGCGGATCGAAGTCGTAGGTCGCGCCGAGCCCCTGGCAGTCGGGACATGCCCCGTGCGGGGAGTTGAACGAAAACGCTCGCGGCGTCATCTCCGGCATCGAGATCCCGCACTCGACGCACGCCAGACGGCGCGAGAAGAGCCGATCGCCCCGCTCGTAGGCATTGACGATGACGATGTCGGCGGCGAGGCTGAGGGCAACCTCGAGCGAGCTGGCGAGGCGGCGCTCGATACCCGACCGCACGATCAGCCGATCCACGACGACCTCGATCGTGTGGTTGCGCCGCCGGTCGAGGCGGATCTCCTCGTCGAGCGACCGGAACTGGCCGTCGACGCGCGCCTTGGTGAACCCGCGCTGCCGCAGCGCCTGCAGCTCCTTCTTGAACTCACCCTTGCGGCCCCGCACGATCGGCGCGAGCACGTTGATGCGCGCGTCCTGCGGATAGAGCATCACGAGATCCAGAATCCGCTCGAGCGACTGCGAGGCGATCTCGCGCCCGCACCGGTAGCAGTGCGGCACGCCGATGTTGGCGAAGAGCAACCGCAGGTAGTCGTAGATCTCGGTGACGGTGCCGACCGTCGACCGCGGGTTCGAGCCCGTGGTCTTCTGCTCGATGGAGATGGCCGGCGAGAGCCCCTCGATGAGGTCGACGTCCGGCTTCTCCATCTGCTCGAGGAACTGGCGCGCGTACGCCGACAGCGACTCCACGTACCGCCGCTGTCCTTCGGCGTAGATGGTGTCGAACGCCAGCGACGACTTCCCGGACCCCGACAGGCCCGTGATCACGACGATCCGGTCGCGCGGGAGGTCGACATCGATGTTCTTGAGGTTGTGGACGCGCGCGCCGCGCACCGCAATCCAGTCGTGCGCCATACCTGCCTTGCCGGGAATTTCTCGGGTTGTCGAAACGTCCATTTTACCCGAGGCGGAACCGCGCACGCTGAAGCGTGCGCTCTACAGGACCGGGTGGCGCCGCGCAGGCTTCAGCCTGCGCGGCGCCGCAACCGGCTGTGGCGATATCCGTAGGAGAAATAGATGGCGGCGCCGACGACCAACCAGACCGCGAACCGCTCCCACGCCTGGCGCGGCAGCCCGATCGTCACGAAGAGGCAGGCGGCGACGCCCAGGGGCGCCACGACCCAGACGAGCGGCACCTTGAAAGGTCGCGGCCGGCCGGGCTCCGCGACGCGCAGGACCAGCACGCCGCTGCAGACGAGCGCAAACGCGAACAGGGTGCCGATATTGGTGAGGTCGTACGTCTCGGCCGCGTCGCCGACCAGCGAGGCGATCGCGACGAGGACGCCGGTGACCAGCGTGGTGGCGTACGGAATGCGCGTCTTTGGATCGACCCGCGCCGCCCACGCGGGGAGCAGCCCGTCGCGCGCCATGGCAAAGAAGATCCGCGGCTGTCCGTACTGGAACACCAGCAGCACGGCCGACATCGACACGACCGCGCCGAGCGCCACGAGCCAGCCGACGCCGGAATAGCCGGCCAGCTCGAGCGCGCGCGCCAGGGGATCGGCCACCGCCAGCTCCGAGGACGGCACCATCCCCGTGAGCACCGCGCCGACGAGCACATAGATGACGGTGCAGACGGCGAGGCCGCCGATGATGCCGATCGGGAGGTTCCGCTGCGGGTCGCGCGTCTCTTCGGCGGCGGTGGAAATCGCGTCGAAGCCGATGTACGCGAAGAAGACGATCGCCGCGCCCTGATGGATGCCGGCGAAGCCGTTCGGCACAAACGGCGTGTAGTTCGCCGGGTCGATGTTCATAAGCCCGACTGCCACGAAGAGCCCGAGCGCCGCCAGCTTGATGACGACCATCACGTTGTTGGCCGTCGAGCTCTCGCGCGCGCCGCGCAGCAGCAGCCAGGTGATGACCATGACGATCGCGAACGCCGGCAGGTTCACCACCACGGGCAGGCCGGCGAGGCGCGGGGCGGCCTCGAGCAGGCCGTGCACGGCCGGGTTCGCGCTGAGGAGGGCGGTCCGGTATCCCGTGGTGAGCCAGGCGGGCAGGTCGATGCCGGCTCCCCCGAGCAGCGTGGTGAAGTAGTCGCCCCACGAGATCGCCACCGCTACGTTGCCGACGGCGTACTCGAGGATCAGGTCCCACCCGATGATCCAGGCGACGAGCTCGCCGAGCGTGGCGTAGGAATACGCGTACGCGCTCCCCGCCTGCGGAATCATGGCGGCAAGCTCCGCGTAGCAGAGCGCCGCCAGCGCGCAGGCGCCGCCGAGCAGGACGAACGAAAAGACGAGCGCAGGTCCGGCACCGTAGCGGATCACCTCGCCGCCCGGTCCGGTCTGGCCCGCGGCGGCGGTGCCGATGGCGCCGAAGATGCCGGCGCCAATCACGGCACCGATGGCGAGCATCACGAGGTCGCCTCCGCCGAGCACCCGCTTCAGCGAGCGCGCGTCATCGGAGGGCGGCTGCAGGTCGGCAATGGGCTTGCGCGCGAACAGGCGTGTCATCGGTTGGTGGTTGGTGGTTGGATGGCTCTTTTTACCACCAACTACCACCCACGAACCACCAACTAGTCGAACCGATACGCCGTATCGTTCGATGTGACGATCGTCTCCCCGTTCGGGCCGAACGCGACGCCGACGAGCGCGCCGCCCGAAATCACCAGCTCCGGCGCACGATAGAGATCCGCGAAGCGGTACACGCCGCTCGTGCCGGCCAGCGCGTCGACGACGTGGAGCGTGCCGTCGAGCGCAAACGCGAGGCCCTGTGGCCGCCCCAGCGGGCACGGCAGCGTTCGCACCTCACCGCCGCGCGTGATGCGGTAGATGTAGTCGTAAGCGTTCAGCGTCGGGGCGGTGACGAACAGCTCTTGTTCGGCGCTCATCGCCAGGTGAAACGCCGCAACGCTCGGCGGCAGCGTCGCAAACGGGCTGGCGCGTCCCTCGCGCACGCGAAAGATGGTGCCAGACCGATCCCCCACGTACATCCATCCTTCGTCGTCGAACGCAATGCCGCAGGCGACGCCAAGGTCGCCGGCCACCTGCTCGTGCGATCCGTCGTCGGCGACGCGGTAAACCAACCCTTCGAAGCGGCTCGACACGTACAGGTGGCCGTCGGGGCCGAGTGCGATCGAGGTGGCGTTCACGATCCCGGAGGCAAATGATTCCCGCGTGCCGTCGCGCGTCACGCGGAAGACGGAGACCGGCGCCTCCTGGCCGCGCGAGCCGCTGTAGGTGACGAACAGATTGCCGCCGGAGTCGAAAACCGGGTTGTCGACCTGGTGCAGCCCCGTGGCCCAGCGTACGCCGACGGTGACGTAGGCGGTCTGGAGCGGCACGGCGGGGACCTTCAGCTCGGTGCGGCCGCCGTCCACCTCCGGCGGGACCGTGATGACCAGACGCGTCGAGGAGGCAAACGAGACGCGCGCCGGGACGTCGCCGAGCGTCACCGTGGAGAGCGCGCCGGCGGGAAAATCGGCGCCGTGAATCGTAATCCGTCCGCCCTCAACCGCGCGCAGCGGGTGGACGGACGTGATGGTGGGCACTTACTGGATCGTCCGGACTGATTGAGTACGACTCACAACAAGCTTCCGAGCGAGATTGTGCGGGCTGCGACAACGCGGGGTCCCCGCCGCGCCTTGCGCGGTGGGGTACGAGCGGCGCGGCCCGGCTGGAGGTCGAAGCTGCGCACCATCAAGTATCGTCTTCCAGCTCGACGTTCCAGTAGAGGTAGTCGCGCCAGCTTTCGGGCGCGTTGCGCAGCCCGATCGTGATGCGGATCGCCGGTGCGGAATCGGGGCGCCGCGGCGCGCGCAGCAGCCTCATCCCCGCCTCCTGCGGTGTGCGCCCGCCCTTCTTGCGGTTGCACGAGATGCAGCAGGTGACGATGTTCTCCCAGTCCTTGCGGCCGCCGTGCGCCACCGGCATGATGTGGTCGAACGTCAGCTCCGCCGTTGACATCGTCTCGTTGCAGTACTGGCAGGTATTGTTGTCGCGCGCGTAGATGTTGGCGCGGGAGAACGGGACGTAATCGAACCGGCGTCTGATCTTGACGAAGCGGAGGAGGCGGATGACGGAGGGCAGCTTGAAGCTGAAGGAAACCGCCCTTATCTCGCGGTCGTGGACCGCGATCACCTCCACCTTCCCCTGGCACCAGAGCGTCACCGCCTTCTGCCAGTGAACGACTTTGAGAGGTTCGTACGACGCGTTCAAAAGGAGCGTCTGCTCCATGGTCCGCTTTATGATAACCGGTGCTGCCGGGGCTGTCCAGGTTGGCCGGCGCGGAAGACTAGTGAACTCAGCGAGTTACGCCGATACCACCAGCGTGATCCTCCGGGTCCTCATCGTGCTGCTGGCCGTGACGAGCGGCGCCTGCGCCGCACGCGGCGGCGTCCCCCGGCCGTTCCCGGGCGCGGCGCTCCCGCCGGGTGCGACCGAGGCGCCGCCCGAGCGGGTCGAGGCGCCCGTCGCGCCTCCGGCGGAGCCGGCGCCGCCGCCCGCAGGGCCGGCCGCCGCGGGGATGCTCGCCGGTGTGATCCGCACGGCGCTGGAATTTCTCGGCGCCCCCTACCGGAACGGCGGCAGCGATCCGTCCGGCTTCGACTGCAGCGGCTTCGTGCAGTGGGTGTTCGGGCGGCACGGGCTGGCGCTCCCGCGTGAGGTGCGTGATCAGTATCAGGTCGGGCGCGACGTCGATCTGGATGACGTCCGTGCGGGCGATCTGCTGTTTTTCGAGACCGTCAGCCGCGGCGCGTCGCACGTCGGGATTGCGCTCGGCAACGGCCGCTTCGTCCACGCGCCGAGCTCGCGCGGGGTCGTGCGGGTGGAGCCGTACGCGGCGTCGTACTGGGCGCGGCGGTTTGTTGGGGCGCGGCGGGTGGAGGATGTCAGGGAGGAAATCGTCAGGGAACCTGTGACGCCCCGGGTGTTTCCCGGGTCGACTCGCTCGGCGCGGTAACGCTCACGCGGCGCGGTCGCGCCGCTGGCGCTCCTTGCGTTCGCCCCACCAATCCAGAAAAACGATGATTGCGACAAAGAGGATGATGAGACCGATCATCCCGAACGCATTCATCATCGGCGCCTCCGTTCCAGAGCGAGGCCGAAGACCACCAGTGCGAGCCACGCCACCGCGCCCATCGTGATCAACAGCCAGGAAAAAGGCCGTTCGCCGACAAATTGGCCGAGAACCAGGGCGGCGGCGATAAGGTTGGCCAGGTCTCGGATCGTGTCACTCAGCGCCACGCGCTGCTGCTGATCCAAGCGTATCATCGTCCCCTCCACTCGCAGCTGAAGCGAGGGGGCCGCCATCGCAAATTGCTCGAAAATGTCGCTGCCCGACCTGCGACGATGGCAATTCTTGCCGTTCGATCGTAGCTCCAACCGTGCAATTCCGTCGTACTCCCGGGCACTCTATAATTCGTCTCGTCCAACCCTCAGCACAGTCATGGCGCTCGCGGCGGGCACGCGGCTTGGGGCGTATGAGATCACGGCGCTGATTGGCGCCGGCGGGATGGGCGAGGTGTACCGCGCGCGCGATACCAGACTGAATCGCGACGTCGCGCTGAAGGTCCTGCCAGAGCTGTTTGCCGCCGACTCCGAGCGGCTCGCGCGCTTCAAGCGCGAGGCGCAGCTGCTCGCGGCGCTGAATCATCCAAACATCGCGGCGATCTACGGGTTTGGCTTCAGGTCGGGAAACAAGGTGAAGACCGTCGCGCTCGCTGGCGGACCGGCGTCGACGCTCGCCGACAGCAATGGAACCCAGAGCGGAACCTGGAACCGTGACGGCGTGATCCTCTTCGCCTCAAGCGGCGTCGGCAATCCGATCCGCGCGATCCCCGCCTCGGGCGGCACGCCGACGCCGGTGACGACAGTGGACCGCAAGAATGGCGAGACGCAGCATTGGGATCCGTTCTTTCTCCCGAACGGCCGGCATTTCCTCTATCTGGCGATCGGCAGCAGTACGAGTCCGGCGAGCGCGAACGGCATCTACGTGGCCTCCCTCGACTCGACCGAGCGCAGGCTGCTCGTGCCTGGCGGGTCGAATGCGATGTACGCGCGAGGACACCTCTTCTACCTGCAGCAGCAGATGCTCCGGGCGCAACCGTTCGATCCCGAGCGTCTGGAGTTCGCCGGCGAGGCGGTCACCATAGCGGAACAGGTCGTGACCGGCGGTGGGTCGGGCATCCGCGGTGCGTTTACCGTGTCAGAAACCGGCATCCTCCTGTACCAGACAGGCGCGGCCGAAATCGGAGGCAACGCCGATCCGTTATCCCAGCTCGTCTGGTTCGATCGCAGCGGCAAGCGGCTCGGCACGATTGGTGAACCGGCGCGCTTCAGAGACGCGGAGCTCGCGCCGGACGGCAGACGCGTGGCGGTGAACCTGTTCGACACCGTCAGAAGAACTCGAGACGTATGGCTCGTCGATGCTGCACGCGGACTCAGAACCCGTTTCACCTTCGATCCCCGTAATGAAGGCACACCAGTCTGGGCGCCGGACGGAACCCGGCTGGTCTTCAATGCGGAAGGAAATCTCTATTTGAAAGCGTCGAGCGGCGCGGGTGATCAGGAAGAACTGCTCGCAGACAACCGGTCCAAATCTGCGAACGACTGGTCGTCAGACGGGCGCTTCATCGTGTTTTCCGTCTTTGAGTCTGGCGGAGGGGCCGATCTGTGGCTCCTGCCGTTGTTTGGCGACCGAAAGCCGTTTCCGTTTCTCCAAACCTCTTTCGCGGAAGGCCTCGCGTCATTCTCGCCTGATGGCCGATGGATAGCGTACGTCACGAACGAATCCGGCAGGAACGAAGTGCTCGTGGCACCCGTCCCCGGACACGACACGTCAGGCACTGCAACCGCACCGCCGACGCCGGGCGACAAGTGGCAAGTGTCGACCGCCGGCGGCAGCTGGCCCCGGTGGCGGCGTGACGGTGAAGAGATCTTTTATCTTGCGGCGGACAACAAGTTGATGGCTGCGGAGGTTGACGGACGCGGCTCGGCATTCGCCGTGGGGGCGGTCCGGCCGCTGTTCGATATGCGGGGTATCGCCGCCAACTTTCGCGCCATGTATAACGTCTCCCCGGACGGACAGCGGTTTCTCGTCGTCTCTCCGTTGGAAGAACCTACGCCGTCTCCGACTGTTCTCACGTTGCTCGTCAACTGGCCCGTCGCACTCCGGAAGTAAGGACGCGCTCACGGGAGCACTTCGAGCGCTTGGGAGAGGCGCGGTCCCACGCGCATGGCGCTGAAGTGGCGTCGGTCTGTCGTGAGCAGGCGGTACACCTTGCGCCGCTCGGCGACGGCCGCCACCGGGCCGTCGACCAGCCCCAGATTGAGGTCTTTGGACTTCGCGTCGAGCTTGAGCCCTCGCACGAGATCGGCGGGAAGCGGCAGTTCGTACTCGTAGCGCGTCGCGGGATCGAATACCTCGGCGATCAGCTTGCGCATGGCGGCTCGGTCGTGCCGCAGGAAGTAGTCGACTTCCGCGAGTACCAGCCCTGGGACGACCACTCGCGTCGCCGACGTGAGAGCGGCTTCGTACTCGGGAAAGCTCGGTGCGCCGTCTGATGTGCGCGCGAGCGCCCGCAGAAGTCCCCCGTATCGGCAACGATCGGACGGCTCACTCTGTCAGGTCTCGGAAGAGCTCGGACTCGTCCCCAAGCTTTGTATCGATCGACTCGAAAAGTCTCGTTGTCGGCGGCCGACGCACCCTGTAGTACCGCGACGCGACCACTCGGAGGCCCTTGCGTACGAGATCAGAGGCCGAGTGGCCGTCCGCGCGGGCCCGCTTCAGAGCGCGAACATCCTCCTCGTCGAGGCGAACGGTGGTGGAAATCAGGCGCGCCATACATTCACCATACATCGCCGATCCCTCGGGGCGCAATCACGACACTCAGTGGTCCGGCCCGGCGCGCGCTGCGTATATTCTCGCCACACTTCTCATGTTGCTCTCGCCCGGCGCGCGACTCGGGCCGTACGAGGTGGTTTCGCTGCTGGGGGCCGGCTTCCGACTCACAGACCGGCTGAACCGCTGTTGCCGGCGGAGGTGGTGCACAAAGATCAACCGGCCGTCCGGCGACGAGCCGTGACTCCGACTCCTGACTGCCTCACGATCCAGCACGGCTACCGCGCTGGTGTCGGTTGCTGATTCTGAATGACGACGGTCGGGTTCGAGTTGGGCGGCGGAACAGGCAGGTCGTGCTGTTTCAACACGTTGACGTGTTCCTCCATGCCCCACCGTGCCTTGTAGAGGCAGTCCTCGATTGAGTGTCCAATTCCCGTAAAACCTTCCAGGTCCGGCGAATAGAACCCGAAGAACGTCGGATCGTCCGTGGCCTCGATCACGAGGGAGTATTGAAGGTCAATCACGCGGCTTCCCCGTCTTCAGGCCCGCAGCCTTGAGAATAGCGTAGCATGTGCCAGCGGGCACTTCCTTAGCTCCATGATAATCGATTCGAATCAGGCGACCGACGCCAGCCTTGGCGTAGTATCGGATGGAGCCTTTCTCCTTGAGAAGCGTGAAGCCGTTCTTCTCGAGAAGCTGCACGAGTTCGTTGAATCGCATCGCGCGGTGACGACGATAGCACGCCACGGTCCATAAGGGCCCGTCGCGCTTTCGTCTGCTTGACTCGCAGATACCCTCTTCACCTTCGTTCAGGCGTCCAACTTGGTCGTTCGTAGGTCCGCCGGTCCAAGCGTATAATCGCGGCGCTCTTCCAGACCACGATGGCTCTGACGCCCGGCGCGCGATTCGGGTCGTACGAGGTGGTCTCGCAGCTGGGGACCGGCGGCATGGGCGAGGTGTACCGCGCGCGCGACACCAACCTGGGCCGCCAAGTTGCCATCAAGATTCTGCCAGACACCTTCGCACACGATCCGGAGCGCCTGGCCCGCTTCGAGCGCGAAGCGAAGACGCTCGCCGCACTCAATCATCCCAACATCGCGCAGATTTACGGATTTGAGAAAGCGGACGGCGTTCGTGCGCTCGTCATGGAGCTGGTCGAAGGGCCGACCCTGGCCGACCGCATCGCCCAGGGAGCGATTCCCGTTGACGAAGCCCTGCCTGTCGCGAAACAGATCGCCGAGGCCCTCGAAGCGGCGCACGAGCAGGGCATCATCCACCGCGATCTGAAGCCGGCGAATGTAAAGGTGCGGCCTGACGGCACGGTGAAGGTGCTCGACTTCGGGCTGGCCAAAGCCTTTGAGGCCGAGCCTGCCGCGGCGGGCCTTTCACTCGCGCCGACGATCACGAGCCCGGCGGCCACCAGGCTTGGAACGATTCTCGGCACGGCCGCCTACATGAGCCCGGAGCAGGCGCGCGGCAAGGCGGTCGACAGGCGCGCCGACATCTGGGCGTTCGGCTGCGTGCTCTACGAGATGCTCACCGGCCGTCGGGCGTTCGAGGCGGACGATATTACGGACGTGCTCGCCGCCGTGATTCGCGCCGACCCGCCATGGGACGCCCTGCCCGTCTCTCTCCGCGGCGGCATCCGAAGCCTGCTCGAACGCTGTCTCGAGAAGGATGCGAGGAATCGCTGGCACGACATCGCGGATGTCCGCCTGGAGATCGAGAGGATCCAGCGAAATCCGGGCGAGGCATCGGCGGCATGGTCGCGTGCAGCAGAAGCGAGCTCACGCCCGCTGCGATGGACAATCGCCGCTTTTGCCACAGGCGCCGTCCTTGCCGGCGCGGTCTCGTGGAGCGTACGGCCCGTACCCGCGATCGACACCGATCCGGTGCGCTTTTTCAACGTCCTGCCACGTGTGGAGTCATTCGCCTCGGTGTCGCACATCGGAAATATCGCGATTGCGCCCGACGGGGGCCGGATCGCGTACGTTACAAACGGCCAGGTACATGTTCGGGCTCTCGATCAATTCGAAGGCATTCCCATCGCGGGAACGCAAGGTGCCGGGAATCCGTTCTTTTCACCGGACGGCCGGTGGATCGGGTTTCACGCGGACGGCAAGCTTCAACGAGTCTCGCTGGGTGGTGGCGCTCCCTTGACGATCGCGAGTACAGCCGCCGTGTTCGGCGCGAGTTGGGGACCCGACGACATCATCGTGTTCGGTGGCGGTGTGGGTTCCGGACTCGACTCTTGCGTGTTCCTGCGTCGGGAGGCACGCCCGAGCCGCTGACCTCTCCCGATCCTGAAAAGGGCGAGGTCAACCACGGCCTGCCGGACTTCCTGCCCGGCGGCCGACACGTGGTGTTTACCATCGGGACCGGCGAGGGCTCCCGCGTGGCCGTGCTGTCCTTGGAGACCGGTGCATGGCGCGAGCTGCTGCCGGCAGGCGCGGGCGCGCAGTATCTGTCCGCCGGTTACCTGCTGTTTTCCGAGACCGGCAATTTGCGTCTTGCCGCATTCGATCCTGACGCCGGCGAGGTGAACGGACCGATCGTTCCGGCACTTGACGGCGTCCTCTGGGAGAACGTCGCGGGTTTGGAGACCGCCTGGTTCGCCGTCTCGCGAACCGGGGATCTGGTGTACGTGTCAGGCGTTCTCCAAGAACTCTCGACGCGACCTGTGTGGGTCGATCGGGGCGGCCGGGAAACGCCCATTGAAGTCCCGCCCGGGTTCTACATCAGTTCCCGCATCGCACCCAATAGCCGCCACATCGCGTTCAACCGGATTGGAAAGAATGGAATTGGGGAGATCTGGGCGCTGGATGTGCAAGATGGTCGAATGTTTCCGGTCGCCGCCCAGGGAGCCGACTACAACCCGACATGGCGGCGGGACGTTGAGGGAAGATTCACCTTCACTTCGAATGGCGACCTGTTCGAAACGCTCATCGGCACACAGGACGCGCCCGTGCGCCTGATGCAGCGGGACAACTATCAGTACCCGCTCTCATGGTCCCCGGACGGACGATTTCTCGCCTTCATGGAGCTCGCCCCGACGGGCACGCATCTCTGGATCATGTCGCGTGAGGGACCGCCGGCGCGCCTCTGGAGTCGGCGTCGAACACCGGTGCAGCGCGGTTTTCTCCAGAGGGCGATTCGCTCGCGTACGTGTCCGATGAGACCGGGCAGCAGGAGGTGTACATCCGCCGTTATCCCAGCGCCGAACGCGGCCAACAGATGTCACGGAACGGAGGGCGGGAACCCGTGTGGTCTGGGGATGGAACAACGCTGTTCTACCGGAGCGGCGATCGCATGATGGCGGCGGACATCATGACGAAGCCGGCCTTCCGGAGCGGGCCGCCAGTCGAAGTCTGGAACAGGCCGTACTTCTCTTTGGGGATGTTCGGCGTCCATAACTATGATGTCGCCGGCGATGGACGCTTCCTGATGCTTCGCGTTCGTGACGACGCCGCGCCCACTGCCGCCCGGCTCAATATCGTGTTGAACTGGCTGGAAGAACTGCAGGCCCGAGGCGTCATCCGATGAGGGCGCTCGCGGCTGGCACCCGGCTCGGCGCGTACGAGGTCACCGCGCTCATTGGGCGAAGGCGGGATGGGCCAGGTGTATCGGGCGACCGACACCAACCTGGGGCGCCAAGTTGCCGTTAAGATCCTGCCCGATACCGTCGCGAGGGATCCTGATCGACTCGCCCGCTTCGAGCGCGAAGCGAAGACGCTCGCTTCGCTGAACCATCCCGACATCGCGCAGATCCACGGCTCGAAACATCAGACGGCTTGACGAGAACCCATCACGATGTATATCGTGACGTCAGGTAATGTATATGCCGATGAAGCGCAAGCAGATCTACCTCGATGCCGAGAGCGAACACCGGATTCGGACGCTGGCGCGGACGACCAGGCTCAGTGAAGCGGAGCACATTCGCAGGGCGATCGCCTCGTATGTGAAGAGCGTTCCCGATGCCGGCCGGACGGATCACCCGCTGGTGGACATGATCGGCATCTGCGACAGCGAGAGCGGTCCGATAGACGCTGCGGCACGCCACGACGCGTACCTGTACGGCGCAAAGCGCGGCGCCAAGCGGTGAGACGGATCTTCGTCGACACCGGCGCGTGGATCGGCGTGGCCGTCGCACGTGACGAGGTGCACGAGGCGGCCGCCGCGTACGCCAGACATCTCGCGGCGCGCAAGATACTGCTGGTCACGAGCAACTACGTGCTGGCCGAAGCGTATACCCGCATCCGCTACGACGACGGCCACCGGAAGGCGCTTCTGTTCGATGCCTTGATTCAGGAGATCGTGCGGCGGCGACAGCTCGCAATTCGATGGATCACGCCGTCGCTGCACGAGGAGGGGTTGGAACTGTTCAGGCGATACGACGATCAGGATTTCTCCGTCGTCGACTGCACGAGCTTCGTCGTTGCGCGGCGCCTGCGCGTCAGGGACGTCTTTGGATTCGATCATCACTTCGCGACGATGGGCTTTGTCCTGCGGCCTTGATGACGGCGGGATGGGAGCGCGCGGGCCGCTCGCGACGAGAAGGCCTTCGAGGTCGTCACGCGGCGCTGCACGTGTCAGGGCGTGGCCGACGTGCCCAGGCGGGCGAGCGATGGCCGGCTGGTCATGGTGGACGCACCGATTTCCCTGTAGAATCCGCAGCGACCTCGGGTAGCTGATGGCCCTGAGCTCCGGCACGCGGCTCGGCCCCTACGCGGTCATCGCGCCGCTGGGCGCCGGCGGAATGGGCGAGGTCTACAAGGCGACCGATACCCGTCTCGACCGCACCGTTGCCATCAAGGTCCTTCCCGAGCACGTGGCGGCCGACCCGGAGCTGAAGCAGCGGTTCGAGCGGGAAGCCAAAACCCTCGCCGCGCTGAGCCACCCCCACATCTGTCCCGTGTTCGATGTCGGCAGTCAGGAGGGGACCCATTTCCTGGTCATGGAGTACCTGGAGGGCGAGACGCTGGCGCAGCGGCTGACGAAAGGGGCGCTGCCGCTCGATCAAGCACTACAAGTCGGAATTCAGATTGCGGATGCGCTCGCGGCTGCACATCGCGCCGGGATCATCCATCGAGACCTGAAACCGGGCAACATCATGCTGACGAAGTCGGGTGCGAAGTTGCTCGATTTCGGGTTAGCGAAGAGCGGCACGCCAGCCGTGGCGGGGAGCCTCTCGATGCTGCCGACGACACCACCGAATCTCACGGCACAAGGCACCATTCTCGGCACGTTCCAGTACATGGCGCCCGAGCAGCTCGAAGGTCAGGAAGCGGATACGCGGACGGGTAGTGGGCTACTTTGAAAATGGCAATTATGCCGTTCACAAACCCGAGATATCGGCCTTAGTTGCGGCGGAACACGAATCCAGCAACCAGAAGCATGGCTCCGACGGCCATGAGTAGCTGGCTGTCCTCGCTCCATCCGGCAGGAAGCAAGCGCCCCTGCCCTCGGTATCCGGTGAGGCCATAAACGAGCAACCCCGCCCCGATCACCCTCAACAAGTTTGCCGTCTGTGCGCTCATCGCTTCTTCGTTGGCTTCCGTTTCTTTTGAATGGGTTTGTGAACGCATCAATTACTTTGACAATTCAGTGCGATGACACTTCCCGCAAGTCCACGCGGGAGCAACACGATCCGGCATCGTGCCTTTGCCGCCTTCTTCAGGGACGAACGAGGTATCAATGCCTGAAAGTGGCGTCTTTGAATTGAAGATCATTGCGCCATCGCAGCCCGGCGTTACCGTGCATGGTTTCGTATCTCCGTCTTTGTAGTTCACGATAGTCCTCGCTATTCACGCGGCTTTTTTGGATTCGGCTCGTTGAAGAAGTTCCACGATGTCCGAGACTTCCCACAGCCGATCCGTCACGCCTGCCGCCATCGCCGGCGCGACCCTCAGCGTTCGATGAATCTTGATGAAATTGTAGGCGAAGTACGTGAGCGCCACAGCCGCCGCATGGTTCTCGATCTTTCGGCTGAAACCGTTCGAGAGCCTTGTCCGCATGGTCCAGTTGTGGCGCTCCACGTAACTCGTTGAGATGTGCTGTGGGTCCGGTCTGCCTTTTATAACCTCCAGATGAATACCGCGGACACGGGCGGGGCTGTAGCGGCGTTCTTCCTCTTCACCCGCACTGCCATAGAGCTTCTGAAGAACCGTGTAGTCCACGTCCGAGCCGAAGGCCCCCTCGATGGCTTCCACGTAGGCCCTGAGTCCGTCAGAAGTCACCTGGACGCGCCCACTCAGGCGGCTTGCCAGGTCATCGACGAAGGCGCACGCCGTTCCAAGACTCCGATCTCCGAGCAGCCACGACGGCACCAGCTTCGTATCCGCATCGAGGGCCGTCCAGAGCCATACGTCGCCAGCCCCCGGCACCTTCTTCGCAATCTCCGGCGTCACGTTCTTCTGCTTGCAGTAGTTGAAGCCCCACAGCTCGTCAAGTTGGAGCCTTCGGCACCGCAGATTCCGAAATACTTCATCCTGGTAATCACCACAGACGCGGCCAGCGTCCACGAGTAGCCGCGAGACGGCCTTTTTTGACACTTCCGTCATGCGGACGGTGGCCCGGATCGAGCAGCCTTCCAAGAGGCACGAAATCACCCTGGTTCTCGCGGCAGTATCTAGGCGGTTCATGTCCAGAATACTACTATAGCCGCTTTAGCATGTCAAGAGCGTGTCTTTACTGCGGGCCGCTATGGACATACTGCGGCGTGCAGTAATTTCAGCTTGCGCTTTCTGTTTGATCGGGAGTA
>JACPTI010000042.1 GCA_016192845.1 Acidobacteriota bacterium
ATCCCGTACTCGTGAGGGAGAAGATGCAAGCCCTTGGCTGGTTGGCCAGCATCTGCTTGGCGCGCTTCGCGCGCCTAGGACCGCTATACGGCTTGTCACAGCGGGTACAAAATTCTCGTTTGGAGCCGTATAGCGGTCCAACAATCACGAACCGGGACGGGAGCAACGGTATGAGCGTTCGAATCCTCGAGATTCGCGAGGCCGCCAAGCCGATTGCGTCGGCCATTCGCAACGCCTACATCGATTTCACGAAGATGACGACGAGCCTCGTGGCGGTCGTCACCGACGCGGTGCGCGACGGCCGGCGCGTGGTCGGCTACGGCTTCAACTCGAACGGCCGCTATGGCCAGGGCGGGCACGGCGAGCGGTCCGTGGCCGTCGGGACGATCGACATGGCGATCTGGGACGCGGTCGCGAAGATCGCCGGCAAGCCGCTGTTCCGCCTGCTGGCCGAGCGGCACGGCGTGGAGCCGGACCCGCGGGTGTTCGTGTATGCCGCCGGCGGCTACTACTATCCCGGCAAGGACCTCGGCGCGCTGCGGCGCGAGATGCGCAGCTACGTCGACCGCGGCTACACGTCCGTCAAGATGAAGATCGGCGGCGCACCCATCAACGAGGACCAGCGCCGCATCGAGGCGGTGCTGGAGGAAATCGGCCGTGACGCGCAGCTTGCGGTCGACGCCAACGGTCGCTTCGACCTCGAGACGGCGAGTGCGTACGCGAAGATGCTGCGGCAGTACCCGCTCTTCTGGTACGAGGAAGCCGGCGACCCGCTCGACTACGGCCTGCAGGCGGCGCTGGCGGAGTACTATCCCGGCCCGATGGCGACCGGCGAGAACCTGTTCAGCCACCAGGACGCGCGCAATCTGCTCCGCTACGGCGGCATGCGCCCCGATCGCGACTGGCTGCAGTTCGACTGCGCGCTCTCGTACGGGCTCTGCGAGTATCTGCGGACGCTGGAGGTCGTCAAGGCGGCCGGCTGGTCGCCGCGGCGCTGCATCCCGCACGGCGGCCACCAGATGTCGTTGAACATTGCCGCGGGCCTCGGCCTCGGCGGCAACGAAAGCTATCCCGACCTCTTTCAGCCCTACGGCGGGTTTCCGGACACGGTCGGCGTCGAGCACGGCCACGTCTGCATGCCGGAGCTGCCCGGCATCGGCTTCGAAGGGAAGGCGGATCTCATTCGCGTGATGCGCGAGCTCGCGGAGTGATCGTTGACGAATTTGCGAATTGACGGATTGACGGATTCGAAATTTGCCGCCGCCGATCTTCGGCACTTTGCGACAGCACTGTTCCGGAGCGTGGGCCTCGACGGCGACAAGCCCGACGTGACCGCGGACGTGCTGGTCGATATCAGCGCCTCGATCACGACCAACAACATGGGCGCGCGTCTGGTGCGCGAAGGGCGCCGCTTCCCGGCGCCGTGGGCGCTCGATGCCGCCGGCAGTCCGACCGACGATCCCGGGGTACTCACCGCGGGCGGCTCGATCCTGCCCGCCGGCGGGCTGGATCACGGCCACAAGGGATACGGCTGGGCGCTCATCGTGGAGGCGCTCACACAGGGACTGGCGGGTTTCGGGCGGGCTGACGGCCCGAACGGCTGGGGCGCCTGTGCGTTCGTGCAGGTGACGGATCCGGCGGCGTTCGGCGGACGCGAGGCGTTCCTCCGTCAGACCGGCTGGCTGGCCGAGGCGTGCCGGCGTGCGGCGCCCCGGCCGGGCGTCGAGCGGGTGCGCCTCCCCGGCGAGCAGGCGCTCGCGCGGAAGCGCGCGGCGCTGGCGCACGGGGTCGTCATGTATCCGGGTATCATGGACGTCCTCAGGCCGTTCGCGGACCGGTTCGGCATACAGATGCCGACTGCTCTATGACTCCGGTAGTCGTACTTGTTTGACCTCCGGTACTTGTAGGGGCCGGGCTTCAGCCCGACCCGCGGACCGAGGAGAAAACATGAAGGCCATTAAAGCATTGGCGCTGTGGGTGACGATCATGGCGATTTGGGCACCCGTTCGGCCGGAGGCGGCGGATGCCCTGATCCGCGGGACGGTCACCGACGCGGGCGGCAAGCCGATTGCGGGCGCCCTGGTGAAGGCGACGCTCGGGAGCAAGAGCGTGTCGCGGTACACCGGCGCCGACGGCCGCTACGAGCTGACGGTCTCGCCGGGGACGTACGCCCTGGTGGTCGAGGCGTTCGGGTTCGCCACGGAGCGGCGATCGAAGGACGCCGCCGAAGCTGCCGCGGCGAATTTTGCCCTGGCACCGAGCTGGAGCGTGACCCAGTTCATCGGCGCGGACATCGATCAGCTGATCCCAGACGATCACCCGCCGGCCCAGCTGCTCAAGTCGACCTGCATCAACTGCCACGCGCTCGACGTGATGCTGCGCCGCCGCGGCGCGACCGCCGCCGAGTGGCGGACCTACGTCGAGAAGCAGATGCCGCTGCGCTACGGCCGCCCCTACAACGCGAGCGAGGCCGAGTGGAAGGTGATTACAGGCGAGCTCGAACGGTGGTTCGGACCGAAGGGGCAGTATTTCGGGCCTGGCGCCGAGCCGCCGAAGCCCGAGCAGGTCCGCCGCCCCCGGATGGCGCCCGAAGTGGCGCGAGCGACGTTCTACGAGTACACGATGCCGAACCCGCGCACCATGCCGCACAGTCTGGCCGTCGACCGGGCGGGGCGTGTGTGGGTGGCCGGCTGGGACAGCGCGACGAACGCAGTCATCCGATTCGACATCGCGTCCGAGCAGTTTCGCGCCTACCCTGTTCCCACTCCCAACGCCGTTCCGCACACGCCGTGCGTGAGCCGGGACGGCCGGGTCTGGATGGCCCTCAACGCTCGCGGTACCGCGAAGGTGTCGATGATCGACCCGAGGACCGACCAGCTGGTCGAGATCAAGTGGGACGGGAAGCAGCCGGGGACGCACAACTGCCAGGAGGACCGCGATGGCAACATCTGGTTCTCCTCGCTCGGCGAAACCGATGAGGGCTTCTACGTGTACAACTCGAAGACGGGGCAGTTCCGCACCTACAAGTACCGGCTGCCCGCGGCGTATCCGCCTGGATCCAAGGCGCTGCGCGACACCGCCGAGGGCGATCCGGCGCCGGCCGTTCGCGCCGGGCTGTACGACGCGAAGGTCGATTCCTCCGGCACCGGCTGGGGGGTGACGTACTCCATGGGGATGATCATCAGCGTGAACCCGCGGACCGGCGAGACCAGGGAGTTCTTTCCGCCCGACACGCCGCAGATCCGCGGGGTGATGGTCGACTCCCAGGACAACGTCTGGTTCGCCGCCTTCGACAGCCACAAGGTCGGCAAGCTGAATCCGAAGACCGGCGAGTTCAGGCTCTATCAGCCGCCGACGCCGAAGGCGTCTCCGTACAGCTTCGTCGAGGACACGCGCAGGGGCGTCATCTGGTTTGGCGATCTGAACGGCAACAATCTCACGCGATTCGATCCGCGCACCGAGACGTTCATCGAGTACCCGTTTCCGAGCCGCAACGTCAATCCCAGACTTGGCATCGGGATCGATCCGCAGGGCCGGATCTGGTTCACGGAATTCCTGAACGGGCGAATTGGTGCGCTGGACCCGGGGGACTTGCCGCGGAACACGACGAGTTCGCGGTAACAGGTGAGGGTTTTCTCGTTAAGTACGTAGTTTTCTCGACAAATACGTAATGTCCGGCTCCAGCCGGACGGTAGGAGCTCGATATGAGGCACACACGATTTCTTGCGCTGCTCGCGGCCGTCCTGCTCGCGGCCTGCGCGCAGGCCACGCCCGAGCAGCAGATCGTCAACGACGCGGCCGCGGCGCT
This sequence comes from Acidobacteriota bacterium, assembly GCA_016192845.1. Taxonomy (GTDB): domain Bacteria; phylum Acidobacteriota; class Vicinamibacteria; order Vicinamibacterales; family UBA2999; genus MELF01. The sequence continues at coordinate 3,809 of JACPTI010000042.1, forward strand.
TGGAGGCGGCGAGCGTATCTTCGCCGTGAGGACGCTCGTCCTTGAAGGGGAGGGCACGCAGTACAACCTCGGGCAGGACGTGACGCCCGAGGCATCCGGACAGACGTTCACGGTCACCGATGCGAGGCAGGCCATCGACGTGGCCGGCGGCCGCATGCGCGTCGAGCTGACGCGCCGCCCCAACTTCACGTTCTTCCAGGGGCCGCAGCCGCAGCGGCAGGTGAACGGGGTCGACGGCACGGTCGGCTACAACGTGGCGCCGAACGGCGCCGCCACGCGCGTGCCCGACGCCGTCGCCAACGATCGCCGCGCCGGCATCTTCCATCATCCCATCACGGCCGTGCGCGCCGCCCGCGATGCGATGGCGCGACTGGCCAATCCGCGCACCGAGGGGAGCGAATCGCTCGTCGACGTGACGACGGCGAACGGCATCACGTTCACGCTCGCGATCGACGCCACGACGAAGCTCCCGACGCGCCTCATGTCGCGCACCGATAACACGAATCTCGGGGATGTCGTCATGGAGACCCGCTTCGCCGACTACCAGGACGCTGGCGGGCTGCAGTCGCCGACGCGCCTGACCCAGAGAGTGGATGATTTCACCACGGCCGAGTACCGTGTGACGAAGCAGACCATCGACGGCGACACGGGCGACCTGGCGGCGCCTGCCGACGCCGTCAAGGCCAGCCCGCCGCCGCCGCCGACCGTCGCGGTCGAGGAGCTGGCGCGCGGCATCTGGTATCTGGCCGGCGGCTCGCATCACAGCGTGCTGGTCGAGTTCGCGGATCACATGACGCTCATCGAGTCGCCGCAGAACGACGCGCGGTCGCTGGCGGTGATCGCCCGCGCCCGCGAGGTGAATCCGAACAAGCCGGTCACCGAGCTGGTCAACTCCCACCATCACTTCGACCACTCGGGCGGCATTCGGGCGGCCATCGCGGAGGGGCTGACGATCATCACCCACCAGGGGAACGTCGCACTCTTCGAGAACATGGCGAAGCGGCCGCACACGATCGTCCCCGACGCGCTCGCGAAGAATCCGAAGCCGGCGATGATCAAGGGGATCGGCCAGGACACCACGCTGAGCGACAGCTCGATGACGATGCAGCTGCTGCCGTACTCCGGGCCGCACTCCGAGACGATGCTCGTGGCGTACTTCCCGCGGGAGCGGCTGCTCGTGGAGGCCGACGTCTACAACCCGGGCGGCCAGGTGTTCATGTTCGCCGGACCCTTCCTGGAGGAGCTGAAGAAGCGCAACTTCCGGATCGACCGGATCGTGCCGCTCCACGCGAAGCCGGCACCGTGGGCGCAGTTCGTGAAGGAGGCGTCGCTGCCGGTGCCGACGGCGACCAACTGAGTTCTCCGCGCGTCCATCGTCACGGAACACCGAGGCACCGAGACACCGAGAACCATTTGGAAGAATCTCGGAGGCTCGGCGCCTCGGTGAATCGTGGGACGCGGATCGCACGTGGTGTCCGGCTTTAGCCGGACCGGCGGAACCTTGGACGCCGAGCGTCGAACGACGTTATTTCCTGAGGGCGGGCCAGTTCACGACCAGGGTGATCGGCTGGACCGCCTGCTCGACGAGCGTGTTGATCAGGAAGCGCTGGCCGTCGGCCGACACATCGAACATGTAGCGTCGGTTGGGACGCGCACGGGTCCCGAACAGGGGCCGCACCGCACCGACGTCGAACGCCGGGCCCTGTCCGTCGACCGCCGCCGCCATCAGCCGATTGTCAGGCGCGAGATAGAAGACTTCCCGGCCGTCACGCCGCCAGCGCGGCCAGTTGCCGCCCGCCGTCGAGACCTGCCACTTCCCGCCGGGTCCCGGGAACGGCACGACGTACACTTCGTTTCGCCCCGATTCGTTGGACACGTACGCAACCCAGCGCCCGTCCGGCGAAAACGTCGCAACGGTTTCGTTGAAGGGGGTTTCCATGAACGGGAACGGTTTCCGATCACCGGTGAACGACAGCACCCAGAGGTCAAAGCCGCCTGTCGCGGTGGTTCGGACGTACAGAATGGAGCGGCCGTCGGAAGACCAGCTCACAGGGGTTTCGGTGGCGCTATCCCCCTGGATCATGTCTTCGCTGCCGATACCGCCTGACGCTTTGCGGTACAGATCGATGTTGCCCTTGCGAGCTGAGCTGAAAATGACAGCAGTGCCGTCGGGAGCCCAAATCGGGGTGAGATCATTTGCTGGATCGAACGTGAACCGCGTTCGGAGTCCACGTGCGAGGTCGAACAGCCAGATATCGTAGTTCGCTCCCGCGTCCGAAAAGCTCACCACTGCCCGCTGACGATCCGGCGACAACTCCAGGTCCCCATAGTCTCCCCGATCGCCGACCGTTCCGAGCTGTTTGCCCGAGCGGTCGAACCAGACAAGCTGCGAAAGGTCGCCTCCGGCCCCGCTGTGATAGGCCAGCACTCCGGTTTCGGAGACTGACACCGCGCCCATTCTGCCGGACAGACCGCCGGTCGCGACCTGTTCCGCAATCGGTACCGCATCGCCGCGAAGTTCAAAGCGTTCGACATCAAACGCCTGTGCCATCAGCGTCTGCTCGCGCAGGAAGAGCAGATAGCCCTGCGCGTACCTGGGGCTGGCGCCGCCCGGCACGAGCAGCTTCCGCTCGTTCGAGTCGAGCGCCGCCACGTAGATCCCGTTCACGGCGGTCGATCCGCTGTTCGTCCCGATGGCGACGTACAGGAAGTGGCGACCGTCGGGCAGGAAGAACGGCGCCCAGTGCTGCGTCTCTCCATTCTCCTTATCGAGCGTCGTGGCGGGAGACACCGTCCCGCCCGAGGCAGAGACTCGCCGGATGACACTCCCCTCGCCGGTCGCGGAAAACAGAATGACGTTGTCGCGGTTCCAGGTTGCGCCGGGATTACCAGCCGGAACGTCGGCCACGATCACAGGGGGCCCACCGGACGCATCGATTGTCTTGAGCCGTCCGCCGGCGTAGAAGCCAACGAACCGGCTATCCGGAGACCAGAACGGCGTGATTGCCCCCTCGGTGCCGGACAACGGCTGCGCGGAGAGCCCGTCGAGCGACTGAACCCACAACTGGGTCAAGCCCCCGCCGGTGGCGGCAGCAAACGCCAGACGCCGGCCGTCAGACGACAGCGCGAACCGCTGGTGCGGGAGTTGTGCGAGACTCGCGCCGGCGGGTGGCAGTATCGACGTGCGATAGACGCGTGTCTCCGGCAGTGGAGCCGGCCGCCAGAACGCGACGATGCCAGCGGCCAGCGCCGCCACCATCGCTATTGCCGCAACCGACCAGGCGAGGCGCTCACGGCCTTGCCGTTGCGCCGGCGGTGCCACGACCGGTCCCGCTTCGGGTGCGGCGAGGACACCTCTTCGATCTCCAGCCGCGCGTCGCCGATATCGCGGAGGCGGTGCTTCGGGTCCTTCTGCAGACAACGCCGGAGCAGCGCGCGCACCCTCGACGGCGTGTGTGCTGGCAGCGCATTCCAATCGACGTCCGACTTGATCACCCCCGCCAGCACCTCCGATACATCGCCGCCCGGAAACGCCCGCCTGCCCGTCAGCATCTCGTAGAGCACGCACCCGAACGCCCAGATGTCGGCGCGCTTGTCCACCTCCCGGCCGCGCGCCTGCTCGGGGCTCATGTAGGCGGCCGTGCCGAGGATGACCCCCAGCCGCGTCATCGCGGGACTCGTCATCGTCGGCGACGCCGTCAAGTCGCCGCCGAAGCCGGCGCCTACACCCTGTTGTACGTAGTGTCCGGCTTCAGCCGGACCAAAGGCCTTCGCGAGGCCGAAGTCGAGCACCTTCACCGTCCCGTCGGGACGGACCTTGACGTTGGCTGGCTTGAGATCGCGGTGGATGACGCCGTGCTCGTGTGCGGCTTCAACGGCGTCGGCGATCTGGCGCGCGATGGGCAGCGCCTCGTCAATCGGGATGGCGGGTCCAGAAGGACCCGCCCTACGTTGACCAATCAAATCCACCAGCGTCGGCCCTTCGACGAGCTCGAGGACGAGCGCCTGGATGGTCCGGCTGAAGCCGGACGCCACGTCTGACTGTTCTTCCAGCCCGTAGATCGCCGCGATGTTCGGATGATTCAGCGAGGCGAGCACCTGCGCTTCGCGCCGGAAGCGGGCCAGGCGATCGGGGTCGCGCGCGAGGATATCGGGAAGGACCTTCAGGGCGACGTCGCGGCCAAGGCGGTGATCGCGCGCGCGGTAGACCTCCCCCATTCCGCCGGCCCCCAGCAGCGACAGCACCTCGTACGGCCCGAGTCGAACGCCGGGCGTCAGAGACACAGTGGGTTGGGAACGCGCGGCGATTATACGCAATCGGCGCCGGCGCGGGCCAGAATGATTGCGCCCGAAGGGTGTCTGCTGTATGGTGAGTGTATGGCGCGCCTGATTTCTACCACCGTTCGCCTGGGCGAAGAGGACGTTCGGGCGTTGAAGCGAGCCCGCGCTGCCGGTCACTCGGCGTCCGAACTGGTCCGGAAAGGCCTGCGGGTGGTCGCATCGCGGTACTACAAGGGGCGGCGTCCGCCTACGACCGGACTCTTCGAGTCGACGGACACGAAACTCGGTGACGAAGCCGAGTTGTTCCGGAACCTCGACGAGTGAGTCGCCCGATCGTCGCCGACACAGGCGGACTGCTTTGGGCGCTCGCGCGCCGGCCAGACGGCACACCGAGCTTCCCTGAATACGAAGCAGCGCTGCGCTCGGCCCGGACCGTGGTTGTACCGGGACTCGTCCTGGCCGAAGTCGACTATTTTCTCCGTCAGGAGCGGGCCGCCATGCGTAAATTGCTCGCGGAGATCTTCGATCCCGGGACTCGCTACGAGTACGAGCTGCCCTTGCCCTCCGATCTGGTTCGCGCGCTTCAATTCGATGCCAAGTTCAGCGATCTCGCTCTGGGGCTGGTCGATGGTTCCGTTGCTGCGGTGGCCGAGCGCCGCAAAGTCTATCGCGTCCTCACAACCGACCGACGCCGCTTCAGTGCCATACGGGTCGGTCCACGCTTTTCACAAGCGCTCGAACTTCTTCCATAGGACGCGTACACTGGCGCGCCCGGGTTGAGCGATAATCAGCCGGCATTCACGCATATAGCAGCAGGGAGGTGGAGAATGCCTCGTCCACGGCCCGCGGTGTTGGCTGGTCTCTTTCTGGTATTCCTGGCAGGTGCCGGTGAAGCGGCAACCTGGCACGTGAAGGCGGACGCGGCACCGGGCGGCGATGGCAGCCGCGCGCGGCCGTTCGCCACCCTCGAGGAGGTTGAAAACGCGTCACGGCCCGGCGACACGATCCGCGTCCTGCCGGCGACGCGGCCGCTCGGACGCGGCATCCAGCTCAAGGACAACCAGCGCCTGATCGGGGACGGTGATGCGGTGACTGCACCCCATCGCGCAGGCGTGCGCGATGGGGGCCCCGCGACGAAGGCGCCGCCAGGCGGCGCGCGACCCACGATCACCAACAGCACGAGCGCCCGCCACCACGGCGATGCGATCCGGCTCGCCAACGGCAATCTCGTCCAGAACATCCACGTCGACGGCGCCGCGCGCGCGGCCGTCTTCGGCGTCAACGCCGCGCGCGCCCAGATTCGCGGCAACCTGATCACCAACAACATGATTCAGGGGAACGACCTGCGCCGGCTCGAGCGGCCCTGGCCTGACGGTTTCATCCTCTACGAGTCGCAGACGAACCACTTTGGGGGGATTACGATGCTCGCGTGCGGCCCCGGCGCGTCGAGCTACTGCACCATGCACGCGCCCGAGCGGCCGGCCGCGCCCACGACCGGGGAGATCGTCATCGCCGGCAACGTGATTCGCGACAGCAACCTCGAAGGGATCATGCTGATCACCGATACCGGCGCGGCCGCCACGTTCACGGTGACCGACACGATCGTCCGCGATCTGTCGCAGGGGCTGCCGCCGCCGGAATCATTCACCCCGCCCGTCGATATCGTCCGCTCGCGCGCCTTCACGTTGATCGCCTTGAACCATTCCCGCGTCGATCTGACGATGAGCCGGTTCCTCGCCGAGAACGTGGCGCCGCCAGGGCGCTATGCGGCCGACGGCCTCGTGTTCCTGACCGGAGGCGACGGGCCAGTCGTGAACGCGAAGGTCTCGCAGTTCACGATGTTGAACCCGAAGATGACCGGCGAGATGAACAACGGCGACTCGATCGAGATTCAGCACCGCGGCTCGTCGAACGCCGTCCTCAACATCGACATGTCGCGCCTCGACCTGCGCGATCCGGCGAGCGCCAACATCAAGATCCTGGAGGCGAGCAATCCGACCAACGGCACGTACAACCTGACGGTGTCCGATTCGGTGCTCTCCAACAACAATCCCGCGGGCGGACTCGACGGCCAGATCCGGCTGAGCGGCGCGAGCAACGGCACGAAGGCGTTCACGCTTGTCGTGCGGAATACGAGATTCGTGGGCATCGGCGGCGCAATCGGCATTCTCAATCCCAACAATGTCGAGACGCTCACGGTGATGGTGGAGAACTCGTCGATGTCAGGCTTCACGCACCCGGCGGGCGCCAAGCCGATCGCCGCGGTGACGATGACGCACCCGGCCGACAAGACGATTGGGAAGGCGGTGCTCGACCTGGGCGGCGGCCCGCTCGGCAGCCGGGGCCGCAATCGATTCGTGAACAATCCCTGGCTCGACATCTCTGTGACGAACGCGAGCCCCAAGACGGCGGTCCAGGTGGACGCGTCGAACAACTACTGGGGCGGCGGGGCGCCGGTCCTGGGGCAGGCACCGCCGGGGGACGTAGCGGTGAGCGGGAACACCAAGTTCAACGCGCCGGCGCATCTCACGGCCGACCCGGCGCGTTAGCCGGTAGCCGGTAGCAGGAATCAGGAACGAGGAACCAGGAACGAGGAACCAGGAACCCTACCGGCTACCAGCTACCGGCTACCGGCTCGGGGCCATAATCAGCGCCGCCTGCGTGCGCTATGGCACCCCAGCGCGCAAAGACCGCGCGCTGGGGACCCCGCTACGGGAGGGACGTCATGCGTCTGAAGTTTCTGTTCCCGGCCGCGTTGCTCCTGGTGCCGTCCGCGCCTGCCTCCGCCCAGGAGTGGATCGAGTACGCGAGTCGAAGAGATTTTTTCAGCGTCAACTTTCCCGGTGAGCCCGCGATTCGTGATGTCACCTATGAGACGGAGTACGGCCTCACGCTGGACGGGCGCGTCTACAGCGTCGAGGACGCCACGGGGCGCTACTCGGTGACGGTCATCGACTATTCGGATGCCGAGAAGATGCACACCGCACGCGCCGCGGCCTGCAAGGCGGCCGGCGGCGACGGCGACAGCTGCAACAATCCCGGGCGCGGCGACGTGCGCGGGGCCATGGTCCATGCGTCGTGGAGCTTCATCACGCGCGGCTCGGAGGTGACCCATTTCGCGCTCTACAACGCGGATCTCGTCGAGGGGATCCGGCTGCAGCTGCTCAACAAGGACGGTTCGCGCACCTGCTCCGCGACGGCTCGCAGGGCTGCCTGCTCGGGTTCGTCACGCCGATGCACGGCGACACGGCGCGCGGCCACGGCGTCGAACGAGAATGGGACTGATCAGGCTTTAGGCTTCGGGCTTTGGGCTTCAGGCCGGAGGCCGCGACGGACTTCCGGCGCCAAAGCCTGAAGCCCACAGCCCAAGGCCTACTTCGTAACCGCCTTCCAGTTCCTGACGAGATAGTCGGCGGTCCGCCAGGCGAGCGCCTGCACGGTGAGAGTCGGGTTGCGGGCGCCGCTCGTCCCCATCACCGAGGCCCCGAGGATCCCGAGATTGGGCGCCTCATGCGAGAACCCCCAGCGATTGACGACGTTCGTGTCGGGGTTGTCGCCCATGCGCGTGCCGCCGTAGGCGTGCGTCGTCGGCCCCATCGTGCCGATCGGCGTACGCTCGACGGCCACCGCTCCGGCCGCCATGAACCACACGGCCATCCGGTCCTGGATGAACGCCGCGAGCCTCCGGTCGTTCTCCTTGAAATCCGCCGTGATGCGGATGACCGGAAATCCGAGCGGGTCTTTGACCACGGGGTCGAGATCGAGGTAGTTGTCCTCGTACGGCAACGTGGTCTTCTGCAGGTAGGCCGTGTTCCAGCGGTCGGCGTTCTGCCTCACGAACGCCTTCCAGGCCGACCCCCACCGCGGCGCGCGGCCGAAGGTGCTCATCTCGGCCGCGGCGATCGGCCGGCGGTCGGAATAGACCCAGAGATTGCCGCCACCGATGAAGTCCAGCTTGCCGTGATCGAAGTTGTCGTCGGCCCAGTCGTCTATGGCCACGCCTTGCGCCGGCAGCCCGTACCAGGTGTTCAAATCACGTGGGAAGAGCGCGGTGACCGACGCGCCCTGGTTGTGGCTGAAGTAATGCCTCCCGATCTGCCCATGGTTGTTCGACAGCCCGTTCGGAAAGGCCGCCGACTTCGAGACGAGCAGCAGCCGCACGTTCTCGTACACGTAACTCGCCAGCAGCACCACGTCCGCCGGCTGGAAGTACTCCATGCCGCCCTTCAGGTAGTTCACGCCGCGGACGCGCCCGTTCCGGTCTACCTCGATCGTCGTCACGACTGCCTCGGTGACGACTTCGAAGCGTTTCGTCTGCTGGGCCTTTGGAATCGTCGTGACCGCGGTGGAGCTCTTGGAGCGGATGTGGCAGCCGCCGCGCGCGCAGAAGCCATGATAGGCGCACGCGGGACGGCCGTCGTACGCGCGGCTGGTGATGGCCGCGGGGCCGGGAAAGGGGTGCCACCCGAGCTTCCGTGCCGCGTCCGCCACCATCTCGGTGAACCCGCTGCCGCGCAGCGGCGACATCGGGTACTCGCGGCGCCGGGGGCCTTCGAAGATGTTGCCGCGCGCATCGATCCGTCCCTGGATGTTTCCCGCTTTCCCGGACACACCCAGCTCGTATTCCACGATGTCGTAATACGGCTCGAGCTCCTCCAGTCCGAAGGGCCAGTCCTCGGCCGTCGATCCCGCTGGAATGCGCGAAGCGCCGTACCGGCGCCGGGTTTCGCTCACGACCTTGAAGTCCCACGGGTTCAGCCGCCAGCTCTGCCCCCAGTAGTGCAGGGTCGTTCCGCCCACGGCGTTCATCATCGGGTGAATGGCGGCCCGCGGCGAGGAGGGCGCCGACGCGTTCCGCCGGTGCGTCGGGATCTCGCGGTTGGCCTTCTGCACGGCCTGTGGCCATCCGCGCACATTGTTGCGGAGCTCGTCGGGCGCAAAGTCCTCGGGCGCCAGCCACGTGCCCGCTTCGAGGCCGACGACGTCGAGGCCGGCGCGCGCCAGCGGCAGCGCCGCCACGCCCCCTGCGGCGCCGAGCCCGACAATGACGACGTTGCGTCTCTTCAGCTCGATCGCCATGGCTCGTCGATGCGCCCGAGACGGGCGCGAGCGGGCCGCTTCTTCGCGAACATCGCATGGTCGTACGCGGACCGGCGCACGCGTGCGGGACGCCGGTCCATGCGTTGATCATCCGGCGTGGCCGCCAGCCGGATGCCCGGGTACCCGATCAGGTCCCATCCCACGAAGTTCGCGTTGCCGCCGTAGTACGGATCGCAGAACGTGCCCTGAATGGTGTGCATCCGCACGAGATTGAAGAACGTGGCGGCGTCGGGCGTGAAGCCGGCGGCGGTGTTGCTTTCCATCTGGGTCAGGATCGCGTCCTGATCCGCGGCGGAGAGCTGCGCAAAGGGCGCGCTCTTCGAGGCGCGGGCCCAGGCGTCCACGGCGGCCAGCCCCGTGCGATACGCCTCTCGCGCGTCGGCCAGCGCGCCGCCGAGCGCGCGATCGATATAGCGCGTGGCGCGCGCTTCGGTGGCTCCAGGACCGTTCTCGTCGGTCGGGATGAGCCGCGCGGCAATCGCATCGAGCGTCGCGGTTTCGGCCGCCGTGAGTGTTTCCAGTGGTTCGCGAGCGGCGGCCTGGTTGGCCGCTGCGGCGGCCGGCGCGGCGTTGTCGGGCATCCTCCGCACCAGCATCTCTACCGGCACGATCGCGCCGGCCCCGAACCGGACCGTGCGGGCCAGCAGCTCGCGGCGGGACAACCCGCGCGCGTCAGCGGAATCATCGCGGCTCATGTCTCGCTCCTGACGTGATGGGGGATTCTACAATGAGTGTTGCGAGGTGTTGCGAAGCGTCAGCACTCTCACCTTCACGTACCACCGAGGCACCGAGACACCGAGAAATTTATCCAATTTGTCTCGGTGCCTCGGTGCCCTCCGATTAGAAGCCGAGCCGCACGCCCACCTGCAACTGCCGCGGAATCCCGCCGCCGAAGAGCGAACCGACGCTGAGAAAGCTCGCCGACGGCATGTCGCCCGTCGGGTTATTGAAGTTCGGCTCGTTGGTGACGTTGAAGACCTCGGCAAACATGTCAAGCGTACGCACGCCGCCGAGCTGCAGGCGGTAGCCAACCCGGAGGTCCAGCTCCGAGTAGGTCGGGCCGCGGGCGCCGTTGCGACCGCCCTTGTTCTTCACGGTGATGGCGTTCTGCCCGGTGCCTTTGTACGTTCCTGCGGGCAATGGGTCGAACAGCCGCCCGTTGCGGTCCGCATCGACGGCCGAATTGATCATGTTGATCGGCCGGCCGCTCATGAACCGGTGCACCGCGCTCACGGTCACGCCGCCAGTCCGGGGCACCTCGAGGCGGCTGCTCAGCGTCAGCAGGTGCTTCCGATCGACGGCCAGCGGTCCCCAGGTCAGATCGAGGTTGCGTTGCTCGAGGACCTGAAAATTGTTGACGAAGTCGGGACTCCCGTCAGAGTGGCCGCGGGCGCTGCCAATCGAGTACGAGGCGCGCGCACCCCACCAGTTGCTGAAGCGCTTCTCGAGCTGCAAGCTGAGGATGTCCTGCGCGGACTTGCCGATGTTCTCTCGAATCCACACGTTGTTCCGGAAGGGTGAGAGCCCCAGCTGTGCACGTAGTCGGCCGCGAACGACATCTGCGCGCCAAGCTGCCGCTCGTAGCCAAACGACACCTGGTGCGAGTAGGGGATCGTCCGATCGGGCGTGTCCAGGCCCCATGCGCCACCACCGAGGCGCTGAGACACCGAGAAATCTATTTTGATTTCTCGGTGCCTCGGTGCCTCGGTGTTCCGTGGGAGCGAAGCTCAGTGAGCTCGACTCAGTTCACTTCGCCAGCGGGTTGGGACGCAGCTGGAACTTGAGCACCTGGCTCGGCGTTCCCTTGCCCCCTTCGGTGTGGAACGGCGCCCGGCTGGCGTTGGTCGACCAGAGCCCGCGACCCTTCCATCCCGCATTCGGATCGTCGATGCGCCCGTCCATCGATTTCGCGTAGAACCCCATCGGATACGGCACGTGCACCACCATGTAGCGGCCGTTTACGAGGAGCAGCAGCGAATCCGATCCGCCGCCTGTGGCGATCGGGATGTTCGGCCCGAGCCCGAACACGTTGTGCTGATCGACCCACGGGTAGTAGCTGGTGTCGGCGCTGCCGGGCTCCTGAGCGCCCTTGAACTGCGGGCCAGGATATGCGTGGAACGACCAGCCTTCCGGGCAGTGCCGGCCGGTCGCCTTCGGGCCGTTGAGCGGCCCTTTGCACTTGCGGCGATCGAAGCTCGCCATGTGGCCGCTCGAGAGCACCGCCCAGATCACGCCGCTCCGGTCGGCATCGATGCCACGGATGCTGACCAGATGCGGCCCATCCGACGGCAGCTCGTAGTATTCGGAGAGCGCCGTGGCCGGCGACGTGCTCGCGCCCGGCGCCACGCGGATCAGTCCGCCGGGGAACCGGTTCACGCCGCCCCAGACCGAGCCGTCGGCCGGGTTCGGGATCACGCTGTAGATCGGAAAGCCGATTCGGGTGTCCCTGGCCGGATCCGGCTTGTCGCCCGGCTCGACGTACGCGTCGCGCCGGCCGTTGCCGCTGGTGTCGAGGATGAACGGCGTCCACCCCTGCGAGCGCGCCGGGTCCTTCGTCTCGTCCCACACGCGCGTGTTCACCCAGCCGAGGACGCCGTGCTGGTCGGAGCCGCTGCCGTCGACATACAGCGTGTTGTCCGCGTCCTCCGCGAAGTGGAGGTGATGCGTGCCGAAGCACGTGTTGATGTCGCTCCACGTCTTCGTTCGCGGGTCGTACATCTTCAGCTGGCGGCCGTTGCGATCGATTGGGAACGCCTGCGCCGACGGGTTGCTCGAACCCTGCCGGCAGTAGGCCGGCGTCTCGTTCCCGCGCACTCGCGCGGCGTACCACGTCCGCGCGCGCTGGTCCATCATCGGCGTGTGGTTGACCGCCTTGCTGTGCCACAGCACCTCTTCGCCCCAGTATGGTGAGGCAAGCATCGGTCCGCCGCCCTCGCCGCCGCCGGCCGGGAGGTTGTCGACCGGAATCTCCAGCCGGCTCGTCGCGTGGCGAACGGGGTCGAGCACCGGAACGTAGTCGGCGGCCGCCTCCAGCGCGCCGTAGACCGGCCCGTTCGCGTTGACCGTCGGATTGCGCTTGTCGGAGGTGACCTCGTCGTGCAGGTACGCCTTCGGATCGGCCCAGTCCCAGATCGTGACGACGACGTCGCGCTCGCGGCCCTGCGGGCGCGGCGGCGCCTCGGTCGGGTATTCACCTTTCGCAATCCGGTCCGTCCAGTCGGCGAACAGCTCGAACGACCGCGGGCCCATCTGCGTGTTGAGCGTGGCGTACATGCCGCCACCCGCCTGTCCGGACTGCACGCGGCGCCGCCACGCATCGACCGACGATAGCCCCTTGAACATGCCGGGGATCTCGCGCGTCGCCCTGTTCCCCATCTGGTGGCACCCTTCGCAGCTCCCCATGCGCAGCCGGCCCATCCACTCCGCCTGGCTCCGCACGGTCTCGACGATGCCGTTCACCTTGGCGCCCTTGCCGGGGAACTCGCTCTTGTCCGGCACGCGCAGCAACGAGTACCAGTAGTTGGCCGGGTAGTACTCGGCGGCCGCGCGCGCGTTGGGCGCGATCACGGCGGTGAGATTGAGCGTGCTGCCGGGCGTCGCACGCACGTTCGGTGAGTCGACGAGCCCGTAGCCGCGCACCCAGACGGTGTAGTTCGCCTTCGGCAGGTCCGGGAGCACGTAGCGCCCCTGGTCGTCGGTGACGACCATCTTCGCCAACCGCGTCGGCAGGTCGCGCGTCTCGGCGATCACCCAGACGCCCGCCTCCGGCCCTTTGGTGCTGGTGACCACGCCGCCGATGTCATCGTTGTCGATGGCGACGGCGGGCTGCTGCGCGCTCACGCCTGCGAGCGACGTGATGGCGAGCACGATGATGCCGACGCCGATGAATCCGGGAACGATCAATCTATTGCATGTCATAACGTCCTCCGACCAGCAGGCGCGAACCTCCACCGGAACACCGAGCCGCTGAGACACCGAGGCCAAAACCAATAAATTCTCGGTGTCTCGGTGCCTCGGTGGTACGTGGGGATTTGCCTTTCACCTCCGATACCATTCGTAGAGCTTGTCGCCGGGCGGCACCTTCCGCGTGATGTCGACGATCATCGTCTCGCCCTCCCAGCGCCTGACCAGCTGTTCCTTCCGCAGGTGCCCGAACAGAAATTCCTCGACGAACTCGATGCACCGGTACTCGAGCAGCTCGACGTTCGGCTCCAGCCGCCGGTAGAGCGGCATCGCGACCGTCCACGGCCGCGTAAAGACCTTCGGATCCTCGATCGTGACCTGGTACCAGATCGCGTCGCGGCTCATGGGGGTAAAGCGCTCGACCAGACGCAGCATCTCGCTGTGGAAGTTGCCCGCCCGGTCGAACCAGTTCTTGCCGTTGAAGTGCGTCACCTCGACGACGAGCGTGTCGCCCTCCCACCGGCCGAGCGAGTGCCCCATGTACGTGTCGTCCGGCGGCGGCTCCACCTTGTCGAGGTGGATCGTGCGCGCCGCGTTCGTGAACGTGAACGCCATCTGGATCTTGGCGGTCCCCTGCGCGACCTGGAAGGGGTACGGCATGTACATCGCGCGCGGAATGCCGGGCAGGTAGCACTTCAGCTCCGGGTCGCGATCGATCCAGTTTTCCGCGTTGGCCTGCCGGATCTTCGCCGCTTCGGACGTGTACGGAATCTGGCCGTCGCCCTCGACGACCCCGATCGAGGGCGGCACGCCGCCGGCGGCGCCGAGCGCGAGCACCGGCGCGGCCGGCACGCGGGCGTAGTCGTACGGATAGACGCCCTGCTGCGTAACCGCCCCGGGACGCGCGGCGTGCGCCTGCAGATCCCAGTGCGCCTCGTTGTTCGCCTGCCAGATGCCGCTCAAGTCGGGCCTGCCGTCGGGCTGCCGCGGAATGTCGGATGCGGTCACCTCGGGGCTCCGCCCGATCAGCCGGGCGGCCGACGCGCCAAGTGCCGCCGCAGCAAGCGCGATGAGGATCACCGAACCAGTGGACCAGCGTCGCATAAAAACCTCCGTTTGGAGCAATCCGCTTCCACGGGCCACAGAGTCACAGAGAGCACAGAGGCGACAAATTGTTTTCTCTGTGTCTCTGTGTCTCTGTGGCCTGTCTCACCTCGTCAACGGATTGCTTTCCTCGCCCGCGTCGTCGAATCCAGCGGCAAATCCGCCGCATCCGGCGTTGCACTTGGTGGCCGGGTCGGGGCCGCGCCCTTCGGCGAACGCGCGCTCTTCAACTCGCGAGCCCGACAGGAGCGCCGTCATGCCGTAGTTCCCTTCATGACAGCGCGGCTCTTTGTAAACGCGGTTCTCGTAGTCGCTCTGCTTCTTGTATTCCTGCTTCACGGTCCATGGCCGCGTCCACACGTCCGGATCCTCTATCGTCACCGTGTATTCGATGGTGGTCGCGTCGACGCGTCGCCACCGCTCGGTGAGATGCAGGTTCTCGTAGGAGCCCTGGAAGTAGGTCTTGGGCGTGAAGTTCGTCACGTCGACGACGAGCGTGTCCCCTTCCCAGCGGCCGCGTGAGTTGCCCCACCACTGGCGCACGGGCGAGGGCACATGCGGAGCGTCCCGGATCGGGATGATCCGCTGCCAGCCCTGTCCCTGCGCCGTGTCGTAGAAGATCGCCACCGATCCGGGCGCCTGTACGATCTGGAGCAGGAACCCGGTATTGCCGCCGAAGTCGGGGAGGATGGCGCCCATGCAGCGCTCGCCGAGGTTGCGATCCTCCGGGCCGTTCGCACGGTTGACGACGCCGCCACCGCCCCCCGGCCCGCCGGCGCCGACCACCGTCAGGTAATGAGGAGGCATTTGCGCCCGCCTCGGCGACGGTGGGCCGTACTTCCCGCCGGCGCATCCCGGCAAATTGTTCTTGCAGACCTCCGTGGCTTGAAGCAGCGCGAGCTGGAACGCGCGGATCTCGGCCCGCTTCTTCTGCGCGTCGGGGGTGAGCCGCGGAATCTGGCCGTTCGGCGGGTCCACGATGAGTGAGGTCCGCTGGCCAACAGGACGGTGCGTCGTGAAGACCGCCGCGTTGTAGGCGCCGCCGACGTCCTGTTCGGTACCCCGCTCGTACCGGCGAACGCCCTGGGCCGTCCTGCCGAGGATGCCTGCGCGTTCCTTGTCGAGCGCAATCCGTTCCTCGTCGGTCAGGAACTCCCGGTCGCCGAAGCGAGCAGGCCGCTGGAGGGGGATTTCCACTTCGTAGGTCCAGAGGCCCTGCAGGTCCGCGTCACCCCACGGCGTCTGCGGCGTCGGGCCGGTCGCCGCCGGCCGCAGCAGCGTGACGACGGCCGCGATCGCGGCCGCCGCGCCGATCAAGCCGATCAATGCGAGAAGTCGTCTGACCATGGCAGTCCTCCGTCGCCTGTCATTACCTCGCGAGCGGATTGCTCTCCTCGCCGGCGTCGGCGAAGCCGAACGCGAATCCGCCGCACCCCGCGTTGCACTTGGTGGCCGGGTCGGGCCCGCGTCCCTCCGCGAAGGCGCGCTCCTCGGCGCGCGCGCCCGCGAGCAGCGCCGTCATGCCGTAGTTCCCTTCGTGGCAGCGGGGCTCCTTGTAGATCCGGTTCTGGAAGTCGTCCTGCTTCTTGTATTCCTGCTTGACCGTCCACGGGCGCGTCCACACATCCGGGTCCTCAATCGTCACGGCGTACTCGATCGTGGTGGCGTCGAGCCGCGTCCACCGCTCGGTCAGATGCAGGTTCTCGTACGAGCCCTGGAAGTACGTCTTCGGCGTGAAATTGGCGACGTCGACGACGAGCGTGTTGCCCTCCCAGCGCCCGCGCGAGTTGCCCCACCACTGGCGCACGTGAGCGGGCGCGTGCGGGCCGTCCCGGATCGGGATGATCCGCTGCCAGCCTTGTCCTTGCGCCGTGTCGTAGAACATCGCCACCGATCCCGGCGACTGCACGATCTGCAGCAAGAACCCCGTGTTGCCGCCGAAGTCGGGGAGGATGGCGCCCATGCAGCGCTCGCCGAGGTTGCGATCCTCGGGGCCGTTCGCGCGGTTGACCACGCCGCCGCCGCCCCCCGGCCCGCCCGCGCCGACGACCGTCAGGTAGTGGGGAGGCGCCTCCGCGCGCCTCGGCGACGGCGGCCCGTACTTCCCGCCCGCGCATCCCGGCATGTTGCTCCTGCAGACGTCGGTCGCCTGGAGCAGCGCGACCTGGAAGGCGCGGATCTCGGCGCGCTTCTTCTGCGCCTCCGGCGTGAGCGGCGGGATCTGGCCGTCCGGCGGATCGACGATGAGCGACGTCCGCCGGCCGAGCGGGCGATGCGTCGTGAAGACCGCCGCGTTATAGGCACCGCCGACGTCCTGCTCGGTCCCGCGTTCGTAGCGGCGATCGCTGACCTGGGCGCTCTTGCCCAGGATTTCCGCCCGTTCCTTGTCGATGGCGGCGCGCTCCTCGTCTGTGAGAAATTCCCGGTTGCCGAAGCGGGCGGGTCGCTGGAGGGGGATTTCCTCTTCGTAGGTCCAGAGGCCCTGCAGGTCCGGCTCGCCCCAGGGGGTCAGTGACCCCGGGCTGGTCGATGCGGGCCGGAGCAGCATGACCGCCGCGGCGATGACGGCCGCCCCGCCAATCACTGCGAGAAGTCGTTTGACCATGGGAGACCTCCCGACTCAGACCGTTTTTCCGTGTGTGGCAGCAGCGCTCCACCCCATCGCGCAGGCTTGCGCGATGGGGGCCCCGGTGTTGTAACGCCGGGGCTTCGTCCTGTCAACGGCTCATTAATCCCCCCTGGGCACTTGCGTTGACGCCCCTCAGGTTCTCCCACCCCAACGCGCACGCGTGCGCGTTGGGGACCCCGGCCTGTCGCCGGGTTTCCCCACCCGCGGCCACCCCAACGCGCAAAGAACGCGCGTCGGGGGCCCCGCCGTGCGGCGCCAAAAGCACTCGCAACAGGAGAGGCGCCTGCGCGGCGGGTGGGGATGCCCCTCCCGGCGCCACCCGCCCCAAAACTTCGTCAACGCAAGTGCCCTGCGGAAATTGGTAGTGGGCTAATGCCGTGTTGCTGAATTAGGATTTCGCCGGATCGGCTGGGGGTGGCGGCGGCTGAGCGTCGCCGGCGGCTTGTTCATCTACTCGCTGCTTCTGGCTGATTTTCTCCAGTTCTTCCTCATCGATCAACACAATGACACTCTTAACCATGATCATTCCTAGCTTGAATTGTCGCAGGAATCCCATGCCGACCAGAATGTCTTGTGACCCTGGAGCTAATGTCACAGCTCCAACGACCGTCTTCCCAGCAAAGGTTGTCTTCGCCAAGGCGATCAGGCAGGCTGTCTGATTGCCGTCGGCCAGCGTGTACGAGGCGGTGCCCTCTAGTGGTAATTTCAGCGAGAACGCGTGTTGCAGTGGTAGTTGAATGAATCCGGTGAACCCAGTGTCAATAATGCCTTCAAACTCAAGTCCAGGCTCTTTATGGGCCACGCCACAAAGATGGAACTTGAGACTTGGGTTACCGAGGTTGTCGAAGTGACCGACCCCAGAAGCCATGTCGGGAGCCGAAGCTGACCTTGAAAGCGCCAGGCGCGCCGATACGGATCAGATGGAAGACACCGTTTGGTGCCTGCTTTCGCGCTTCTTCGATAGCCAGTTCCGGGAACTTCGCGATGTATGCGTTTCCTGTCAGGACATCAATCGCGACGTACTCGCCACGGCGATTCTGTTCCAGGTTCGCCTTGTGCCGTTCCTCGTAAAGGCGTTGCCCTTCTTCGGCAATCCTGTCGGGGCTGTCGAGAACTTTAGGATCGTCTGCCATGACTGTCATTGCTGCTATTGTAGTGCCAAGTGGAGGTACAGACTAGCCCAACCCATCAGATTTGCCAAGCTTTTCGTAAAATCTTGGTGAAAACCTTCAGGTTTGGCGTCACTTTGCTCTCAGGCTGACAACAATTCACCAATCGTCCAGACGTGGTCGGTGATACCAGCTTCCATCGCAGGTGTCACGCGCAACGTCTGATGCACGCGGCAGAAGTTGTACCACGCCATGAACACGGCGACAGCCGCTTTCAAGTTCTCTAGCTTCTTTGAGAAACCATTCGTCAATCGCGTAAAGCGACGCAAGTGCATCCGCACGCTGAGATTGGCGCGCTCAATGTGCGACGTGCTAATCCGCTCCATCTTCGGGTTGCCCATGATGGGAGTCGGGATCGCGGCCGTGACGTGCGACGATGGGCGGAACCAATCTGGCCCATCGGTCCGAGGCTGCGCGTACTGCTTCACGAGTTGCGCGAAGTCCACGTCCGCGCCGAAGTGCTCTTCCACGGCGGGGATGTAGCCTTCAAGGCCGTCTGTCGTGAGCTGCGGGCGATGCTGTTCCGCAATCCGGCGGCTCAAGTCGCCGATGAACTCGTAGGCGCTCACCGCATCGCGCTTGCCGATGTAGTAGCTCAGAACGGCCTTTGTCTCGCTGTCCAGCGCGATCCATACGTACTGATCGCCGCGCTCGGCGGGGTTGTCCTTCATCGTCAACCGCTTCTGTTTCTTCTGCACGAATGTCCAGATTTCATCGGCCTGGACGAAGCGCGGCTTGACGTTCTGGACCTTCGCATCGAACAATCGCGCGCACTTCTCGCCGACCGTGTTGAGCAGCGAGAGGATCGTTGTTTTGTGGATGCCCGTGACGCGGCTCACGGCGCGTACGCTCATCCCTTCTGTCAGGAGTGTGAAGACGCGGCAGGCATCCGCAACGCTCGTCGTGTGGTCACCCAGCGGATTCTGCTTGGCTTCGGTGAACGTCGCGCCGCAGGCGCGGCAACGGTAACGGGGGCTTCGGGCTTTCGTGAATCCGAATCGTTTGGCGGTTCCGTGCTCGCATTTTCTACAGGTCATGATCGGCCCCTTGCGTTCAAGGTGGGCAGGGCCGATAATCGACTCGGGTCTGGACTATGCGGCTCTGCCCGTGTGGTTTGGATTGCCCCGGTTGCCGTTACCAGCGGCAGCCGGGGCGTTTTGTGTACCGTCAATTCATAGCCGTATTATACAAGAGCGGTCTTGTAGTGTCAAGAGAAATCCATTGACAAATACAAGAGCGTTGTTGTATCCTTCTGGCATGGCCCGGAAGAACCCAGCCGCCGTAGCCTTGGGCCGCAAGGGCGGTAAAAGGGGCGGGAAAGCCCGGTGGGCTGGTGTCTCGCCAGAGAAACGCTCAGAGGCCCTACGAAAGGCCGTACAAGCCCGCTGGGCGCGGGCGAAGCGGTCTGGTGGTGGCCGGGGATAACAGGCCGTTTACGTGAAGGCCATCGTCGTCAATGCCGATACGGTAGACTGGTCAGGTGCGGGCGGTGGGACTTGAACCCACAAATCCGGCTAGGGATGGCGGTTTTAAAGACCGCTGTGTTTACGTTCCACCACGCCCGCACAATCCCTCAGTTTCCTTGTTTCGTCCTCTCCATCAGATCCCCAAAAGCCGCAAACCACTTCGTCTTGACCTCATCGGGCCAAGCCGGATCAAAGGCCGGGAACTTGTCGAGTAGCAACTCGGTGAGCGGCTTGGCGGCCTCGGTCCTGGTCGGTTGCTCTTGAATGTCCGCAGTGGTGTTCCCGTTCACACGACGCCGTCGAGGCGTAGCCCGGCTCGCGCGGCTGCTCTTCTCGATGTGCGGGGATAGCGGAAGTCCAGCCTCCTTTGCTAAGGCAACAAAGAATGTCACGCACCGACGCACGGTATCGCCTGACGGTCCAGCCTTCGTGAAGGCTTCGTCAAGCTGGCGCGGCGTGGCAGTTTGGAGATGGAAGCTGTCACGGAACAGGAACCCATAGGCCCCTTTGGCGACTTCCTGTAATTGCTTCTGACGATCAGTCCCTTCGCTGTTGACGAGCCGGCGAAGGCGATCCGTGGGTATCCCGTCGTCTGCAATCAGCTTCAGGTACCTGAGCGCACCCATGAGCCAGGACTGGTTGGCACCTGAGAGCGTCTTCATGACGCTCCGGTCGATCCGGGCTGGGAGCCCAACTTTCAGACCTTCCACGAAGGTGGCGAAGGTCCGGTAGGACAGGTACGGAGGCAACGCCTTATCGGTATCTGTTGTCTGCATCGACTCTCTCCTAATGCACAAATACCATACCGCGAATGCTCGGCAGCCGTCAATACCGAGTCCAGATTATTTTTTGTCCTATGCCTGCCAGCCGCTAGAATCCTGCCAATGCGACAGGGTGACAGGGTTCTTCTGCGAGCGTTCGGCGGACAGGCGCTTGTGCGCCGATTTTGGGAGGCAGGCGTTCGGGTGGCCTATGTGACCGACGAGGAAGGATTCAAGACGCTCGGCACGAACGAGCCGACAGAGCACGTCATCGGCTTTCCGTGGGAGGACGTATTCATGTTCAGGCCAGGGCTACGCGATGGTTGTGCAGTTGACTGGTCAGCCGAAACACCGGCAACACGGCGTTAGCCCACTACCCGGAAATTAACTCTCTGGAGAAATGGACCGAAAAGGCGCAGAATGTGGGGTCCAGGAGGGAAGCTCAATGAGGCGTCATTCCCTGGTGCTTCTGTTCCTGCTGACCGCCGGCGCGCCGCACGCGTACGGCCAGCAGGCGGCCGACGGTTTCACCGAGCAGCAGCGTCTGGGCCGCCAGATCCTGGCTCAGGCGTGCGGGGTGTGCCACCTGCCGCCCGCTCGCAACGCGAACACCTACGGGCCTCCGTTGAGCAAGGCGACCGGCGGGGGCAACGACGATCTGATGCGGAAGTTCATTCTGGAAGGCACTCCACGCATGCCGGGATTCCGGTATTTTCTGCAGCCAGCCGAGATCGACGCGGTGATCGCCTACGTGCGGACGGTACCGCCGCCAGCCCCCGCGCCGGTCGCGGCGCGCTGACCGCCGCGTGTCAAGAAGAGGAGAAGCGTTATGACGAAGCTGCGAACCCTGCTCCTGGTTGGAGCGGCCAGTCTGCTGTTCATGACGGGGGCGCGGGCCGCCGACCACGCGCTCACCGGCGCAATCGCCTCCTCGTCTGGAGAGAAGCTGGACGGGGTCACGGTCTACGCGAAGATGGAAGGCTCCACCGTCACGACCAGCGTCTACACCGACGAGAGCGGTAGCTACTACTTCCCGCCGCTGCCGGCCGGCAAGTACCGCGTCTGGGCCCAGGCGCTCGGGTTCGAGACCGCCAGGAGCACGGTGGATCTCTCCGGGGCTCGCCGCCAGAACCTCGTGCTGCAGCCGATGACCGACCCGGAGCGCCGCATCCGCCAGATGCCGAGCGAGATGCTGGCGGTGGCGTTGCCGGAAGCCACCCCAGACGAGGCCCGGATCAAGAAGATCTTCATGAACAATTGCACCGGCTGTCACCCACCGAGCTACATGTTGCAGTTCCGCTTCGACGAAGCCGGCTGGAACAAGATCATCGATCTGATGAAGGTGGTGCCCAATACCGGGGTGTACCCTGGGCCCGGCGCCAGAGCCAACCAGATCATCGCGCGCAATCAGAAGGAGCTGGCGGCCTACCTGGCGCGCGCGCGCGGGCCCGGTGAGACGTCGATGAAGTTCCCGCCGCGCCCGCGGCCGACGGGCGAAGCGGCGCGGGTCGTGTGGAAGATCTACGACCTGCCGCTCAACCCTGACGCCGGCATCGGGACCAAGTACAACGACAACGACGGGTCCATCGACTGGGCGCTCGGACCGCCGTCCAAGCTCGGCGAACTGCCGCATGACGGCGCCATGGGGCTCGACGGGAACCTGTACTACACCGTGAACAACCCCAACCGGGGCGTCACGATCGGCAAGGTCGACGGCAGGACCGGCGAGGTCACGTACCTCAAAGTCGACGGGCGCAACGGCGAGGCGGCCACCGCACACGGGCTGACGCGCGACGCGCAGGGGAACTTCTGGTTCGACGTCAATCCCGGCCGCCGCGGTCTGGGCAAGCTCGATCCGAAGACGGGCAAGATCACCGTGTACCAGACGCCAGCCGAGATGACTCCGCTCGGCGGCGCCGTGACGCTCGACGTCGACGGCAAGGGGAAGATCTGGGCGTCGGCGCCGGAAGGCGCGGTACGCTTCGATCCCGTCACGGAGACGTTCACGGCGTTCCGCTCCGTCACCTCGAAGAGCCCGAAGGGAAGCGTCGCCACCTACGGCGCGGCCGGCGACCGCGACGGCAACGGCTGGTGGGCGCAGATGGCGCTCGACACGATCGGCACGGCCAACGTCCGGACCGGCGAGGTGTCGGAGATCAAGCTCTCGCCGATCACCGCCGAGATGGAGCGGATCAAGCCGGAGGACCGGGAGTTCTACTCCAACTTCAACGAGCTGACCTTCGGCACACCGGTTCCCTGGTCGCAGGGGCCGCGGCGCATGGGCACCGACAAGAACGCCGACGTGCTGTGGGTCGGGAACTCGTGGGGCGCGTCGCTGACGCGGATCGACACGAAGACGCGCGAGACGACGATCATTCCGCTGCCCAGTCCCGCGCTGCTGCCGTATCACATTGCCGTGGACAGCCGGCACAACGCGTGGGGGAATTCCTGGACGGCGGATCAGCTGTTCAAGTACGACCCGGCGGCGAAGCGGTTCACGCTCTTCGACCTGCCGGTGCACGGCACGGAGACCCGCCACATCTCGCTCCTCGAGCGCGACGGCGCGCTGCACGTCGTGGTGCCGATCTACCGGTCGAACCAGATGGGCGTGATGACGCCGCGCAGCGATCGGGAGCTGGCGGCCCTCCGCGCGCAGGCGCGGTAGCCTACCTCTGCGGGCGCGCCGCGCAGTGTCTACCGGAACGGCTTGACGCCGTTCCTTGGTGGTCTACCGGGAACGGCTTGACGCCGTTCCTTGGTGGTCTACCGGGAACGGCTTGACGCCGGTCCGGGGCCAGCGCGGCGCGCCCGGATCTCTCCTATCGTCCTCGCGGGCTGCAGCACATCGAGGAGACGCATTCGCTGCGAAAAGCGGCTCCGCAGGCCGGAAAAACGCTGCTCCGGCCTATCGTCCCCGCACGCGGCGTTGGGGCCCATCCCAACGCCCTGTCGTTGGCCTGCGCAGCGTTTTTCGTGCGATCGGAACGGCCTGCTCCGAACGCTTTTCTCGCGAATGCGTCTCCTCGACGTGATTCGTCAGGCCGGTTCGAGCTGAGCGCGGCGCGCCCGGCACCTTATTCCTCTCCTCGGCTACACGGCAAGGCCGCCAGTCGCCCCTGGTGTTATGTAGTTCTGCATATTCCATATTCCGGCTGGGGCGTGTGCACGCGCAACGCGAAGTGTTGATGGATAACGACTTCCGGCTGATTGTCTGATTGGCCGTGTCGGCGCTACACTGCAGCGGTCGCACGCGTATCTGTCTATATAGTTCTGCCGACCACTTGCCAGACGCCGGAAGTAACGCGGACGATGACGTGAATAAGGTAGCGTGGTTCATCGCACCGGTTCTGGGCCTTGCCTCCATGGTGATACCCGTGCTCGTCTGGCCACCAGCGACCCCGTACGACGCTCCTTTATTTCCGTTGTTACGCAATGCACAGGAGTATCTTGGCTTGGGGCAGCTAGTTTTGTTCTTTGTCACCGGCGCGGTCCTTGGCTTGTTCAACGACAGGTTTCCGTGTTTCGCGGGGAGGCACAGATGATCAAGTACGCAGCGTTGGCGCTGGTTTTCTTCCTGGCCTTCGGTCTGAACGCGCTCGCGCAGGAGCGGATGGGACCCATCCCTCCCGGCCAGATGACCGACGCGCAGAAGAAGGCGGCCGCGGATCATGCGGCGGCGCGCGGATCGCTGACGGGGCCGTGGAACGTGCTGCTGCGCAGCCCGGACCTCATGGGGCGCGTGCGCGGCCTGAGCGATTACGTGCGGTTCAACGGCCCGCTGCCGCCGCGGCTCTCCGAGTTCGTGATTCTCGTCACGGCGCGGCAGTGGTCGCAGCCCTACGAGTGGAACGCCCACTATCCGCTCGCCCTCAAGGGCGGCCTCAATCCCGAGATCGCCAAGGCGATCGCCGACGGCCGCCGTCCCCACGGCATGGCGGAGGATGAAGAAATTCTGTACGACTTCTGCACCGAGCTGCTCCAGAATCGCAGCGTGAGCGACGCGACCTACGCGCGCGCGGTCGCAAAGTTCGGCGAGCGCGGCCTCCTCGACACCATCGGCCTCATGGGTCACTACTCGCTGATTGCGATGGTGCTCAACACGGCGCGCACGCCGGTGCCGCCCGGTGGGCCGCCGCCGCTCGCGCGGTTTCCGCAGTAGGACGCCGATGGCGGTCGAGACGCTGACCTTCGATCAGGTGCACCTGGGCGTTCCCGATCCCGAGGGCGCGGCGCGCTGGTACGTGCAGACGCTCGGGGCGGCGCCGGGCGAGCACGTCGATCGCGTCTGGTTCGGCGCGGTGCGGGTGATCTTCCTGAAGAACGAGTCACCCGCGCCGAGCGACGGCGCCGCCATCGACCACTTCGCGCTCTCGTACGCCGACGCGGCGGCACAGACGAACGCGTTCGCGGACGCGGGCGTCCGCGTGACAACGCCGCCATCGGACCGTCCCGGCCTCGGGACGTACGCGTTCATCGAGGACCCGTGGGGGTCGAAGATCCAGCTCGTCGAGGATCCGGAGCGGCTCGGCTTCCATCACGTCCATCTGCGGGTGCCGGATCCCGATGCGGCGCGACGCTGGTATCTGGAACGGTTTGGCGGCACGCGCGCGCTGCACAAGGGACGGCTGGACGGCCTGCAGTACGGCGACGTCTGGGTGTTCCTGGACGCGGGCGCCGCGCCGCCCAGCCGCGGACACGCGATCGACCACGTCGGGTGGCGCACGGCCGACCTGCGGGCGAAGGCCGCTGAGCTGAAGGGCAAAGGCGTGACGTTCACGTCCGAGCCGTACGCCGGCCCGCAGGCGCCGCACGCACCGGTGCTGATGTCGTTTACCGAAGATCCCTGGGGCGTGAAGATCGAGCTCCTGCAGCGCCGTCCTTCTTTGTGAGCTTCGCGACCTTCCTGTGTCAAATCAGCCCCAACGGGGGTGGCGTCGCGCCTGCGCGCTGGGGTGCCAGTTGCGCTATCATGCCGGGCGATTCTTCGCCTCGAGGAGCTCGGGGCGCGCAACGGTCCCGGCCGGCTTTCGCACAAGGAGACTCGATATGTTCCGTATCTCCACACACATCGTCGTTGGATGGCTTTCGGCGCTGGTGCTGACGGGCAGCCTCGGCTCGACGCGGTCGGCCGCCCAGGCGCCACCCGACGGAGCGGTCACCGCGCTGACCGGCGTCCGCATCATCGACGGCACCGGCCGCCCGGCAATCGAACGCGGCACCATCGTGATGAGCGGCGGGCGCATCACGGCGGCCGGCGCGTCCGTGCAGGTGCCCGCGGGGGCCACCCGGGTCGACTTTGCCGGGAAGACCGTCATGCCCGGGATGATCAACGCGCACGCGCACGTCCAGAACCAGACGAAGTCGATGCCGATGCGGGACGACCTGGTCCGGCGGCTGCGCCTGTACGCGTCGTACGGCATAACCACTGCGGTCAGCCTCGGTCAGGTCTCCACCGGGGAGCAGGCCGAAGTGATCCGGCTGCGGGACGAGCAGGATCGGGGCGCGCTCGATCGTGCGCGCGTGTACACCTCCGGCCCAAGCATCCGCGGGCTCAAGACGGTCGAGGAGGTGCGGCAGGCCGTCGACCGCTACGTCGACCAGAAGGTCGACCGCATCAAGACGCACGTCACGCCGCAGATGACGCCTGACCAGTACGCCGCGCTCATCGACCAGGCGCACAGGCGCGGCCTGCGGGTCGCGGCCCACATCTTCACGCTGGACGAGGCGAAGATGGTGCTGGAGCGCGGCGTCGACCTGATCGCGCACAGCGTCCGCGACCGGGACGTGGACCAGGCGTTCATCAACCAGTTGAAAGACCGCAACGTCGGCTACATCCCGACGCTCACGCGCGACCTGTCGCTCGTCGTCTACCAGTCGACCCCCGCGTTCTTCAAGGAGCCGTTCTTCCAGCGCGGAATGGCGGTCTACCGCGAGCAGGTCGAGATGATCAGCCAGGCGGCCTTCCAGCAGAAGATGCGCGAGAACCCGCAGACCAAGGTCATCGAGAAGGCGCTCGAGCAGGGCACGCGCAACCTGAAGCTGCTGTCCGATGCCGGCGTGACGATCGCCATGGGCACCGACAGCGGCACGGATGAGGGGCGCTGGCAGGGGTATTTCGAGCAGGTCGAGGTGGAGATGATGGTGAAGGCTGGGCTTACGCCGATGCAGGCGATTGTGGCCGCGACCGGCGCCGCGGCGCAGGTCTCCCGACTCGATCACCTCGGCACGATCGCCATCGGCAAGGCGGCCGATCTCCTCGTGCTCGACGCCAACCCGCTGCAGGACATCCGCAACCTGCGGCAGATCAACTCGGTGTGGATCGCCGGGCGGCGCATGGGGACGACGGGAACGAATTAATCGAGTAGGCAGTAGGCAGTAGGCAGAAGTTCTCGGTTTTTGCTGCTACTGCCTACTGCCTACTGCCTACTGAAAACCAGACGGAGGGGGGTATGCGCCGCATGTCACTGTCTGCGCGAGTCGCTGTGTACACCAGTGCCGTGGTCGCCGCGGCCTGCCTCTGGGCGACCGAGCGCGTGGTCGGCCAGGAAAGCCGCACCGGTACCGGCGGCGCGAATCTCCAGCTGGTCGACGACCTCGTCGTCGGCAACCGCATCCTGGCGAACGAGGGCATCCTCGACGGGCTCGGCCACATCAGCGTGCGCCACGACCAGCGCCCGGACCGCTTCCTGCTGTCGCGCGATCTGGCGCCCGCGCTCGTGACCGCCGCCGACCTCGTCGAGTACGACCTGGACGGCAATCCCGTGAACGCGCAGGCGCCCCGGGGCTACCAGGAGCGGTTCATCCACGCGGCGATCTACCGGGCACGGCCCGATGTCCGGTCGGTCGTACACGCGCACACGCCGTCGGTGCTGACGTTTGCGGTCTCGACCATCCCGCTGCGGCCCATCTACCACATGGCGTCGTTCCTCGTGCCCGGCGTGCCGATGTACGAGATCCGGAAGGTTGCCGGACACCAGGGGATGCTCGTCAACGACATGCGCACCGGCACCGCGCTCGCGCAGGCGCTGGGCGACAAGGCGGTTGCGCTCATGCGCGGGCACGGCTACGTGGCGGTCGGCCCCGACATTCCCGAGGCGGTCAGCCGCAGCATCTTCCTCGACGTGAACGCGCGCGTCCAGCTGCAGGCGATCGGCCTGGGCGGCACCGTGAACTACCTCACGGCCGCGGACGTCGGACCGGGCGGCGGCCAGACGGCGCAGCCCAGCCAGACGACGCAGTACCCGCGGAGCTGGGCGTTCTGGAAAGAGCGCGCGATGGGCAGATGAGGAGGGCGTATGGCCAGTAGATCCGCTCGCGTGGCGGTCGTCGCCGGCCTCGCGGGCCTGACGGCCGGCGTCGCGGCCACGCTGATCGTGCAGGGTCCGGAATCGGTGGCCGCGCAGGCACCGGTCCGCCGCGTCATCCGTCCCGAGCGCGCCCCGAATACCGGCCTGCCGTTCAGCCCCGGGATTCTTGTCGGCAACACGCTGTACGTGGCCGGCCACCTGGGCCGCGACCCGGTCACCTCGCAGCTGGCGCGGGGCGGCATCGAAGCCGAGACGCGCCAGGCGCTCGCCAACATCGGCGAGGTCCTCAAGGCCGCAGGGATGAGCTTCCGGGACGTGACGACGGTGACGGCCTACATCGCCGACTTCAAGGAGTTCGACCGCTTCAACGCGGTGTACCGCGAGTTCTTTCCAAAAGATCCACCGGCGCGCGCGACGGTGCAGGTGGCGGCGCTCAACGCCGGCGCGCGCGTGGAGCTCCAGATGATTGCGGTGAGACCCTAGCGGAGCTCACGGATCCGGACATTGCGGTACCGCACGAGGCCTCCGGCCGCTTGCAGCGCGACCGGGCCGCGCGCGTACTTCGTATCGGTCGCCTCGGCGATGAGCGTGCCGTTGAGGCGCGCACTGAGCCGCGGCCCGCGGGCGGTGATTTCCACGGTCGTCCAGCGGTTTCCGGCATCGTATTTCACGAGCGGCGTCGCGACGTTGACGATCGAGCCGGTGCGCCCGGACTGATCCTTGCGCTCGTCGTTGATGTTCAGCTCGTACCCGTTCTGGATCCCGGGATCCTTGGGATCCGTGACGCGGAACATGAAGCCGGCATTCGACTCGGGCCTGACCCAGACTTCCGCCCGCAGCTCGAAGTCGCCGTATGTCGCCTTCGAGACCAGATAGCCTCTCGGCATGTCGGCCTCGATGACGCCATCGACCACGCGCCAGTTGGCATTACCCGTTACCACGAATTGATCGAGGCTCTTCCCGTCGAAGAGCGCCACCCACCCGGCGTCGCTTTGTCCGGCGAATGCCGTGACACCGGTGAGCAGGAGGACAACGAACACGGCGGATGAACGCATCATGATGACTCCTTGAGGGGCAGCATCATACCGCACGCGCGCTCGATAACGACGCGCGCTCGCGCCTTGACGCTCCCTGTGGCCCGGCCTAGACTACCCGCTATTCTTCGGTCAATCGTCCACGGGCTTACGGAGGATTCCATGAAGATCTGCCGTCGCACGGGTTGGGCATTTTTCCTCATCCCCCTGGTCCTGGCGTCGCCGGGACTGGTGGCGTCGGCTGCCGCGCAGGGCGCCGGTGGTGTGATTACGGGCACGGTCCGGGACGCGCAGGGCGGCGTCCTGCCCGGTGTCACCCTGACGCTGCGCAACGTGGAAAGCGGCGCGGTCCGCACGGCCGTCAGCGAGGCGAACGGGACCTACCGCCTGCCCGGACTGCCGCCGGGACGCTACGATCTCGTCGCCGAGCTGGCGGGGTTTGCGAACGCCGCAGTCCAGGACATCACCATCACCATCGGTCTCGAGCTGCAGCGCGATCTGACGATGGCGCTCCAGGCGCTGCAGGAGACGGTGTCGGTCACGGCGGAGGCGCCCGTGATCGAGACGACGCAGACCGAGGTGGGATCCGTCATCACCAACGAGATGATGGACATGCTGCCGATTCCAGACCGGCAGGCCATCTCGCTGGCGCTCCTGCTGCCGGGCACCTCGATGGACGCGACCTCCGTGCGCCGGTCGCAGGCGAATATCGGGGCGGGCGGTGCGAACAACCAGATGAACGCGTATCACGCCGACGGCGTGATGAACTGGTCGAACAACTCGGGCCAGCAGCACCACGAGATTCCGCAGGCGGCGATCCGCGAGTTTCGTGTGAACATCAGTCAGGCGACGGCAGAGTACGGGGGCAACGTCGCCGGCGTCGTGTCGACCGTGACGAAGAGCGGGACGAACCAGTTCCACGGTGAGATCTTCGAGTTCTTTCGCGACACGAGCCTGAACCGGCCGGACAAGTTCCAGCAGGAGCGGATCGACCGCTTCGGCGAGGAGAAGCCGGACTACCGGCGGCACCAGATCGGCGGCGGGTTCGGGGGTCCGATCATCCGGGATCGCCTGCATTTCTTCGGGGCCATCGAAACGCGCACCGAGGACAAGAACTTCACCGTCGACACCGGCCAGCCGCGGTTCTACGGCGCCCTGCACGGGACCTTCCCGACGCAGTACAAGCGGCGTCAGTATCTTGTCCGCGCCGATCTGCAGGTGTCGTCGCAGCAGAGCCTGTTCTGGCGCTATTCCTACGACTTCGAGCGCATCGACTGCGAGGACTGCGGCGGCACCAACGCGGCATTCAGCGATACGTTCGTCCAGTCGCCGCGGGATCAGAACGTGGTCGCGCACACGTGGGTGATTGGCTCGCGGATGTTGAACGAGATCCGCACGCAGCTTCCCCCCTCGCACCTCAATCACCGCGCCGGACCTCCGGGAACTGATTTGTGGCCTCCGAGCCGGAAGTACGAGTTCCCGCCCGAGCGGTTTGCCCAGCACACGCCGATATTCGAGTTTCCCAGCCTGAATTGGGGCGCAAACGGGTGGTCGATGAACTGGACGGATCGCTTGGAGTTGCGAGACGACTTCTCGTACAGCCCGGGCAACCACACCTGGAAGTTCGGCGGCGCCTACGTGCGGCTCTCCTCGCCCGAGGAGATCTCCGCCAATGTGCTCGGAACATGGATCTTCGACGACGATCAGTTCTTCGACGGTACCGCGGCGGCCATGGCGAACCTGCGGAACCCGATTCAGTTCACCGCCTCCTTCCCACCGCTGCAGCGACAGCTGCACAACCACTGGATCCAGTGGTACGTGCAGGACCAGTGGCGGGTCCGGACCAACCTCACGGTCGAGCTCGGGATCCGCTACGACAACCAGTACAAGTCCTTCAACCAGGAGCTCGCTGACGATCCGGTCGAGGGGCTGCAGCTCCGCCCGCGGCTGCGGGAGTTGATCGATCCGGCCTCGCGCGGCGATCACAACAACTTCGGGCCGCGGCTCGGGTTCGCCTGGGATGTCAGGAGCGACGGCCGGTCGGTGGTCCGCGGCGCCTACGGCCGCTTCTACCAGTACGTCATGCAGGGTCAGGTGCGCCCCGAGCACGCGGCGCTGCGGCAGAGCAGCATCAACATCCGGAATCCCGGGTATCCGGACCCGTACGGCGGCCTGTCGCCGGAGGCGTTCGTCCGCGTGTCGGCGACGCCGAACGTCAGCATCCTGGACGACGACCTCCGAAACGCGTCAGGCGACACCGCCACGGTGGGATTCTCGCAGGAGCTTCGGCCGAACCTGGCGGTCCATGTCGATGGCGTGTACACGAACATCCGTGACCTGGGCCAGATTCACCGGATCAACATGCCGGACCCGGTGACGGGGCTGCGGCCTCGGCCGACGTGGGGTGTAATCCAGCGGCGGACGTCGGCGGGAGAGCACGAGTACCGGTCGCTTTTCGTGCGGCTCGACAGGCGGTTCGCCAACCGCCACCAGTACCTGCTGTCGTACACGCTGTCGAAGCAGGACAACAACGACCCGACAGGCAACCTGATCGATTTCTACAACCCGGGCCTCAACTGGGGACCGGGTAGCGCAGATCGGCGCCACAATTTCGTGGCCAGCGGCTCGGTGCTGCTCCCGTTCGACGTCACGGTCGGGGCCGTGTGGACGCTGCGTTCGACGATGCCGTTCAGTGCCCTCGCGGGGCAGGACTTGAATCGGGACGGCGCGTCGAATACTGACCTCGTTCCGGGAGCGACGCGAAACATGGGGAACCGGAACAACGCGCGCATGCTGGAGCTGGTCAACGCGTGGCGGGTGCAGAACAGGCGAGCGCCCATTACCGAGGCTCAACTCGACACCAACGAGTTCAACCGGTTCGACGTGCGCGCCAGCAAGGGGTTCGGGCTCGGCGGCGGCCGGCAGATCGAGCTCATCGCCCAGGTGTTCAATCTCTTCGGCAAGGACAACCTGGGCGGGATCGGCGTCGGCTGGACGCAGAACGCCCTCTCCAACTCGTTCGGCCGGATTTCGTCGGCGCTGCCGCGCCAGGAGGCGGAGCTGGCGGTGCGGTTCCGGTTCTAGGGTCCCCCATGTCCCGCCACGATTCCGGCAGGGTGCTCCGCTGGAGCGCCCTGCCTGCCGCCGTTGTCGCCCTCCTCCTGTCGAGCCATTCGGGGCCAGCAGCCGGCCAATCGTCGGCGCCGTTTGCCACGCCTCCGCCGGGATCGCCGCCGGCCAAGATCCGCCCGTACGGGGAAGTCGCCGGCTGTCCCGAGGAGCCGGCGCTCTTCCACCGCTGCGCCACTGAAAAGGCGAAGACGTTCACCCCGCCGCGGACGCCCGAGGGCGTGCCCGACTTTCAGGGCCACTGGGGACGGATCGGGATCCGCAACATGGAGAACATCGAGGAGCATCCTGAAACGATGGACGGCTCCGGCGGCCGGAGCGCGATCGTCGATCCGCCCGACGGCCGGATTCCGTACCAGCCGTGGGCGGCGGCCAAGCGCGACGCCCATTTCTCGACGTACCTCGATGCCGCGCAGCTGTGCCTCCCGCACGGTGCGCCGCGGTTCGCGTACGGCGGCACGAAACTCCTGCTGCAGAGCCCGGGCTACGTCTTCATGCTTAACGACTACGCCGACACGTACCGGATCATTCCGACCGACGGCCGCCCGCATCTCGGCCCCGCCATCCGGCTGTGGGAAGGGGATCTGCGGGGACGCTGGGAGGGCAACACGCTCGTCATCGACGTCACCAACCAGCTGGCCTTGAGCCAGATCGACCACGTCGGCAACTTCGTCAGCGAGTACGCGCACGTCGTCGAGCGCCTGACGATGATCGACCGCGACGTCATTCATTACACGGCGACGATCGAGGACCCCAAGGTGTTCACGCGGCCGTGGACGATCGCGTTCGGATGGCGGCGCAACACGAGCCCCGATATCGAGCTCTGGGAGCAGGGGTGCTGGGAGGGCGTGCAGTTCGCGCTGAAGCACACCGACTACGGGCTCAAGCGCTATCCGGGCGCATTCGCGAAATAAATTCTGTCAAGCGCACGAAGACGATCGGCCACAAAGGGCACGAAGAACATGAAGCACTTGGCTCCACGCGGCGCGCTGCTGGCGTTGATACTGGGGGGCGCGGCCTGGCTCGCGGTCGCCCGAACACCTGCGCAGGTAGCCGTACCGTCCGCAGCGCCCCCGGTGCCCCGCGCGGCTGGCGGACGGCCGGACCTTTCCGGCATCTGGCAGGCGCTCAACACCGCATCGTGGAACATTCAGGACCATCAGGCGGAGAAGGACGTTCCCGCGGGCCAGGGCATCGTCGAAGGGAACGAGATCCCCTATCTCCCCTGGGCGGCGGCGAAGCGCGAGGAGAACTACAGGAACCGGCTCACCGCGGATCCGCTCGTGAAGTGCTCGCAGCCCGGCGTGCCGCGCATCATGTACATGCCGTACCCGTTCCAGATCGTGCAGGCGCCGACGTACGTCGCATTCCTGTTCGAGTACGCGCACACGCCCCGCCACATCCGCCTGAGCGGCGCGCACCCGCCCGGCCCGATCGAATGGGCGCTCGGTGACTCCCGCGGCCGCTGGGAGGGCGAGACGCTCGTCGTGGACGTCGTGCACTTCAACGACCAGACCTGGTTCGACCGGGCGGGCAACTTTCACGGCGAGCAGATGCACCTGGTCGAGCGGTTCACCCTGACGGATCGCGACCACATCCAGTACGAGGTCACGGTCGAGGATCCGAAGGTCTTCTCGAGGCCGTGGAAGATGACGATGCCGCTGTACCGCCGCGTCGAGAAGAACGTGCAGATTCTCGACTACGTCTGTCAATCGTTTCAGTCCTGACGCCCGGAGGGCCACGATGCGACTGCTCCTCTGTCTTGCTGCGATCGCGGTGAGCGCGGTGCTGGTCTCCGCGCAGGGCCGCACGAAGACGCTCGACATCTACGTCGTCGACGTGGAAGGGGGCAACGCGACGCTCTTCGTGACGCCCTTGGGAGAATCGCTCCTCATCGACACGGGAAACGGAGGGGCCGCAGCGGCCCGCGACGCGCGGCGCATCCTCGATGCCGCCAGAAACGCGGGGATCGCGCGGATCGACCACCTGATCACCACGCATTACCACGGTGATCATGTGGGTGGGCTCGAGGCGCTCGCGGCGCAGATCCCGATACGCCACTTCATCGATCACGGGCCAAACGTGCAGCCCAACGCGGCCATCGATACGTTCCTGCAGAAGACGTATCCGGAGCTGTACAGGCGAGGCCCACATACGGTAGCCAAGGCCGGCGACCGGATCCCCATCGCGGGCATCGACGTCCGAGTCGTGGCGTCGGCCGCAGCCGCCACCGCGACCCCGCTGCCCGGCGCCGGCGGCCGGAATCCCTATTGCGCGACGTTCAAACCTCACACAGTCAATCCCGTCTCAGGACAGCCTGTCGGGAACACCGAGGACGAACAGTCGGTCGGGACGTACGTGACGTTTGGGAGTTTCAGAGCCCTCTACCTCGGCGACCTGCCGTGGAACCAGGAATTCGAGCTCATGTGTCCGACGAACCGGATCGGGACCGTGGACCTGTTCGTGGTGTCGCGCCACGGCCAGCCGAGCTCGAATTCCGAGGCGCTCGTCCACGCGATTCGGCCGCGTGTCGCGGTCATCAACAACGGCACGCGAAAAGGCGGACAACCCGACGCGATGCGCATCCTGTATTCATCCCCCGGCCTCGAAGATGTGTGGCAGATTCATTTCTCGCTGCTCGGCGGCCAGGAGTACACGGTGCCCGGGCTGTTCATCGCGAACGGCGTCGACGATCAGCCGGCCGCCATGCCGATCCCGCCGATGCCGCTGCCGCCGCCCGGCCCGAACGCGCCGCCTCCGCCGGCGCACAATGGGCCCGCGTACTGGATCAAGGTGTCGGCGCAGGAAGACGGCACGTTCACCGTCACGAACGCGCGCAACGGTTTCTCGAAGGTGTACCGGCGGGAGCTGTCAGGCACGCGCTGAACCACCACCAGCGCCTAGGAGATCGAGAAGGGGCGGCATCTCTGGCCGCCACAGTCCTTCGATAAGCGCGTTCCTCGGTTGTGCCTTCGCCGACCGCGACCATTCGCGGTCGGCGTCGGGGACTCTGCCTGGCAGTGCGAAAGACGACGACGTCGCAGCGCCCTCTGAATTCGTCAGAACTGAGATGGTCCCGGCCACGAAAAGCAGTTGTTTGTCTGCGGGTGCGATCACGGGCGTGCGCAGCAGCGGCTGCGCTCTTCAGGTGATCTGACGAGCAATGAGGCATAAGGAAGTGAGTCCGAGAACGCCCGTTATCGGACCATCGACATGGGACTCGGGCACCTTTATCCTCTCTGCTGTCTCCTGTCTGCTGTCTTCTGTCCTTTTCGTCTTGGCCCCTCGTCGCGCGCAGCCTCTTGCTCGAGCCGCTCCAGCGCCTTGCTGTTGAGATCGCCCAGCGCGACGCTACGCTGATAGGCCGCGAGCACCGCCTTCGAGAGCACGGTTCGAAAACCGCCTTTCTCGAGCTGATAGAGTGCTTCGGCGCTGGTCCCTCCTGGCGACGTTACCAGGTTCCTCATCTCGGCTGGATGCACGCTGGACTTCTGGGCGAAGATAGCCGAGCCGCGCACCGTCTGCACGACCAGCTCGCGCGCGTCGGCGCGGGAAAACCCCAGGTGCACCGCCGCATCGATCAGCGCTTCCATGAGGAGAAACACGTACGACGGCCCCGTACCGCTTACGGCCGTCGCCATGTCGAGAAAGCTCTCGTCCTCGACGTACAGTTGATGTCCTAGCGCCTCGATGATGGCTACCGCTTGTTCTCGTTGGGCCGGCGAGACTTCGGAGGTTGCCGTCCACACGGTCATGCCCTCGCCGACTTGCGCCGGCGTGTTGGGCATCGTGCGCACGATGGCCTTGTGCCGCAGGCCACGGCGAATCGAATCGATTCGGGCGCCCGCGACAATCGACAGCACGAGCGCCGAGGGATGGATCGAGCCGCGAAGGTCGGTGAACACGGCAGGGAGCACCTGTGGTTTGACGGCGAGCACCACGACCTGCCCCCGTCGCGCGGCCGTCTGATTATCGTGCGTTGTATGAATATGAAACCGCTCGCGGACCTCGTGCAGCCGCTCGCGATGCTTGTCGCTGGCGGTGATGGCCTCGGGCGCGATGAGGTGCCGGTTGAGGAGGCCGCCAATCATGGCCGCACCCATGGCGCCGGCGCCAATGAACGAGAGGTGGGCCTGATCGAGGGCATTGGCAGTCTTCGTCAAAGGCGAACCTCAAAAAGGGAGACAGGAGGCAGAAGCAGACTCTCACCCGCGCCTACCCGCCCCTGACGCAGCATATTTTATTATGTGTACAACGCATTCAATGCCAACTCCATCCTCTGTCTGAACAACCGCTACAGGGCGGCACGGCTGAATGCGCAGGACATTCTTGCCGGGCGTCTGACAAGAGTCGGGCGTTCTAGCTTCTGACGAAACGGAGGAAATATGAAGAGGGTGCTACTCTTGGCGGGTCTGGGGCTGTGGCTGTCGGCCGGATCCGCCTCCGCACAGGGCGTGATTTCCGGCACCATCACCGGCCCGGACGGGAAGCCGTTGCGAGCGGTGTTCGTGCGCGCCGAACACACCGGCAGTCCGAACGTCGACGAGCTGCGTGGAGGGGCTGGCACGCACAAGACGACGAGCGTCCTGTCGAACAACCAGGGCCAGTATGTGATCGACGGCCTGACGCCCGGCAGCTACCAGGTCTGGACGTGGGCGATCGGGTACCGCGGCACGCCAGCGAGAACGACCATCACTGTCCAGCAGGGCCAGACCGGCAAGGCGGACTTCAAGATGCGCACCTCGCCGGTGCAGTGGCACGAGCTCTCCAAGGCGCAGGCGGCCGTCCTCCTGCCCGAGGCGCCGGGGCGAGAACAGTTCATGACGAACTGCATGAACTGCCACGGCATGGGGCAGATTACTGGCCGTCGCGACTACGACGGCTGGATCGATGCCATCGACGTGATGCGCCGCCGTGGCATCACGACTGTGCAGCCGCAGGTAGCGGATGAAGTGGCGAAGTGCCTGGCGGCGGTGCTCGGGCCCGATTCGAAGACGCCGCAGTCGCCGTCACAACTGCCGGCCTGGAAGGAAGTCCAGATCCAGTGGAGTGACGAGGCGCTCAACATCGTCTATGTCGACTACCCTGTGAATCAGGGCACGAATCGGCCGGGCACTGGTTATTCCGACAAGGCGGGCAACGTCTGGATGGAGATGGAGAACGGGCTGGCGAGGCTGAATCCGGCCACCGGCGAGACGACGCTGTGGCAGATGCCGGCGGGCCAGGGCGGCGGCATCCACGAAGTGCTGCCGCTGCCGGATGGGAGCGTCTGGCTCACCGTCACCACTGCGAACAAGCTGGCGCGCTTCAACACCCGCACGCAGGACTTCGAGATCTATGCCGACCCCTACAAGGCGCCGCGCGTGAAGCAAATCGACCCAAACACGCCAATCTGGGAGAGGCCGAGAGTACAGCCGGGTGAGGGGGCGCTCGGGAGGAAGCACACAGCCCTGGCCGATCACGAAGGGAACATCTGGGCCACCGGACGTCCGCTGGTGAGGTTCAACCCGGAGACCAAGCAGTGGACCGGGTTTCCCGAGGTGCCCGACGCGTACGGCATTGCCGTCGATCAAGCAGGGAACGTCTGGTTTGCCGAGTTCAACGCCGCCGAGACCGGCAGCATCGGCAAGGTCGACCCGAAGACCGGGAAGGTGACCAAGTACATACCGCCGCCCGACATCCACAACGGCCGCCCGCGGCGTCTGAAGATCGATTCTCGCGGCAACATCTGGTTCGGGCAGTATTTCAATGGCTCAATCGCGAAATTCGATCCGAAGACCGAGCAGTTCACCGTCTACAAGCTGCCCGGTCCCCATCCGACGATCTACGGTCTCGGTGTCGACCACAACGACAACATCTGGGGCGTCTCACACTTCAACGAGGCGACGTATCGAATTGATCCGTCAGGGAGGATGGTGGCCTATCCAAGCCCGTATATCAGCCGAGGGACGAGAGACCTGTGGCCCGATGCGCAGGGGCGCATGTGGTATGGGGCCCAGCCGGAATTCAAGGTGGGATACTTCTACGTGCGGGATCAGGCAGGACGCCTGAGCCAGCGATAGCGGGCCACAGTGGCGAGGCAGGGGCTTCGTGAGCCCCTGCCCCTACGATTGGATGTCGGAGCCTACCTCGCGTCAGGACGTCGACGCATACAACTGATGACAGGCATATATGCAGGGAGCTGCGGGACAGCGTCTTTCGCCGGTTCATGCTAACAGTCGCTCCTGGCTTCATCGCGCGGCGAGTACAGGTGACGGTAACAACAGCGGCGGGGACGAGCAACTCCGTCCCCTACACGTTCCGAACATGGCCGCGAAAGCGACAGGTATGCGGAACGACCGCCACCCATCGGCGGATCAGCCCTGATGAATCCGAAGTAACGCTGCACTGATTCCTGATTCCTGCGACGGTCATCGGCCGTCCCTTGGCGACTGCTCAGGACCAATCGGTGGCAACACGCAGCCTGCGGTGAGATCTCAACTATCCTCGGACGTGATCGAATCGAGGTACTCTTGCCATTCGTCCTTTGGCTTTCGCAGAAGCCAAATGCAGTCGCGCAACCAAGGATTCCAGGTACCCGCGAGTGGAATGAACGCCGCGAATCGGTATCCCAGGGACCAGAGGATCAGTGCGATCGAAATCAGAATCAGGACGACGCCGAGGTTATACCTCAAATGCGACCGCTGATACAGGAGTACATCGTCGCGCTCGACGGCGTCTGTGATGATCTCAGCGGCATGCGCGAACAACAAGAAGGCAATAAGAAGTAGGAACACGCAGACCTGGATCAAAAGCGTGCGCTCCGACAGCGCAACGACTATGGCGACCAGGCCTCCCGCGAAGGATGCGAAGATCGAATTGACCGCAATCATGCCATCGCAGCCGGAACGCCATCGCTTCATCCGGCCACACTCAGGGGCAGGACGATGTACTCAAACACGCGTCCGGTGCCATACCAGTCCGGATAGGAGCCCAGGGCTCGGGTTCTGTCATCAATCTTTCGTGCAGCCCCGGCTTCCATATGCGCGGTAACGCGGCGAAATCCTCGCTGGCATGCGGCGCGCACGCACTGCCTGGTGAGAGCTGTCGCGATGCCACGATGTCGAAGACTGGGACGAACCACAACCGAAGCGATGTAGTGGGTGTCTCGATGACCCCAGTGCGGGTCGTCTTGGATTCCGGGAACGTCGCCGAAGCGCTCGAGCACGTCACTTGCGATATAGCCGCCCAACACGCCGTCCTCGGTTCGTACGCCGATGACGATGCTGGTGGCCGACTCAATCAAGGCTCGTAAGTCGGCGGGCTGTTCCCGGAGTCCAGGCGCAAAGTTCTCGCGCTCGAGCTGAAGGATGGTCGGCTCGAACTGCTTCCAATCGTGCGGCGTGACAGCAAACAGCTCGATGGGCCGCTGTCCGATCGTAGTCATCGGCAATTTCCACCACGACTGTACCACGACTACACCGAATCCAGCGGACTCAGTTCTCGCAGGCACTGGGGTGACGCGGTTGCGCTTGTAAACGATGCCGGCGAGTCCAAGGATCGCAAACAGCTTCGGTCGGTAGACTCTGCGATTCTCAACGCGCCAAGCGGTTCGAACGGCCGCGGGCTTGACTGTTGGCGTCAACTCACGATCAACGCCGCAGGTTTAGTAAGAGCAGATGAAAAGTGGGCCGGGTGATCAGGCCGGCCCAGGGTCGTAAGACCTATCTGATGTGTTTGAAAAACTCCACCAAATATGCAATGAACAGTATCGCGTGCCCTACGGTGAAGAGGGCAGCCAATAGTAAGGCGCTGTTCTGTTGCACCTTTTTCCCTTTCCGGGTTTTCCCCTCCCACAGGTGCCCCATCGCTGGGGGCCAAACATCCCCGTGGTAGGGGCGAGTATCTGCCCTTCGCAGGGCTCTGATCAAATCTGAATTCCGGGTCGCTCAGTAGATCTGAGACACTACCCACATCCCGGCGCCCCAGCCTGACCTTTGAGCTCGCGAGCTGACGGGATCCCCAGTTCACAGGGACGACAACGTGGATCAGTACGCAGTTCTGCGTTCGTTGCCGCTGGTTCTGGTCATTTGCCCGCGATGAACGCCGAATGGACTTCTGACCGGATCGGACCCGATTAGAAAGTCCCTTGGCGACATATCGGTAGTTTTTTGAC
Organism: Acidobacteriota bacterium; assembly: GCA_016192845.1. Taxonomy (GTDB): domain Bacteria; phylum Acidobacteriota; class Vicinamibacteria; order Vicinamibacterales; family UBA2999; genus MELF01. The sequence continues at coordinate 43,847 of JACPTI010000042.1, forward strand.
CCGCAACTCGCCGTGGGAAATGCCTCGGTGCTACGGACGCTTCTGTGGTCCTGGCGCAACGCGTTGCACGCGAGCTAAGCCGTCCCGTGTAACGCCTTTTTCTGCGCGCTTTGCCGCGTTTTCATTTTCGTAAACCACTGATCCAACTCGGCCTCAATATCTCGGAGTCCCAGATACGCAGCTACGTGGCCGAGGAGCCAGCACAAATACGTATTCGCTCCCTGCAGCGCCAGCGTGCAGTTGCCGTCATTGAATCCGAGTTGACACGTAAAGAACTGCTCGCGCCCAAGTGTCTTGAACTGACGCATCCCATCGGCTGTAGCGTGGGCATGCGCGCTGTGCATGAAGTAGCTCACGTCGTACATGAAGTCGTTGGTGGCGCTGGTGCCATCCGCCTTTTGTATGTCCTTCAGCATGGCCTCAAATGAGTATTCGACGAACGTGCCGTCCAATTGACGTTCCCGCGTCCACCTGTAGGCGACGTTGCCGAACGCTGCTTCGACGACAGCGGAATCTTCAGCTGAAAGGGCCGCCTTCGCGTCGGCGACGAGGCGAGACTCGTGAGAGAAATGTTGTACCGCAAGCTGAGTCCAACGACGCTTGAAGAGCGCGCTAGAGAGGCAATACAGGTCGAGCCGGTACGGCTGATCGATCATCATCCAACGGAAGATGACCGCAGTCTCAAGGAGCACGCGGGCGAGGACCATCGCGTCGTCGCCGTTGCCCGCATCGGTCAGCATGCGAACTGACGCATGTGTGTTGCAGCCCTTGTTGGCCACGGCACACACGGCGTTATCGCGAACCACACCTTTCGTAATCTGAACGCCTGGCGCGACAAAACTCTTGATCCGATGGGAAAAGTAGTCCGCATCACGCAGCCATGCGCGCGCGCTCCGAAATGTCGGGAGAATTTGCCGAAGCGCGTCAAAGTCCTCGATGGCTTGCGCGTACTGATCATCAGCTGCTGCAGGGCTCATGGGTGCAATCCTGCATGAGCTGTCGGCGCCAATCAAGGTAACCGGCCACTCAACTGTTTCTCACGGTGCGGACCTGCCACGATTGCACGACAAGACCGTTGTCAGGTCAGGGGATCCATCCGACTCGTCTCGACGATGACAGCCAATCGTTAAAAACGTCGATCAGCGTAAGGATCGGAGGACCGACGATTTCCCGGCACTTGGCGACTGCTCGGGAGTTATCATAAATCAACGTCCTTGCATCGTGGTTTCCCTGGCAGGAGACTCAGTGGACATGACATCGCGCATCGACTCTCTAAAGGGTGGAACGCCCGCACTTGCACTCACCCTGCTGCTTTGGTCCGCCGTCGTTCACCCGTGGCTTGCAGCAACGCGATCAGGCACACGATCAACAATGGAAGGCATAGAAGGTAGGCTCCCGCTAGAGCAAAGCGACGCGCGATAAGTACCCCCCGTGCCCACACGAGCTCTGTTTGGCCACCGAAGTCTTGCAGAAGGAGCTCGCACGGCAGATTCGGATTCTGAGCAAGATGCTGTCTGGCGAGACTTGTCAGATTCTCGTCATCTCCCACGACCATGGGTACGTCGAAGTAGGTGCAGGTCCAAGATGCTACAAAGTACCGGTACGCGAAGAATGCGGAAACGGACAGAACCAACGAGGCGGTTGCGACAATCCACGCGCGTCGCCGGTTCCATCGTCGCACGCGGACCAGGACGAGCCCGGTCGCCACTACGGCCACAAACTTCGCAAGCGCCTCGATGATATCGCCGTCCGAGCCTACGGGCGGCGGCAACAGGAACACACCTACGATCCCGAAGATCCAGGCGCCGACCTGATCGAGTTTGGCGAATCGGCCCTTCAGAGACGAGAGACGAAATCGAGCGGCCATTACCTGACGGCCAGGTCGATTTCAATAGGCGCCTTGTCCCTAGGAATTAGTCGTCTCGAAGATCGCGTGGAATCCTTGCCGTCTTTTCGCGCCCAGAACAAATATCTACCAGGGGCGAAGGGCTTCTGGTCCGTCGGAGTGCTGAAGGTGGAAAAGCTGTCGTATGCGGCCGGCAAGGCTGCCAGTCCGGCGAGGACGTACAGGACCTCGTAACCGCCTGCCTGTTTCGGGCCCTCCCACGTATGGACCCGCGTGCTGACGGCCGGGATCAGTCGGCCGTCGCGCCGAACCTGACTTGCCTTGATCTCGAGATCTTCGGCGACCTGTTCGAGAGCCTGCAGCGCAGGGCCGAACGTATCTTTGACGAGTCTGTTGAGCAGGAAGGAATCGAGCGTCAGACCCATCAAGTAAGGCCGGTCATCGGCCTTTTCCCGTGATGGCCATGCCTTCTCAATGACACCCGTGTCGAGCCGCAGACCAGCAATCAGATGACGTCCACGTGGGGGGTCGCTCGCCCACTTGTCCACTTGATCGATGCTGGTGGCGAGGATCTTAAAAACCTCGGACTCTGAGTACGGCTGTCGGGGAACGTCCTGCGCTGAAAGGAAACCCGGTACCAGCACCAGGAGAGCGGCCATCGACCATCGAGACATTGTCACCCTCCGTCGGGATAACCTGTCGCGTGGGTTCCTCAAAGGACGAATCCTAGCACACGCGAGCGCGTCGCTGGTTCCATCGTCGCACGCGGACCAGGACGAGCCTGATCGACGCTGCCTTGCATGGGCCACAGCTTCCAGAGCCATAGGTTGAGCGGGCTGACATTTTCGGTCCCGCCCACGAATGAGGGGCCGTCGCCCACTATAACGCCGTAGTGTTCAGGACGGTCCGCATTGCGTCCACTGTCAAAGGGCGCGCATCAGATCGAACCGCGACGCGCCGGCCCTAACCGCGATCGTGTTGAACTGGCACCAGCTAGCGGAGCGGGCCCCGGTCTCGAACGCTGCGCTTCGGCTGGGCTTATCAGACGGGCACCCCGAGCTCTCTGAGGCCGCGACCGAGCGCCGCGAGCGTGCACCGGCGCGACGTCACGGGCAGAACGCCCATACCGGTCCGCCGCGCGCCTTCGATGTCGACGTGGAGATCGTCACCTACGAACACGGCCTCTGCCGGCCGCACGCCGAGCCGGCGCAGCGCCAGACGGAAGATCCGCGGGTCCGGCTTCTTCACACCCACCGCCGAGGACAGCACGACTGCGTCGAACAGGCGATTGAGCGAGGACCGGGCCAAATCGTATTCGGTGAGAAGCGCCTCCGTATTCGACACGAGCGCCAGCTTCAATCCGCCGCGACGGAGCCGCCGAAGCAGCGGCTTTACGTACGGCCGCACGCGAAAACGACGCGTCGAGCACCGGCGGAAAATTCCCGCGAAATCGCGGATCTCGCCCGTGGTAGGGCGGCGCCCCGCTGTCTCGAGGAGATTCTGGAACACATGATCAAGCACGAAGCCTTCGCCGCGACGCTGTAGGGCGGCGCGCATGGCGGCGTCGTAGCGGCGGCGGAGCGCCGGCCCCACCACGTCGTGTCCCCTGGCGCGAAAGTGCCTTGCGAGCGCGTCCCAGAGCGACCGGCTCGTCTCGTTGACGCGAATGTCCAGCAGCGTGCCGTACAGATCGAACACAACTGCCCGACGCTCGTAGCCTGGTGCATGAATTGTCTGCATCCGCGGTTGCTATCGGCTGCTCAGGCGATGGCGAACCGCACCGCAAACGCCAGCCCAACGGCCAACATAAGGTACACCTCGACGAAATCGGTGGTGACTGTTCCAATCTGCCGCGGGGAAAACGCGCCGCGCAACAGGCTAGCCCTGGATACGTCCTCGGTTCTCAGATACTCCTCGCGGCATCGTGCCTTGTCGATCATCCCTAGAAGATACGCCTCGCAGACGCGCGCACGATCGCGGTACTTCCAGAACATCCGATGCCAGTCGATCTCGCGTAGCAGGATCACGAACAGCACGAGTTCCGCGATCACGAAGACGGTTACGGCGATCTCGAGCCGCGGATCGTGAAAGTACGTGGACCCGAGCAGGAATGCGACGAACGCAAAGGACCACGTGCGGATGTTCTGCGCTGTCGCCTGCTGATGGTGCATCTTCTGGAGGTTGGCATCAAGGAGCGCTACAGGGTCGAGGGCATCCGGCGCAAGCGCTGCCACGTTGTCGAACCACGGCGATGGATCCAGGCCCCCTGCTTTGACATGCGGCATCACCGATCCTCCATACTGGCGAGACGCAGTATAGCCGGGACCGCCGCCGCGGACAGAAGGTTACTGTGAGTACAGCGTGTGTAGCGCATCGCGTGCGGAGGTCAGCGGACCGACTGGGGAGAACTCTAAGCGGGGTCCACTGGGTCAGGGCTTCCCTGGCCCGGTACGCCGAGGAGCCGTCCTATGCGAAATGAGCGGTCGGGGAACAGATCCAGTCCGATCGCCCCAATGGCGCCGCCTCGTTTGAGCACAGTCCGAAGCCCCGAATTGGATGCTGGTCCTGAGTAACGCCGCACTGTTGACGAGCGACGTTTTCGACCCCTGGACGTGTCGCCGGCCTGCGGACGGGCGCCAGCGCGCCCTCAAATGTCCCGTATAACCGTCGTTCCCGAACCTGTCGCGCGTAGGGAGCGTTTTCCGCCTCCAGCGAGCGAAGCTGCCGCAAAGCAAAACGCCGAAATGGTTGCGCAGCAGCGAATCCGCCGTCGCGGCCACGGAGGCGCGATTGGCGAGCCGTCGAGACGTGCCGGGGTCCCCACCGCGCCTGCGCGGTGGGGTGGCCATGCCGAGCAGCGACAGCGCGAAAGCGCGAGCAGGCTCGGGGGGCCAAGCGGGGTTGAGCCGCGTCCGAGTCGCCGTTGGTTGCGCGCGTACACGTACGCGGTCGTGAGAGTCGAGCGACCGCGGAAGCGGCGACCCCCGCGGCCAGCGGTCGGCGGCGGCCCGCGCAGCGCTTTCCGGCGCGTCGAGCCGGATCGCCGAGCGCGCCTGCGTGGCCGCGTTCTGGTCCGGCTCAAGCCGGAGGCCACGCATGGTCCGGCTGAAGCCGGACGCTACGTACGATTGGTGTCAATCGCTAGGCGCAGCGCCTGCGCGAGATGGATCGCGCGGCGGCCGGTGAGCTGCGCGATCTGCTCCTGACAGCTGAAGCCGTCGGCGACAATCAGCGTGTCCTCGGAGGCGCACCGGACCGCCGGCAGCAGCACGCGCTCGCCGATCGCCTTCGAGACGCCGATCTTGTCGGCCGCAAAGCCGAACGGCCCCGCCATCCCGCAGCACCCGGCATCCGGCACGTGCAGCTCCGCTCCGGTCTTCTGGAGCAGCGCCACCTCGTGGTCCATCTTCATGATCGCCTTCTGGTGGCAATGGCCGTGCAGGAGCACCGTGCGGGAGAGTCTCGGCGAGTACTCCGGCGCGTGCTTCGTCAGGAACTCGCTCAGGACGAACGTCTGGCTGCGGAGCCGCTCGGCGCGCGGATCGTCCGGAAAGAGATTGCGCAGCTCGTCGCGGAAGACCGAGGCGCAGCTCGGCTCGAGGACGACGATCGGCAGGCCCGCGTCGATCTGCGGCCCGAGCGCGTCCATGACGAGGCGCAGGTACGTCTTCGCCCGATCGAGCATGCCGAAGTCGTAGAGCGGCCGGCCGCAGCAGAGATGCCCGCCCGGCACGCTGACGTCGAAGCCGGCGTGCGCCAGCACCTCGAAGGCGGCAACGGCCGCGTCCGGGTGGAAGTAGTTGTTGAACGTGTCGGCCCACAGGATCACCGCACGTCCCGCGGCGGCGCCGCGCGCTCCGCTAGCACCCCACCGCGCAAGGCTGCGCGGTGGGGGCCCCGCCTTGCCGATCATCCGCACGCCGTGCCGCCGCGCCCATCGGCGGAAGGTCGTGGTCGCAAACCGGGGAAGATCCCGCTCCGGCGCCAGATGGAGGGCCCGCCGCACCAGCGCGCTGAGGCCGGGCGCCCGGGCCGCCGCGTTGGCCAGACGCGGTGCCGTCGATGCCAGGCGAGCCCACCGGTCGATCAGCCCGAACGCGTACGCCTCGAGCGGCCGGCGGTGGGTCTCGTAGTAGTGCGAGAGGAACTCCGACCGGTAGGTCGCCAGATCGACGTTGGCCGGACACTCCGACTTGCACGCCTTGCACGACAGACACAGGTCGAGCGACCGCTTCACGTGCTCGTTGTTCCAGGCGTCCTTGAGCACCTCGCCCTGCAGCACCTCGAAGAACATGTGCGCGCGCCCGCGGGTGCTGTGCTCCTCCTCGAGCGTCGCCATGTAGCTCGGGCACATCGTCCCGTAGTCGTGCTTCCGGCACTCGCCGATGCCGATGCAGCGGAGCGCCGCCTTCGCAAACGATCCCTCGTCATCGGGGAAGCGGAAGTGCGTTCGCGGATCCTCGGGCTTGTAGTCGGCGCCCAGCCGGAGGTTTTCCGTCGGCGAGTACGCGTCGATCAGTTTCCCCGGGTTCATCTTCCCGTCGGGGTCCCATACCGACTTGAACTCGCGGAGCCCCTGCATCAGCTCTTGGCCGAACATCTTCGGCAGTAGCGCGCCGCGCGACTGGCCGTCGCCGTGCTCGCCGGAGATCGATCCGCCGTAGCGCACCACCAGATCCGCGGCGCGCTCGACGAACTCGCCGTATCTCCGGATGCCCGGCTCGCTCCGCAGATCGAAGCTGATCTGCATGTGGATGCACGCGTGGCCGAAGTGGCCGTAATAGACCGCCTGGTAGTGGTATTCGTTCAGGAGGGCGCGGAGATCGCGCAGGTAGCCGCCCAGCTTCTCGGGCGGCACGGCGGAGTCGTCCCACCCCTCGTACCGGGGCAGCGCGCCGGGCGCCGAAATGGCGGCGCGCGGACCCGCCTCGCGAATCCGCCAGACCGCCCTGGCCTCGGCCTTCGTATAGACGCGCATGTTGGGCGCACCGGGCAGCCGCCGGAGCTTGTCCACCAGCCGCGCGGCCGCCGCATCGGCCGCCGCGCCCTCGTCTGCGCCGAACTCCACGAGCAGGTAGCCGCCTCCCTCGGGCATCAGCTCCAGGTTCGGCGCGCCCTTGCGGCGAAGCGCGTCGATCATCGCGCCCTCGAACCCCTCGAGGCCGATCGGCTTCAGCTCGAGGATCTCGGGCACGGCATCAGCCGCTTCGTAGGTATCGCGGTAGCCGAGCCCCACGAGCGATCGATGCTGCGGGCTGGGAATGAGCCGTGCCCGCGCCTCGAGCACCACGGCGCAGGTCCCTTCGCTGCCGACGAGCGACCCGGCGACGTTGAAGCCGTGCTGCGGCAGCAGCTGATCGAGGTTGTAGCCGGACACGCGCCGCGGGATGTCGGGGTAGCGCTCGCGGATGAGCGGCGCGTACCGGTCGCGGATTGCCTTCAGCCGCGTGTAAATCTCGCCGCGGCGCCCTCCCGTGCGGATGGTCGCCTCGAGCTCCTGGTGGCTCGTCCGGCCCACGGTCAGCTGCGTGCCGTCGTACAGCACGACGCGCAGCGACTCGATGTTGTCGACCGTCTTGCCGGCGAGCAGCGAGTGGGTGCCGCAGGAGTTGTTGCCGATCATGCCGCCGAGCGTGCACCGGCTGTGCGTCGACGGGTCCGGCCCCCACGTGAGCTGGTGCGCCTCGGCGCGGCTGCGCAGCGTGTCGCACACGACGCCCGGCTGGATCCGCGCCGACCCGCTCGCCGGATCGAGCTCCAGGATCCGGTTCATGTACTTCGAGAAGTCGAGCACCACGGCAACGTTGCAGCACTGGCCCGCGAGGCTGGTGCCGGCGCCCCGCGGCAGCACGGGAGCCCCGTACCGGCGGCACACCTCGATCGTGGCGAACACGTCCTCGTCTCGGCGAGGGACGACGAGGCCGATCGGGACCTGGCGGTAGTTGGATCCGTCGGAGGCGTAGAGGGCGCGACTGCCGCGGTCGAAGCGGACCTCCCCCGAGACAACGCGCGTCAGCTCGCGTTCGAGCTCGGCGGCGCGCGCGAAGGTGTCGACCGGCTTGGCGTGTGAGCTGGGCGGCAGCGGAGCCAGGGTCACCACGGCTCAGGACATCACAGGCTCGGCCACCGGTGCGCTCAGCACGTCGAGCGCCGCCACGACGCCGCCGCTTCTGTGCGGCACGCCGGCCAGCCGCAGCCCCATTTCGACGCCGGCCAGCGTCCCCGCCAGCATCAGGTCGTTGAACGAGCCGAGATGGCCGATGCGGAAGGCCTTGCCGGCCAGCTTGCCGAGCCCCGTGCCGAGCGACATGTCGAACTTCTCGAGGATGATTCCGCGCAGCCGATCGGCGTCGTGCCCCTCGGGGGTGAAGATCGCCGTCAGCGAGCCGGAGTACTCGCGTGGATCCTCGCACACGATCTCCAGCCCCCACGCGCGCACCGCCGCGCGCGCCGCCTCGGCGTGCCGCTGGTGCCGGCGGAACACGTTCGCCAGCCCTTCCTCCTGCAGCATCGCGAGCGCCTCGCGCAGCCCGTAGAGGAGGTTCGTCGCCGGCGTGTACGGATAGAAGCCGGCCGCGTTGTTCTTGAGGATCGCCTCCCAATCCCAGTACGACCGCGGCATCGTCGCCTTCTTGCCCGCCGCGCGCGCCTTTTCGGACATCGCGTTAAAGCCGAGCCCCGGCGGCAGCATCAGCCCCTTTTGCGAGCCGGCCACCGTGACGTCGACCTCCCACTCGTCGTGCCGGTAGTCGATCGAGGCGAGCGACGAAATCGTGTCGACGATGAGCAGCGCCGGATGGCGGGCGCTGTTCATCGCGCGCCGGACGTCGCCGATGCGGCTGGTCACGCCGGTCGACGTCTCGTTGTGTACGACCACCACCGCCTTGATCGCGTGCGCCTGGTCGGCGCGGAGGCGCTCTTCGACCTCTTCCGGCGAGGCGCCGCGGCGCCACGTGCCGGGCGCGTAGTCAACCTGCAGGCCGATCTTCTCCGCCTGGTGCCGCCACGCGATGTGCGAGAACCAGCCGGTCTCCATGATGAGGATCCGATCGCCCGGCGAGAGCGTGTTCATCAGCGCCGCTTCGCAGGCGCCCGTCCCGGACGAGGGAAAGATGACGACCGGACCGCGCGTCTGGAAGACGGGCCGCAGCGCTTCGAGGATGTCGAGCGTCAGCCGCGCGAAGTCGGGTCCGCGGTGGTCGATCGTCGGCAGGTCCATCGCCCGGAGCACGCGATCCGGAACGTTGGTCGGACCTGGAATCTGCAGGAAGTGACGGCCGGGACGCGTCATCGCTGAACTCCCAACTCCCAACTCCGCCCTCGCTCCCCGACGGGCCACAGAGTCACGGAGGCACAGAGCATGATTTGGAACGCTATACGGCTCCAAACGAGAATTTTGTACCCGCCGTGACAAGCCGTATAGCGGTCCTAGGCGCGCGAAGCGCGCCAAGCAGATACTGGCCAACCAGCCAAGGGCTTGCATCTTCTCCCTCACGAGTACGGGATATCAAGGGCTTCGGGAGTCGGGAGTTGTCCATCTTACCTCCCGCGTGCCATGATCCGCGAGCCACTACCCGTCGCGGCCTTCTGACAACTGACAGCCGGCAACTGGCAACGGGCGACTTCGTCATTGCAGTTCACCGCGGCTGCGGCGCGAGCGTCGGCCCTCCTGGCTCCGGCGGGGTCCGTGCCGTATTGAGGACCATCGCGAGCATCGAGTAGTAGCCGGTGATGGCGGTGGCCTCCACAATCCCCTGTTCCCCGAACGCGGCGAGCGCCCGTTCGTACGTGGCATCACTGACGCCCTGTTCGCGGACGAGCTCCGTACAGAAATCGTACAGAGTTGCCTGCTCGTCGGACATCCGCGGCGGCCGCGTTCCTGCCGCAATCGCGCCGGCGATCGCCGGATCGACGCCGGATTCGATCGCGATCGGGCAGTGCAGCGACCATTCGTACTGCTGCGTCCAGTGCCGCGCCGCGATGAGGATCATGACCTCGCTGAGGTGCGGCGGGAACACGGTCCGCTCGCGCAGGTACTCGCCGAGCGCTGCGATCCGCACCATGAGTTCCGGACTCCAGAGCAGCGGGATGAACGGGCCGAAGAGCTCCGCCCCCCGCGTCCGCTTGAACGCGTCGAGTGCCTCGCGGTGCCGAGCCGTGAATCGGTCGACCGGCACCGGACCGAGGCGTTCGGGACCGAAGATGTGTGGCGATGTCACGGCACCCAGCATAGCAGCGTGGTAGAATCCGCGGTCTTCTCCAGGAGATGAGATGTCGGATATGGCGGTGTGCGACACGCTTGTGATCATGGGAGGCGGCGTCATGGGGCGCGGCATGGCGCGGCTGTTCGCGAAGGCCGGGATGCGCGTGACCCTCGTCGACGTCCGCGACATCGACTTCGAGCATCCCGGCGTCGGCGTCGCGCACGGGCCTCCAGCGGAGGTGCCGGACCTGGTCATCGAGGCGGTGTTCGAAGACAGGGATGTGAAGCAGTCGGTGTACGCGCAGATCGAGGCGTGCTACGGCGGACGCCCGGTGCTGGCGACCAACACGTCGGGCCTGCCGCTCGACGAACTGGGGGCGCCGCTCAAGTACCCGCAGCGGTTTCTCGCCATGCACTTCTACCAGCCCGCTGACGTGTTTCCGATGGTCGAAGTCGTCCGGGCCGAACATACGGAAGAGGCGGCGATGGCTGTCGCCGTGGCCGCGGTGCGGCGGGCCGGGCGCGAGCCGATTGTGCTCCAGCGGGCGGTGAACGGGTACTTGATCAACCGGCTGCAGCACTCGATCCTGCACGAGGCGTATCACCTGCTCGAGTCGGGCATCGCCACCGCCGAGACGATCGACAAGGTGGCCAAGCTGCTTCTTGGCCCGCGCATGTGCATCACGGGCCTGCTGGAGCAGAAAGACCTCGCCGGGCTCGAGATGCACGCGCAGGCGCAGCGGTCGATCGTGCCGACCCTCTCGCACACGGGCGTGCCCTGCGCGCTGGTGCAGCAGATGGTGGCACGGGGCGACGTCGGCGTGCGGAGCGGGCGGGGATTCTACGACTGGCGGGGGCGCGACGGCGCGGCGGCCCAGCGGCGCGCGGCCGAGCGGCTCGAGCGCCTGCTTGCGTATCTCCAGAAGGACGCGATGGAATGAGCCGGCGGACGGGGCTCGACGAGCGGTTGACGAACTACGGCGACCCGGCGTTCGCCCGCTACCTGCGCCGGGCGTTCGCCAAGTCGATGGGCTACTCGGGCCAGATGCTCGACCGCCCCATCGTCGGCGTTGCGACCGCGGCCAGCGACTTCAACAACTGTCATCGCCTCACGCCGGAGCTGACCGAGGCGGTCGAGCGCGGCGTGCTGGGCGCCGGCGGCCTGCCGCTCGAGTTCCCCACGATTTCGCTCGGCGAAGTGTTCCTCAGCCCGACGAGCCTCGTCTTCCGGAATCTCATGGCGATGGACGTCGAAGAGATGATCCGCGCGCAGCCGATGAGCGCGGTCGTGCTCATCGGCGGCTGCGACAAGACCGTCCCGGCGCAGCTGCTGGGGGCGGTGTCCGCCGGCGTCCCTGCCATCCAGCTCGTCGTCGGGCCGATGATGACCGGTCGCTATCGCGGCGAGCGCCTGGGGGCGTGCACCGACTGCCGCCGGTTCTGGGCACGCTATCGATCGGGCGAGGTGAGCGAGCCGGAGATCACGGCGGTCGAGGACACCCTGGCGGTGACGGCCGGCACGTGTGCCGTCATGGGGACGGCGAGCACCATGGCGTGTCTGGCGGAGGCGCTGGGCATGAGCCTGCCCGGCAGCGCCGCGGTGCCGGCGGTGCATGCCGATCGCCTGCGGATCGCCGAAGCCACGGGCGCGGAGGCCGTCCGGCTGTCGGCGGCCGGCACAGCGCCCGATCGGATCGTCACCCGCCAGGCCCTCGAGAACGCGATCCGCGTGCTGCTGGCAATCGGCGGCTCGACCAACGCGGTGATTCATCTGGCCGCGATCGCCGGACGCGTCGGCCTCTCGCTCGATCTCCGTCGCCTGAACGAGCTCAGCGACTCGACGCCGGTGCTCGTGGACCTGAAGCCGACGGGACAGCACTACATGGAGGACTTCCACGCGGCCGGCGGCGTCCACGCGGTCCTCCACGAGCTGCGACCGCTGCTCGACCTGCAGTGCCGGTCGGTCACCGGAGAGACGCTCGAGGAGCGGCTCCGCCATCCGCCGGCGTTCGTCGACCGCGCGGTGATCCGATCGTTCGACGAGCCGTTCCAGCCGGTGGGCGGCCTGCTCGCGCTCTTCGGCAACCTCGCGCCGAACGGCGCGATCCTCAAGCGCTCGGCCGCCGACGCGCGCCTCGTCGAGCATGAGGGTCGCGCAGTTGTCTTTGCGGGCCTGGACGACCTCGCCGCGCGCATCGACGACCCGGAGCTCGACGTGCGGGCCGACGATGTGCTCGTGCTGCAGAACGCGGGGCCGGTCGGCGCGGGGATGCCCGAGGCCGGATATCTGCCGATTCCCGCCAGGCTCGCGCGCGCGGGTGTCAAGGACATGGTGCGCATCTCGGATGCGCGCATGAGCGGGACGGCATTCGGAACCGTGATTTTGCACGTCTCGCCCGAATGCGCGATCGGCGGCCCGCTCGGGCTGGTGCGCTCCGGCGACCGCATCCGCGTGAGCGTGAAGGAACGGCGCCTCGACGTGCTGCTGACCGAGCGCGAGCTGGCGAGCCGGCGCGCGGCGGTCGCCCGCCCGCCCGTGCCGGCGCGGGGCTACGCGCGGCTCTACGCCCAGTCGGTGCTCGGCGCCGAGCTCGGGTGCGACTTCGATTTCCTGCGCCGGGCGTAGGACCACACGGTCAAGGACACGAAGACGAGTCAGCCACGAAGATCACGAAGGTTCGTTCCGGAGTCACAATAGAGATAAGGCGTGATGGCCATAGGACGTGTCCTTTTCGGTTCCCTGCCCGATGGCGCAGGCAGGCAGACGTTTGGCGATGAGCCGCGGCGCGCACGCGTCAGCCCCGGGCGCCGTCGGCTCCCTCGCGGTGTTAGCCGGTGTGATGCGGCCCACGCTGCGTGGTGACCGATTCGTCAGGGCGAACAGCCTCGCTGACTACCGGATGCCCCGATGCCCGCTGGTTCTCCCGCGCGCGTCGACAGAACTCATGGATGTCATTCCCGGCCGCTGCGAAAAGAGCAGTCCTCGCGGCACGTACTTCGGCGACGATCGGGTCGTACGACGGACGGCGCTCATTCAATTCGTCAAACATCCGGGTCCTCCATGAGCTCATCCGGTGTGCACAGGATCGGCGCGGCATGTCCATGCCTACGGCAGACTGCTTCGACGCGCCGACGCAGCACGGCGTTCGCAATGTGCGCAACGTTCCACGTCAGGACAAACTCGACACCGTGCCAAGCAGCAACCGCAATGTGCGCCGCATCAGCAGCCGCGTGCGCTGGCAACGGTACTTCCTCGATCAACGTCGCCGCCAACGTCTCCACGGCCGACGTCATGTCGAGCAGCGGCAGCCCTTCAATCAACGCGAGCCGGCGGTGTGCCGCTTCAGGGTCGCCGGCACCCGCCTCATCGAGCACGACCTGGGAGATCACGATCTCAAACGCCGACCGCCGCGTCTCCCACCACGCCTGCGTTAACTGCTGTCGTCCCGCCACAATGACGTCTCGGCTCGGTCGGCTGGCAAGATAGCTGATGACGGTCGTCTCGATATAGACGCGGCGCTTCACCTCCCGATGGTACTCCGCTTTCGTTGGAGCGGTCGTTTGTGACTTATCCGGCAACGCCTGGCGCTGAGCCGCGGCGCTCACGTTGTCGTCGGCGCCGACGGCTCCAGCGCGGTTAGCCCGCAACCCGGAGGTTCGCTCGGGCGGTTGGGCAGGCGCTTTTCATGTAACAGCCGCACGGTCATGCGGGGAGCGGCATCCGCCATGGCCGCCAGTGTGGCGGCTGACGCCGCGCGTCAAGCGGTGCGCCGATGCCAACAAACTCGAATGCGAGAGTGCTTTGGGACCGGTAGTGGCCATGAACCGTCGCCCGCGTTACGCGCGCGGCTGGCCGCCAATGCCGATCCGTGTTACGAGGCGCGCGTGCGGCTAATGGCCGCGCGTACCGCCTACCGCCTACTGGCTACCAACTACCGGCTACCGGCTACCGGCTACCGGCTGACTTGGTGTTCCTCTTGCCCTTCGTGGCCGACTCGTCTTCGTGATCTTCGTGGCGGCTGTTGATGGTTCCCCGGTCCGGCTAAAGCCGGACGAGGTCCGGCTAAAGCCGGACGCCACGTACGACCTTCGCGCTAGACCGACGAGGCCGCGACCGCCGGCGCGGGGCGGGTCACCCAGCCGTTCCGGAGCGCGGTGTACGCGGCAATCGCGAGAACGGCCATTACCGCCATGCCGACGACGCCCGACAGCCAGATGCCCCGGTACTCGGTCAGCGCATTCCCCGGCTGTGCGTTGAGCGAGATGCCCACGTAGCCGCTGACGGCGAGCGCCGTTGCGCCGGCGAGCTGCGCCATTGTGTTGCCGAAGGAGGAGAGCGACGCGGTGCGCTGCGGGCCGAAGGTGTCGGAGATGGCCGCAGGGACGAGCGAAAACAGGTTGACCGAAGTTCCAAGCAGCGCCGCCACGATGGCCAGCGCCCAGATCGCGGTCACGCCCATCGAGAGCATCTGGAGCAGCGCCATCCCGAGGACCAGCCAGCCGATGAGCACGGCGGTGCGCGAGATCCCGCGGCGGACGCACATATCGGAGAATCGTCCCGCCAGCGGACAGCCCGCCGCCCGGCCGACCAGCGAGTAGGCGACGAGCGCCAGCACGCCTCCGGCGATGACCGCCTCGTTGAGCGGCATGCCGCGCCCGGAGATGTAGACGTCGGCTGCATACACCGCGATCCAGATCTGCGTGATGCGGATGCCGATGACGAAGCCCGACCAGAGAAACGCGTAGCACCACAACTGCAGGTCGCGCAGCAGCCGCCAGTCGAACGGTTTCGGCGTGGTCGCCGCCTGGCCCGAGGGGGCGGACCGGAACAGCGCGAGACAGAGCAGCCCCACGAGCGCGATCGACACCGCAATCATGTGCATCCCTTGCCGCCACCCGGACGCGAAGTAGATCGACAGAATGGGGAGCAGCGCGTAGGCGGCGCCTTCGCCGAGCGCACCGCCGACCCCGCCGAGCGTGCCCTGACTCAGACCGCGCTCGCCGCTCGAAAACCAGCGGGCGATGCCGCCGGTCAGCGGCACATAGACGGCCGCCGCCGCCACGCCGCTCATGATGCGCCAGAAGACGAGCGAGCCGGTCGTCTCGCCCGTCGCAAACCCGGCCATCGTCGCGGCCGTGAGCAGGATGCCGAGCCCGATCACCCAGCGGCTCCCGAAGCGATCCGACGCGATCCCACCGGGCATCTGAAACAGGGCGTACGAGTAGAAGAACGCCGAGCCCATCAGGCCGAGCGCGCCCCGGTCGAGGCTCAGGTCCTCCGCGATGAATTTCTGCACGCCGGCGTAGTTCTGCCGGGAGAACTGGCTGGTGCCGTACGCCAGGATGCCGAGCCCGAGAATGACCCAGCGATACGGTGAGGCAGTGGTGGACATCGCGCTCGACGCGCGCGGATGGTAGCAGAGTGCGCCCTCCGCCGCAAACGGCCGGACGGTCTGGCGACCCGGCAGGCGGCAGTGGGCCGGTCTGCCCACTGCCTACTGCCTACTAGAACAGGAACCGGACTCCGAGCTGTGCCTGGCGCGGGTAGCCGATGCCGGGGACGAATTCGTTCGGCTGCCGGAACGAGGCGCTGCGGCCGTTGCCGATGTACTGCGCCCCGTGGTTCACCGTGTTGAACACGTTGAAGAATTCGGCGAAGAGTCCGAGCCGGCGGTCGCGACCCAGCTCGAAGAACTTCGTCGTCCGGAGGTCCAGCACCACCGTGTTGTCGCCGCGCGCCGAGTTCAACGACACCTGCCTGCCTGTCGCGGGGTCGATGTAGCGGTCGTTGTTGGTGCCGTCGCGGTTCAGGTCGGTGCCCGCGGTCAGGTTGTACGGACGCGCGCTGGCCGTCTGGAAGACCGGCGACAGCTGAATCCCGTACGCGACCTCGAACACGCCCATCGCCACGAGGCGGTGCCGTTCGTCGGTGGCCGTCGGCGCCCACTCGCTCTCGTTGAACGGGTCGAACTGATCCTGCGGCACCGGCGCGCCGCCGCGTGCGGCAAGCGAGCCGCCGTAGGCGTACGCCCGCGCGACCGTGTAATGCGCCTGCAGCGTCGTTCGCGGCAGACGACGCTGCACCTTGAAGGTCAGCGCGTCGTACTCGGACTTGTTGATGGACGAATAGATGCGCACATCGCTCAGGTAGTTCGCGATCCCGAACACGCGCTGGAAATCATCGGCCAGCACGCGCCGGCCGTTGACGATCGGGTTGATGTTCAGCGTCCTGAACTCGTTGCGACCCTCGATGTGCGTGTAGTCGACCGACACGCTGGTGTTGTCGGCGAGCTGCTGCGCGTAGCCGATGTGCCCCTGGTAGTTGCGGGGATTCTTGATGTCCGGACTCATCCATTCGCCGCGCGATCCGATCTGCAGCGAATTGGAACGCCCGGGACCCGACGGCAGGGGATCGATCCCGAACCGGAATGTCGCCAGCTCGCCGACGCCAATGGCGGTATTGGTCAGCGTCGCCAGCACGTTCAGGGGCCGCTTGTTCTGCGAGAAGACGTCCGAGATGTTGCCGCCGTTGATGTTGAACTGGTCGACGTAGATGCCGCCGCCGCCGCGCAGCACGCGCCGGCCGTCCCCCGACAGGTCGTACGCGAAGCCGAACCGCGGCGATACGCTGCCATACGGCGTCTCCGGACGTCTGGCGTACGGGCTGCCGATCGCCTCCAGCGCGAGCCGCGTTGCGTTCTGCTCGTTGTGCGACTGGTGGTAGAAGTTCGCGTCGATGTCGTAGCGGATCCCCAGGTTCAGCGTGAGCCGCGGCGTCATGCGCCAGTCGTCCTGGAACCACGTGGCGATCTGATGCGCATCGAGGAGCGAATCCGCCAGGTCGGGGTTCGCCCGTTCCCACTGCCGGATGATCCCGGGCGTCTGGAAGCCCTGGGGATAACGGCTCGTGTTGGAGAGGATGACCGACGGATCGTCGAAGAACGTGAGCACGCCATAGAGCGCGTTCCCGTTCAGGAGCCCGATGTCCTTGAGGAAGTTGTAGTTGACGCCAAACTTCAGTGCGTGCGTGCCGGTCTGCAGCGACACCTCGTCCTTGATCTGGTACATCTGGGTGTCTGTAATGGAGCCTGCCTGACCTCCCGCCCCGGTATTCACCGACGGGAAGGCGAGACGGAGCGGGAACAGCGGCACCCTCGGATAGTCCCGCATGAAGTGCTCGTTCGTGATGTTGCTGACCGTGTCGCTGAGCCGCGCCAGACTGTTCATCTGGCCGGTGAGCTGGTTCAGCCCGCGGTTGCCCATCACCCAGTTGTGCTGGCCCACTACGCTCCACATCGTGATGTCGGCGTTCTCCGGCTCCCGGTTGTCGTTGGCGGGAGAGAAGGTCCCGGCGCCTCTGAAGTCTTCCTGGCCCGCATACCGGACCATCACTCCGTGCTGGTTGTTGAGCTGAATGTTCCCTTTGACCGTCGTCATCAGGAGCCGCGAATCCTGCAACGCCGCCGTGGGGTGTTTGTCATACACGTATCCCTGCGGTATCAGGCCGCGGGCTTGTGCCTCCACCAGCAGCTGCTTCTGGGCGAACAGGTTCGCCGGCACGGGAACCCGCTCGTCCTGGCGGATCCGCTCGACGGACCCAAAGAAAAACGCCCGGTTGCGCACGATTGGCCCGCCGGCCGATCCGCCGAACTGCTGGCGGCTGAAGGGGACTTTGTCCCGATTCGCTTCCCTGGTGAAGAAGTCCTTGGCCGCCAGCTTGTCGCTGCGGCCGAACCCGAACGCCGACCCGTGGAGCACGTTGGTCCCCGACTTGGTCACCATCGTCAGCGCGGCGCCGGCCGTGCGGCCGTCGGCCGCGTTGAACTGGCTCGTGGCAAGCTGGAACTGTTCGAGGGCTTCGGTTGAAAAGGTGATCAACGGTCCGCCGAACTGGTTGTCGCGGTTGTCGGCACCGTCGACCGAGGGGATCACGTTCGCACCCGCGGAACCCCCGTAGGAGACGCTGCCGACGTTAAACTTGCTCCGGTGGGTCCCCGCGATCTGCACGGCCCCCGGGAGCAGCGCCAGCATGCCGGTGACGTTGCGCGCGATCATCGGCAGGTTCTGGAGCTCCGTCGTTTCGATGCTCGAGGCGACCTTCGACTGCGTCACCTCGATCAGCGGCGCCTCACTCGTGACGGTGAGGGTTTCCTGCAGGCCCGCGAGCTGCATCCGGAAGTCGAGGGTGATCGTCGCGTTGACGCCGAGCGTCACGTTGGTGCGCGCCGCGGCCGCGAAGCCTTGCAGATCCGTGGTCACGTTGTACACGCCGGGATCCAGCCCGGGCATGCTGTAGACACCTTCCTCGTTCGTGACGGTCGTGCGCACCACGCCGGTGGCCTGGTTCGTCACGGTGACGGTGACGCCGGGAAGCACGGCGTCGCCCTGGTCGAGCACGCGTCCGTTGATCGTGCTCGAGGCCTGCGCGAACGCGAGTCCGGTGCCGGTCAGGATGATGAGAGCCGCAAGATGCCGGACCGTGGGGCCGAAAAGCCGCATACGGATTCCCTCCTTGGTAGCGCTGTTATCCGCTGAGAACCGAACGACACGCCGGGACTGAGGTGGACGATATCTCCCGGGTGTACTGGTGTCAATTCGCGGGTGGGCGCGTACAAGGACAGGCCGGGTCCTGAAGAACCCGGCCTGCGTGGGGCGGTAACTGTCCTACCGCCTACTCCCCACTGCCACTAGAACAGGAAGCGCGCGCCGAGCTGCACCTGGCGCGGGTAGCCGATGCTCTGGATAAACCCGGTCGGCTTCTGGAAGTTCACACTGCGTGCGTTGCCGGTGTAGAGGTTGCCGTGGTTCACGGTGTTGAGCACGTTGAACAGCTCGACGAACAGCCCGAGCTTCCGGTCGCCGCCGAACGGCACGAACTTCGTCGCTCGGAGGTCGAAGACGAACGTCGGGTCGCCGCGCCCCGCGCCGACCGACACCTGCCTGCCGGTGCCCGGATCGATGTACCGATCGTTGTTCAAGCCGTCCCGGTTCAGGTCCGACCCGGCGATCAGGTTGTGCGGGCGGGCGCTGGCCGCCTGGACGACCGGCGAGAGCTGGACGCCGTAGGGTAGCTCGAACACGCCCAGGAACACGAACCGGTGCCGCTCATCGGTCTGGTTCGGCCCCCACTCGCCCTCACCCTTGGGCTGGTCCCACACCATCGGCCGCGACGACCCGCCCCCGGCGCCGCCGCCGCCGCCGCTGAAGTTTCCGACAATGCCGCCGTACGAGTAGGAGCTCGCCAGCGTGTAGTGGGCCTGCAGCGTGGCGCGCGGCGTGCGACGCTGCAGCAGGAGCGTCAGCGCGTTGTACTCCGCCTCGTTGACCGGCGCCATGATGAACACGTCGGAGAGAAATTCGGGCTCTCCGAACACCCGCTCGAACTCCGGCGCCAGCCGCCGCCGGCCGTTGAGGATCGGGTTGATGTTGGTCTGCCGCTTCTCTTTCAGGCTCTTGTGGTACGAGTAGTCCACCGAGAGCGTCGTGTTGGCGAACAGCTCATGGGCGTAGCCCACGTGGACCTGATGGGTCCGCGGGTCGACCATTGCCGGATCGATCCATTGGCCCTCGGACCCGAGCGGCAGGGCGTTCCCTTCGGTCGGCTGCGCGGGCAGCGGATCGATGCCGAACCGGTACGTCGCCAGCTCGCCGACGCCGAACGCCGTGTTGGTGAGCGTGGCGAGGGCGTTCAGCGGCCGGCGCGACTGTCCAGTGATGTCCCCGGCGGCCGCCGCGGTGTTGTACTGGTCGAAGTAGAGGCCCCAGCCGCCACGCAGCACGCGGCGCCCTTCGCCCGTCAGGTCGTACGCGAAGCCGACGCGCGGGGAGATGTCCTTCGTCGGCGTCTTCGGATAGCCGCCGTACGGGCTGCCGATCGCTTCCAGAGCCTGCCGCGTCGCATTCGTCGGGAAGTGCTTCTGGTCCATCATCTCGAGGTCCAGGTCGTAGCGGACGCCGAGATTGAGCGTCAGCTTCGCCGTCGCGCGCCAGTCGTCCTGGAACCACGTCGAGATCTGGTACGGCGTGTTGAGCGTGTCCTGCCAGGATCCCTGCCCATTGATGGCGCCGCCGTTGGCCTGCTGCCACTGACGGACGATGCCGGGTGTCCGGAAGCCCTGCGGATACCGGCCGTTCGTGTTGTTGAGGATCACGGTCGGGTCGTCGAAGAACGTGAGCGTCGCGAAGTGCTCGTTCCCGTTCAGGATGCCGAGGTGGTACAGGCGGTTGAAGTTGAAGCCGAACTTGAGCGCGTGGCTGCCCGTGAGCAGCGACACGTCGTCGCGGATCTGGTTCAC
>JACPTI010000101.1 GCA_016192845.1 Acidobacteriota bacterium
CTCTCCTTCTGGGGAGCGGGAGGTAAAGGGACCGCTCCCCGGAGGAGATCTTCGCGCCACCCTTCCGTCAATGGTGGGAGAACCCGACCGTCAGTAGCGAGCTCTTGATCTATCCGCCGCAGGCGGATTTAGTCCAACACGGTTTGCAGCCGACGGCGGCCGGTGCCATCATGAGCCGCCGCGGCTGAAACCTGGTCGTTAGGCAGCCATCGCAACTTGTGACGCCAACGAGGTTCCGAGATGCAGAAATCCAGATTGCTGCGAATTGTTCTCTGCGTCGTCGCATGCGGCCTCGCGCCGAGCCGCTCTCCTTCAGCACAGGGAGTGCGACCGGCAACACTGCCTCTCGTCTGGGTGATCTCGACTGGCGGCACCATCGCCGGCCGTGGGGCATCCTCGACGAGTCTTTCGGACTACAAGTCCGGCGCAATCCTTGGGGAGGAGCTCGTCAGATCGGTGCCAGAAATCAAGCAGTACGCGGAAGTGAAGGTCGAGCAACTCTTCAACGTCAGCAGCTACGACCTGACAGTTGCCAACTGGCTCACATTGGCGAGCCGAATCAATGCCATTTTCGCCGAAGATCCAAGAGTGGCTGGTGTCGTGGTCACTCACGGAACGAACACGCTAGAGGAGACAGCATACTTCCTGAACCTCACAATCAGGCACGATCGGCCTGTCGTTGTCGTAGGGGCTCAACGGCCTGCGACGGCGATCAGCGCCGACGGCCCGCTGAATCTCCTGAATGCGATTCGTACCGCCTCGGCACCGGAGGCGCGCGGCAAGGGCGTTTTAGTTGTGATGAATGACGAGATTAACGGTGCGAGAGATGTTACAAAGACCAACACGTATCGGGTCGAAACGTTCCGTGCTCCGGAACTCGGCTTTATGGGCTATGTCGATGCTGACAAGGTCAGCTTCTATCGCGCCTCGACTAAACGCCACACCGCACGCTCCGAATTCGATGTGAGCACAGCCAAGGAACTCCCGAAAGTGGATATCGTCTACTCGTACGTGGAGGCAAACACGTCAGTGCTCCAAGCCTTGATTGCGAGTGGCACCAAGGGCATTGTCTTTGCCGGCACGGGCGCGGGTGGTTTGTCGCGTTCTGAGAGGTCCGCGCTGAAGGCTTTGCTGTCGTCCCAGGTAGGTTCGAGACCTTTGTTGGTCCGGTCAAGCCGCGTGGGTAACGGCCGGGTGATCGGATTGACCGCTAACCGCGAAGAGTACGACGCTCTCGGAATGATTCCGGCCGACACGCTCAATCCGCAAAAGGCTCGCATCCTACTTAGGGTCCGCGCAGAAATAAGTACTACTGATATCTCGGATCTCACACATTATCCGTCCTTCAGACGGGCCGTCTGACCAACCAGCGTGGCCGCCGTAGCACGTGTATTCATGCGGGCTCAGCGCTGAGCAGCAAGCGGTTCGACAGGCGTCTGCTATTTTGTTAGAGTTCTGCCTCACAAGGCGTCAGAGTCGGAACTCTAACATTATGCGCCCTCTCTCCTTCGACCCCAACGTCCTGCGCCAGCACCTGCGGCGCCACACGATCGCGACCCTCGATGAGTTGAAGCGCGCACTCGGCACGACCGTCGATGTCACCGTCTTCCGGAAGCTGCAGACGCTCGATTATCTGTCCAGCTACTCGCATCGCGGGGCGTACTACACGCTTCGGCCGCTCGCGCGGTTCAGCCCCGAGGGCCTCTGGTCCCACGAGGGCGTGTGGTTCTCCCGCTCCGGCACGTTGATGGCGACCACAGAGGCGTTTGTCACACAGTCGTCCTCGGGATACTTCGCGGAAGAACTGGCGCGCGCCCTGCACGTCGAAGTGCACGATGCGCTCCGCGCGTTGACCACGCAGGGCCGCCTGCGTCGAACCGACGTCGCCGGGGTGTACCTGTACACGGCCGCCGAGTCGACGACCCACCGCCGCCAAGTGCAGGCGCGACGAACGGCCCACGCGGTGCCGATCGCGGTGGCGGCGGCCGCGCTCCAGATTGGTCCCGACGAACTCGGGGCCGCCATCCTGTTGTTCTACAGCCTGCTCGACGAACAGCAGCGGCGGTTGTACGCCGGGCTGGAGTCGCTCAGGCTGGGGCATGGCGGCGATGCGCAGCTGGCCGCGTTTCTCGGCGTCGATCCGCACACCGTGGCCCGCGGCCGGCAGCAATTACTCGATCACGACATCGCCGCCGGACGCGTCCGGCGGGCAGGTGGGGGGCGCCCACCCGTGGAAAAAAAACGCCCGACATAGTGGAGGCGCT
Source organism: Acidobacteriota bacterium (assembly GCA_016192845.1). Lineage (GTDB taxonomy): Bacteria > Acidobacteriota > Vicinamibacteria > Vicinamibacterales > UBA2999 > MELF01. Next base: position 2,265 of record JACPTI010000101.1, read on the forward strand.
CGAGCAGCTGCTCGAACGCGACACGGCCGGGGATCCCATCTCGGGGCTCCGTTGGTCCCGCCGGACGACCGGCACGATCGCCGAGCTCCTCACGCAGCGCGGCTGGCGTATCTCCCCCAACACGGTCGCCCGGCTCCTGCACCACCTGGACTACTCCCTCCACGTCAACCGGAAGCACATCGCCACGACGTTCAGTCCGGACCGCGATCAACAGTTTCACTACATCGGCGAATTACGCGACCGCTTTCAGCGCCGCCACTGGCCCATCATCAGCGTCGATACCAAGAAGCGCGAACTCGTCGGCCTCTTCAAGAACGCGGGCGCGCGCTGGGATCGTCAGCCCTGGCCGGTCAACGACCATGACTTCCGTTCCGATGCGCGGGGCATCGCGATCCCCTACGGCGTGTACGACCCGCTCGGCCATCGGGGCTCGATCATCGTCGGCGTGTCCCACAACACCCCGGCCTTCGCCGCGCATGCCGTGGCCCACTGGTGGCGCCGCGAAGGCCGCGTGCACTATGGCCCGGCGCGTGAGCTCCTCATCTTGGCGGACACCGGCGGGAGCAACGGCTATCGCTGTGCCACCTGGAAGACCGAACTCCACGCCCAACTCGCGACCGGCTTCAACCTCCGCGTCACCGTCGCGCACTATCCCACGGGCGCCTCCAAGTGGAATCCCATCGAACACCGCCTCTTCTCCGAGATCTCGAAGCACTGGGCCGGGGAACCCTTGGACAGCTACGAGAAGATCCTCAAATTCATCCGCACCACGAAGACCCAGACCGGCCTGACCGTCTCCGCGTACCTCGACCGGCGGCACTACCCAACGGGGGTCGCTCCCACGTCTGAACAACTGCGGCGGCTCCGCCTCCGCCCACACGACACGCTTCCACGATGGAACTACACTATCCTTCCCACTCTGTAATTTTGTTTCTGCGCGAGTCCTTATGCTGGCGCTCACGAGGACGAACGACATCGAGGAAATCAAACGGATGTTCGCGGACTATTGACAGGCTGCCTAACACGGACTGGACCCGTCGGCGCGAAAGCATCGACGACGCGCCGCGGGTCAGTCCGATGACGTTGGGCAGACAAGCATTCTTCAAGTGGATCTCTGATCAAGGTGTGAGACCACCCCGATGGAGGCGGGTCCTCAAGTTATGACGCCCTCCGACTTAGAAGTCGTGATGTTGAACAACCTAGCCGAGCAAGCGCGGCAGCGGGGTGACAAGGAGAAGGCGGCGGCGCTTTTCCATCGTGCTCTCGAAATAATCGCCCGCGAGACGGTGGATCCTGGCACGGAGGCGTCAGTTTGCACCAATTTTGGGCTCTTGCTTCTGTCTCTCGGCAAAACGGGCGAGGCCGTCAAATGTCAGCGGCGCGCGGTAGAGCTTGACCTCCGACGAGGTGCTCCAGATCGGGACCTGGGGTACTCACATCACAATCTCGGCGTGGCGTTGTCGGAATCAGGGAGCCTGGAAGATGGACTCCAGCATCTCATCAAGGCTCGCGATTTGCGGCGGGCCATCAATGACTACCAGGAACTTGTATTGACACTCGAGCAGCTCGGAGAGATCTCTCTGAAGTTGGACCGGATCGACGAGGCGAAGGCTTACGCCGATGAAGGTTTGGCGCTTTCTGCGGTTCTCGATCGAAATCCTATACTTAGGGGTGTTCTGGGCGTACTCGCGACTGTCGCGCAGCGTCGACGTGATTTTGAACTGGCCGTTCAACTTCAGGTTGAGATAATCCGCCTTCTCGAACAACTTCGTCGTCGTAACAGCGACCTGGATCGCCTCGATCTGTTCGACTCACGATACAACAAGAGATACCTCACCGCCATCGAGCTCTTCCTGGAGGCCGGCCGTTTTCGAGAGGCTCTCGCAGTGATCGATCGCACGCGTTTCCGAAGTGCCTGCGACCTTCTTGAAGGAGTCCGAGAATTCGGCTCGCCCACCGAGGCGGACGCCCTGTTCCTCCCCGACCTTAGGGAAGACGAACTGATCCTGGTGGAGTGGATTTATCCCAAGTTCGACTGGTCGTTCCCAATCAGCACCAGGCATCATGATTTCAAGGCGACAAGAGTCGTTACGTCGGACAGACCAGGTCCGCCTGTGCGTCTCGACATCGGAACGGAGTGGAGGACCCATTTCGAGACAACGCTCCGACAGACCCAGCGGGTCATCGACGCCTATGAGGAGGAACTGTCGAAGGTGTCACGAGTTGTATTCGTGCCGCACGGAGTCCAGTGGCAGACGCCGTTCGGGGCGCTCACACACCCGAGCTCGCGGAATCGATTGCAGGACACCCATGAGGTGTTGGTAGTCCCGTCACTTCGCTACTGTGCCATTACGGACTCAAAGGAGCGTATCGAATCGAAACGTCGGGTCGTGATCGGAGATCCGACGGGTGATCTGGGCGGAGCACGACTGGAAGCACAGACCGTGGCCCGGATTCTTGGTGTTGAGCCTCTGATCGGGCGTAACGCGACACGCGAAGTTGTTCTGAGCGCGTTGGGCAGAGCGGAGATCGACGTCCTCCACTACGCAGGTCACGGGGTGTTCACGGAGACCGGCCTTAGCGCTCTCGTGTTAGCGGACGGCCCTCTCACCGCCGAGGATGTCCACAAGTGTGGCTTCAAGGCGAACATCGTGAACCTTGCGAGTTGTTGGGGCGGAATGACCACATTCAGCGTTTGGAACGAGCTTCACGGATTTGTGAGAGCGCTCCTCAGCACTGGGACCGAGAACGTCGTCTGCTCCGTCTACCCGCTTGGAGACGCAGTGGCTCCAGTGTTTTCACGCGCTTTCTACGACGCTCACGCCGCGAAGGCTAGCCATCCATGCTCGTCGTTTCGCATTGCCCTCAAAGCGATCCCGTCGAACGCGGATCAGTTCAGTTGGGGTGGTCTGTATATCACGGGTCGACGCTAGAGAGGGTTCCGCATCTTCGGCAGCAATTGGCCGTTGTCAGATTCCGTCGTCAGCGGGTTGTGTGCGTCAGTGACGGCTCCGATCGGTCAGGTGTGTTGGCCTGCGGGATAATCTCGAAGGTGCTGCCCAACACGCGGTTGGAGCGGACCGCTGAAAAGCGCGGCCGCTCAACCGCAGGCCGTTAGGCCCTCTCGACGGTGAAGAATGGCATCGGTGGACTCATGTATCCGAGCAGAATGACTCCGACTCGTGACGGCGGTATCCGCTCGAGACGTGGGCCGCAACTCCTGGCAGGCGGTCTGCTCGCGGCCCTCCTCGCCTGTAGCGCCCATCTGCCCGGTCGTGACGCTGCGAGCATCTCGCTCCATCTACGAGTTCTCGCGACACACGATTTCCATGGCGCGCTCCGTCCGACCACTTATGCATGGTCGAATGGCCGACCGGTCGGTGGCGCCGCGGCCATCAAGGTCGTCATGGAGAATCTCGAAGCCGCGTGTGCGTGTCCGACCGTTCGGGTCGATGGGGGCGACCAGATGCAGGGAACGCTCGAATCGAATCTCACCTCCGGTGCCGCCGCGGTGGCTGCCCTCAATCATCTCGGTCTTGACGCCGCCGCGGTGGGGAACCACGAACTTGATTGGGGCGTCGATACGCTCGTTGTCCGGCAGCGCGAGGCCCGGTACGCCTGGCTGGCGGCCAATGTGTTCCGCGTCGACGATGGGAAGAGGCCGGAGTGGGCCACGCCGTTCGCGATGGTCGAGCGCGGAGGTGTGAAGCTCGGAGTGATCGGGTACGCGACCACGAGCACACCGCGCACTCTGCGCCCGGAGGTGACCAAGCCCTACGAGTTCAGGTCCGGCTACTCCGCAATCCGCGATGCGCTCGACGCGGTGTGGCAGGAACGCCCCGACTTTGTCATCGTCGTCGCACACGCAGGTGGGGAGTGCGGCGTGAACCGGTGTGCTGGAGAGATGGTGGACCTGGCGTCTGAACTTCCGCCGGGCCTGGTGCATCTGATCGTGGGTGGACACGACCACACGCCTGGCGAGGGCGTCGTCAATTCGATTCCGATCGTGCGTGCGGGCTCGAGCGGTCGTGGCATCGGCGTGATCGATCTCTATCGCCGCAGCAACGGCATCCACGCGTTCAGGATGTCGCGGCAGACGATCTACGCCGATGATGTCCGCGACAATGCGGCCATGACGAGTCTTCTCGCGCCTTACCTGCGCGCGGCGGATGCCAAAGGCAAAGAAGTCGTGACGACGCTTGCCGAGCCGCTCTCCGCGTCCGCGACGGGCGATCGCCGCTTGGGCTCTCTCATCGCCGATGCGACTCGCCTCCTTGCAAGAGCGGACGTTGGCCTGCAGAATCCGGGCGGCGTCCGGGCCGACCTGCCAGGCGGCGTCGTTTCGTACGCAGATCTGCATCGTGTGATGCCGTTCGGCAACGCGGTCGTCCGGCTCACACTCACGGGGCGGCAGCTCCGGCAACTGGTCGAGCAGGCCGGCCCCAGGTACTACTACTCGAACCTGCATGTCGAGTACAACGCCGAAGGCGCTCCGTGCGTTCGGAGTGTCTCGCTGCGCTTCCCTGAGGCGACGCCGATTCGGGACGACCGTTCCTACAGTCTCGCGACCACCGATTTTCTGGCCGATGGCGCCGACGGCTTGACGATGCTCTCGACGATCCCACGCGACGCGCTTGGAGTCACGCTTCTCGATGCGGTGATAGGACACCTTCGCACGCTGCCATCGCCGGCGGTCGTGCCGGTCGAGAGGCGCCACCTCGAGGAGCAACAGCGGTGAGACGTGCCAGTGCTATGTGGCAGGGGGCCTCTGGAACCGCGGTCTTGTGTTGTGCCTTTCAGTGTGGAGCGGCCCGGGCCTAACATGGCATGCAGCCGACGGCGCCTGCGAGATCGAGCGCGCCGCGGCTGATGCCCGACGTCGTTGATATGACTTCGGTTGTCAAGTGAGCCGAGGTCGTGACGAAGCCTGTTGACATCGCAGCGCACTGGTCGTTGGTCTTCTCCGACACACACCCGGGTCAGCGCCGAGGTGGGGCCAGTCACACCGACGGTTGATCCTGCTGAGATCCGTGGGTTGGGTACCACCTGACTGGGATCCGTCGCGCGCCTGCCTCGCTCTAGCGCCGGCGGAGTTCCACCGGCTTGCCATGCGGCGTGTGCCGATAGGCATCGGCCCACGCCTCTTTGCGTTCGGCGAGCGCGGCGGCGTCGCTCAGCCCCTTCGCCGTGACCAGCCGCTCGAGCGCTGCGAGCCAGTGCTCGTAATACCGTGACCCGTCGTCCGGCTCGCCGCGGTCCGCGGCGGCCTTCAGCTCCGCGGCAAGCGCCGCGGCCCATTCCTTCCAGGTGAAGTACCCCGCCTCGGAGAGCTTGACGGCAAGTGCGAACGCCTGCGCCTGCCACGGCTCGGCAAACACGGGCCCCTCCTTGTCGCGCGGGATGGGCGGCAGTGCTGCCAGGCGATCGGCGTCCACTTTCTTAGGCGCGCTCAAGGTAGTCGTCCCACATATCGATGTGCACGAAGTCGCGCGGCGAGGCCTGCGGGCCCCAGAGCTCTCGGGCGGCAAAACGCACCGAATAGACGTGCTGCGGCTTTTCGCCGAGCAGATGGGCATTCGTGTCGGGAAACAGGAACACGCCGTGGTCGATCGCGATGACACCCTGCTTGCCCCGCGCATATCGCGGCAGCCGCGTGTGACCGGTCGGATGGATATTGCGCGCGCGCACGCGCTGGCCCACCCTGAAGCGCGGCCTGACCTGTGCGTCGCGGCGGGCGGAATTGCGCCTCGTCACCAGCGCGGGAACCATCGCGGCCGTGACCGCCGGAGTCGCCTTCGCCGCCCCCGACGCCGGTGTGCCGCTCTCGAGCTCCTCGCGGGTGATCACCCCGTTCTTGAGCAGTTGCGCGACGAGGCGTGTCAGCCACCGCTCGTAGTAGCTCATGCGCAGGTAGTCGGCCGGCGGGAGCAGCTCGAGCAGATGGCGGGAGTTGTCGAGATTGTAGGTCTGGCCGCGCACGAGGCGCGTCAGCGCGTACGCGCGCCCCTCCCACCACTCGTGGAAGACCGGCTCGTGCTCCTCGTGCTGAATAGGGCCCATGCCGTGCATGCCGCCCATGTCGTGCACGCCGTTCATGTCCGGCCTCCGGTCGACGCCGGCACCGTGACACTAACGCGCCAGACGTTGTTGCACAAAAGGCGCGTTAGGCCGCGCTGTGACCTTCGCGACGCCGATCATCGAGTCGCGGGTCACGAGCGCCGCCAGCTCCTCTTCGGTCATGTGCTCGGTGCCCGGCGGGCGTTCCGGCAGCACGAGGTACCGCAGCTCCGCGGTGCTGTCCCACACGCGCACTTCGACCTCGTCTGCGATCTCGAGCCCGAACTCTCGGAGCACACCGCGCGGATCGATGACGGCGCGCGATCGATAGGGTGCCGACTTGTACCACACGGGAGGGAGGCCGAGGATCGGCCACGGGTAACACGAGCACAGCGTGCACACGACCAGATTGTGGACCCTGGGCGTGTTCTCGAGCACGACCATGTCCTCGCCCTGACCGCCCTCGTACCCCAGCTCGGCGATCGCGGCGGTGGCGTTCGTCAGAAGCCGCCTTCTATACGCCGGATTCACCCACGCGCGCGCCACGACGCGCGCGCCGTTGCGCGGGCCGATCTTCGTCTCGTACAGATCGACAATCGTGTCGAGCGCCGCGCGATCGACGACGCCCTTTTCCACCAGCAGCGACTCGAGCGCCTTGACCCGCAGGTTCAGATCCGAGGGGACCGCCTGATGCGCATTGTCGTGCTGGTGTTCGTGGCCGCGGTCGCCGTGCCCCGCCATGTGCGCCTCGGTCCCCGACGCGGCCGCGAAGCCCGCGGCGCCCGCCGCGGCATGTCTGATGAAGCCACGCCGGTCCATAGCGGGGTCCCCATCGCGCCTGCGCGTTGCGGGGTCCCCACCGCGCACGCCTGCGCGGTGGGGTGCAGATGGGGTACTCGTCGGCTCACTCTTCTTGGACGGCGACATGGCCGGGTTATACACTAGGGCCCCGAACCAGCCAAGGGGCGCTGCCCCTTGATATCCCTTCGCCCCTCGGCTGGTTCGCCAGTATTTTGGCGCGCGCCGCGCGCCTGGCCCGTTATGCGGTCGGGCAACGAGTACAAAACTCACCTTTGGGGCCGCATAACGGGCAAGTCACTTCCGATCCGCGATCCCGGGGGTACCAGCGATGCTGCCACACGAACGCATTCCCTACTCGCCAATCAGCGCCCGTCCGCGGCTGACGCTTCCGGGCGGCGCGCGCCTCCTCGTCTGGGTCGTCGTCAATGTGGAGGAGTGGAATCCCCAGGAGCCGATGCCCCGGACCGTGCTCACGCCGCCAGCCGGCGGCTCGCCCATGCCGGACATCCCGAACTGGGCGTGGCACGAGTACGGCAACCGCGTCGGGTTCTGGCGCATGCTCGCGGTGTTCGATCGATTCAAGCTGCCCGCCGTGCTGGCCATCAACGGGTCGGCGATCGCCGCCTACGAGCCGATCGCTCGCGCCGCGCTCGACCGCGGCTGGGAGTTCATCGGCCACGGCTTCACGCAGAAGAACATGCAGAAGGTGTCGGACGAGCGCGCCGACATCAGGAAGACGACCGACGCGATCCGCGCCTTCACCGGCCGCGCGCCGCGCGGCTGGCTCGGCCCCGGGCTCACCGAGACGTGGGACACGCCCGATCTCCTCGCCGAGCACGGGTACGAGTACGTGTGCGACTGGGTGCTGGACGACCAGCCGGTGCGCGTGAAGACGCGCAGCCGCCCGCTCGTCTCGATTCCGTACACGCAGGAGTGCAACGACGTGGCGATGATGCTCATCCAGCATCACGCGGCCGGCGAGTACCGGACGCGCGCCATCGACCAGTTCGAGCAACTGTACGCCGACGCCGAGACCTCCGCGCGCGTGATGGCGCTCGTCGTGCATCCGTACATCATGGGGGCGCCGCACCGCCTCCGGTACTTCCGCGAGGCGGTCGAGCACATCACGTCGAAGCCGGGGGTCCTCCTCTGGACGGGCGAGCAGATCCTCGACTGGTATCTGTCGGCCGAGAAAGCCGCCGCCGGCCGCGCGTCCGGAGTCGCCGCGGTGTGACCACCGGCGTCGCGACGGCGAGTCCGGCCCCCCGGGTCAGCGCGGCGGTGCCATTCGGCGTGCTGCTCGCCTCCTACGCGATCAACGCCATGGACCGCCAGATCTTCCCCCTGCTCGCGCCGGAAGTCCGGCGCGAGTACGGCTTCGCGCTCGAATCGGTCGGCTTTCTCTCGACGGTCTTCACGCTCGGCATGGCGATGGCGGGGGTAGTAACCGCCTGGCTGCTGGCGCGCGCGTCGCGCAAGGCCGTGCTCCAGATCGGCATCGCCGTGTTCTCCGCCGGCACGGCGCTCACGGTGCTGTCGCGAGGCTTTTCCGACATGCTCCTGTACCGGTGGGCGACCGGCATCGGCGAGGCGATGCAGCTCACGGTGCTCCTGGCGATCGCGGTCAACTACTTCACCACGGCGCGCAGCGCCGCCGTCGGCGCCATCAACTGTGCCTTCGCCGGCGGCGCGATTGTCGGCCCGGCCGCAGGCGGCCTGCTCCTCGGTGCCTACGGGAGCTGGCGCGTGCCGATGCTCGTGTACGGGCTGGTCGGGTTCGCGGTCATGGCGCTCGTCGCGGCGATGGTGAAGCCGTGGTTCAGCGAGACGCCGGCGGCCCGCAGCGAGGCGGCCGGCCGCGGCGGCGCCGCCACGCTCCGGAACCGGAACACGGTGCTGCTGACCGCCATGAGCGTCATCGGCGGGCTCGTCATCTACGGCTACCTGGGGATGTATCCGACCTTCCTGCGCGAGGCGCTCGGCTACGCGCCGGCGACCGCCGGAACCGTGATGAGCATCTATGCGCTCGGCGCGCTCGCTTCGGTCGGCGGCGGCTGGGTCGGCGACCGTTTCCCGCCGCGGCTGGTGCTGGCGGGGACGTTTCTCGGCGCCGCCTTGCTCGGCTATCTCCTCTTCCACGGCTCGCGGGCGTTCGTCACGCAGTCGAGCCTCTCGTTCGCGTGGGGCGTGGTCGTCAGCGGATCGCTCTACGTCAACCTGGCCGGGTATCACGTCAAGGCGGTCCAGCCGGGGCTCGCGGGCGGCGGGTCGGGCCTCTTCGTCACGACGCTGTACGGCGCGGGCGCGTTCGCCGGCTATCTCATGGGCTGGCTCGCGACGCGCGGAGGATGGACGTCGGCGGGCGCCGTGCAGATGTCGCTGCTGTCGCTCGTCGGCGCCGCACTGGCGCTCGGCCTGCAATCGGATCGGATGTCGCGATAAGCCGTGGACCCGCGCCGATCCCTCGCCTTTCGTGCGGCCCATGTCGAGTCCTTCTGCCCTGTCGTGAGTCTCCGTCGCGTCGCTGTGCTGCTGTTCGGGGCGTGTCTGTGGTCCGCGGCGAGCGGCGAGGCCGGTCAGGTCGACTACGGCACGGCGCGGCTCGATCGCCGGCTGCCAGCGGTGCGGGCAGTCGGCGCCGTTCACGTCGACGGCGCGCTGAACGAGCCCGACTGGAGCCGCGCGCCGGTCGCGAGCGGCTTCATCCAAAACGATCCACGTGAAGGGGAGCCGGCGTCGGAAGAGACCGAGGTGCGGGTGCTCTACGACGCGAACAACCTCTACGTGGGCGTCCTGGCGCGCGACCGCCAGCCGGACGCCATCCTCACGAGCGAGCTGGCGAAGGATTTCAACCGCCAGTCCGGCGACGACTTCGAGATCATCCTCGACACGTTCCGCGACGGCCGCAACGGCTACATGTTCGCCACCAACGCGCGCGGCGCCAAGTGGGACGCGCAGATGATCAACGAAGGGCGCGAGATCAACGAGAACTGGGACGCCCTCTGGCAGGTCAGGGCCCGGATCACGGAAGAGGGATGGTACGCGGAGATCGCGATTCCGTTCCGCACGCTGCGATTCAGCAGCGCCGCGTCGCAAACCTGGGGCGTCAACTTCCAGCGTCGAATCCGCCGCCGCAACGAGGACAGCTTCTGGGCGCCGCTGCCCCGCATCTACGATCTGACGCGCGTCTCGCTGGCCGGCACGCTCGAAGGGCTGGAGGACGTACGGCCGGGCAACGACGTGCGCGTGAAGCCGTACGTGCTCGGCAGCTCAGGCGCGTCGAGCGTGACGAAGATCGGCACCGACGCCGAGGCGGGTGTGGACGTGAAGTTCGGCGTGACGAGCAGCCTGACGTGGGATTTCACGGTCAATACCGACTTCTCCCAGGTCGAAGCCGACGAGCAACAGGTCAACCTGACGCGTTTCAGCCTCTTCTTTCCCGAGAAGCGCGACTTCTTCCTGGAGAACTCCGGGGTGTTCCAGTTCGGCCAGGGTGGCGGCGGGCTCCTGTTCACCGGCGGCGGGACCGGCACCGGCGGGGGAGGGTTCTTCCCGCCTCGAGGGCAGGACGCGATTCTGTTCTTCAGCCGGCGTATCGGACTGTCGGAGAGCGGCGAGTCGATTCCCATTCTCGGTGGCACCCGCCTGACGGGTCGTGTCGGCGACTACAGCGTCGGCCTCCTCACCATCCAGCAGCGCAGCACGACGAGCTCGCCCGCCACCAACTTTTCGGCGTTCCGGCTGCGCCGCAACGTGCTGGCCAACTCGGATATCGGCCTGCTCATGTTGAGCAAAGAGGCGGAAGGCCCGGGCGACAACCGCGTGGCGGGCGCCGACGCCAACTTCCGGTTCTTCGAGAACATCGACTGGAACTCGTACGTCATCGGCACGGCGACGCCGAACGTCGAGGGCGGGCAGTACGCGTGGCGATCGTCGCTCAACTACGAGAGCAACTTCTTCCACTTCAAGGGCGGCCTGATGGCCGTGGGCGAGCACTTCAACGACGAGCTGGGCTACTACCGGCGCACGGGGACGCGGAAGTGGCTGCTCGACACCGGCGTCCGGCCCCGCCCGAAGGCGCTGCGGCGCCTCGGCCTCCGCGGCGATTTGCAGTCCCGCCTCGTCCAGGCCCACCTGAGCCTCGCGTTCCAGGACGGGAGCGGCAGCGAGCTCGGCGTGGAGCCCGCCACCGAGAACCTCGTGGAGCCGTTCGTGATCAACCGGCGCCGCGGCATTGCCATTCCGCCGGGCCGCTACGAGTTCAACGACTGGTTCGTGACCTGGCGGACGAACAGCTCCGCCCCGCTGTCGTTCAGCGGGCGCGTGGACGTGGGCGAGTTCTACAACGGCTATAAGCAGAGCTTTCTGTTCGGCACGGCCGTCCGGCTGAAAGGCCGGCTGAACGCGTCGGTGACGGAGTCGCGCAACCAGGTTCGGCTCGGCGCCGGCCGATACACGACGGACCTCATCACGGCGCGGGTGGAATACGGGTTCTCGACGACAGCGTTCGTCAACGCGCTGGTGCAGTACAACACCGATGCGCGTGAGTGGAGTTCCAACCTGCGGTTCAATATCATCCATCGTCCGCTGAGCGACGTCTATCTGGTGTTCAACGAGCGGCGTGACACCGACAGCGGCGGTCTGATCGACCGGGCGTTCGTCGCCAAAATGACCTATATGGTGGCGTTCTGAGTCTGGGCGCTGGGCTTTGGGCTTCAGGCTTTGGGCATTGTGCATTGGGCTTTGGGCGTTCACGAAGAGGAGGCACGCTCATGCATCGGGTACTTGCTGCCTGTTTCTGGTCCCTCTGGATGGTGCTGCTGCCGGCGGCAGCGGGCGCGCAGGTCGAGCTCAAGGTGCTCGTCGGCGGCGCGGTGAGCGAGGCGGTCGCGGAGGTTGGCGAGGCCTACGCCCGCAGCTCGGGGAGCAGGTTCGCCTACTTCCGCGACACGACGGGCGCGCTTCAGAAGCGGCTGGCGTCGGGCGAGGCCGCCGACGTGATTGTCCTGGCCGCCCCGGGCATGGACGCACTGCAGAAGGACAACCGGATCGTGGCGGACACTCGGGTGGATCTCGCGCGCGCGTTGATCGGCGTCGCCGTGCGAGTCGGCGCGCCGGCTCCCGATCTGTCGACCGTCGAGACGTTCAAGGCGGCGCTGCTCGAGGCGCGGTCGGTGTCGTACGTGAGTCCCGCGGCCGGCGGGACCTCGGGCACCTACATCGATGGTCTGCTGCGGCGCCTGGGCATCGCCGACGCGATGAAGTCGAAGATCGTGTACCGGACACAGGGGTCGGAAGTTGCCGACGCGGTCGCCAGCGGCGAGGCCGAGCTCGGCATCACGTTCACGAGCGAGCTGCAGCCGAATAAAGGTGTGCGCGTGACGGGGACGCTCCCCGCCGAAATCCAACTGCCAACGATCTACGTGGGCGCAGTCGTCGCGACGAGCCGCAATGCCGACGCGGCGCGCGCCTTCCTGCGCCGCCTTGCCAGCGCCGAAGGGCGCGCGGCCATCAAGAAAGCGGGCCTCGAGCCGGTCGGCCGTCAGGCACGTTGAACGATGGGCGACCCTGCAGGAGCCGCCACGGCCTGCGCCATCGTGCGAATCCGCATCGGCTTCAGCACGGCCAGCGCCGTCACGGCCGCGACGATGTTGAGGATTGCTGCGGCGTAGAACACGGCGTGCCAGCTGCCGGTCGCGGTCGTCAGCACGTTGGCCAGCGGGACCAGCAGGGCGGCCGTGCCTTTGGCCGTGTACAGCATGCCGTAGTTCGCGGTCGCGAACTTGCGGCCATAGATGTCGGTGCAGGTCGCCGGAAACAGGGAGTAGATCTCGCCCCAGGCGAAGAACACCACACCGGACAGGATCACGAACAGCACCGGATGGCCCGCGAACAGGAGCAGCGCATAGATGCCGAGGCCTTCGATGAAGAACGCGATGAACATCGTGTTCTCGCGGCCGATCCGATCCGACACCCATCCGAAGAACGGCCGGCACACGCCGTTGAGCACGCGGTCGATCGTCAGGGCAAAGGTGAGCGCCGGCAGCGTCAGTCCCAGCAGCGAGACCGGGATGTCCGCGACCTCGAAGTCGGTGGCGATCGGCGCCAGCTGCGCGACCGCCATCAGGCCGCCCGAGCCCACCATCACGAACATCGCGTACATGATCCAGAAGACCGGCGTCCTGAGCGTCTCGGTCGGCGTGTAGTCGCGCCGCGTCTGCTGGACGGCCGGCGCTGCGGGTGCGGCCACCTCGCCGGGCTCCGGCGCGCGCAGCAGCATCCCGACGAGGACGACCACGATTCCCTGTCCGAGGCCGAACCAGAGGAACGCGGCCTCGTAGCCGCTCGACTGGATCATGTTGGCAATCGGGATCACCGTCAGCGCCGACCCGGCGCCGAATCCGGCCGCCGTCAGGCCGGCGGTGAGGCCGCGCCGATCGGGGAACCACTTCAGTGCGTTGCCCACCGAGCCGCCGTAGATCACGCCGGCGCCGATCCCCCCGATTGCGGCGCCCACGTACAACAGGAACAGCGAGTCGGCGATCGAGTTGATGACCCACGCGATCGCCACCAGCGCGCCGCTGGTGCTGATCATGATGCGCGGCCCGAACCTGTCGATGAGATAGCCTTCGATCGGGACCAGCCAGGTCTCGGTCAGCACGAAAATCGTGAAGGCGATCTGAATCGCCGCCCGGCCCCACTGATGTTTCTCGTCAATCGGCTCGACGAACAACGTCCAACCGTACTGCAGGTTGGCGATCATCACCATGCAGATGATGCCGAAGACCAGCTGCGCCCAGCGTGCCGCTTCCGATGCAGGAGGACGAAGGTTCGTTCCGCTGCTGCTCGTGGACATGTGTCACTCAGTAGGCAGTAGGCAGTAGGCGATCAGGAGCCGGAACTCGCCGCTTCCTCCCAATTGCTTACTGCCTACTGCCTACCGCCTACTAGTGGCCGGCAGCCTATCATCCCCGCCGTTCGCCTGTCGAGCAGATTACAATACTCGTCCATGACCGATGCACGCGTGACCGCGCTCGCGCGGGAGATGTTCGATGCCCACGCCGGCGGGCGGCCGATTCCGGTGCCGCCGTCGGCCCGCGAGGGCGGCTGCGATCTGGAGACCGGCTACGCGGTGGAAGCCGAGCTCGCGCGCATGCGCCGCGCCGGCGGCCGCCGCACGGTCGGGAGGAAGATCGGGCTCGCCAACCGCGCCGTCTGGCGCGCGTTGGAGATGAAGACGCTCGTCTGGGCCAACATGTACGACGACACGGTGCACGACGCGACAGGCGGCGAGGCGACGCTCTCGCTCGCCCGGATGCGGGCGCCGCGTCTCGAGCCCGAGATCGTCGTGAAGCTCGGGGCGGCGCCGCAGCCCGGCGTCGATGCCGCGGGCGCGCTCGAGGCGGTCGAGTGGTACGCGTTCGCGTTCGAGCTCGTCGACTGCCCGTTTCCCGAGTGGAAGTTCCAGCCGGGCGACTTCATGGCGTCCTTCGGGCTGCACGCCGCGCTCGTCGTCGGCGAGCCGCGGCCTGTGCGCCGCGCGGCGATCCCGCAGCTCGTCGACCGGCTCGCCACGTTCACGGTGCAGCTGTCGAGAAATGGCGAGGTGGTGCACGAGGGAGGCGGGAAGAACGTGCTCGACAGTCCCGCGCTCTGCCTGGCGGAGTTCGCGTCGGCCGTGCCGGCGCAGCGCGGCGCCGAGCCGCTCGGCGCCGGCGAGCTGATCAGCACCGGATCGCTCACCGTGGCGCCGCCGGTGGCCCCGGGCGAGCGCTGGTCGGTGGTGGCGGCGGGCCTCGATGTGCCGCCGCTGTCGCTGCGGCTGACCGCGTAGCGGAAGGAGGGGGGAATGAGATACGCAAGTCTGCTTGCGCGCGGCGCGGTGGCGGGTGCGCTCGCCGTGACGCTGGCGACATCGGCGCTCGCGCAGTCATCGCCGGCCTGGAACCCGCCGCGCACCCCCGACGGCCAGCCGGACATTCAGGGATTCTGGGGCGAGCCCGCCGGCGGCGCCGACGGCACCAACATCGAGACGAGCTTTCAGACGGCGGAAACGCTGCTCGTCCAGGGATGGACGAAGGAGAAGATCGCGGCGCGCACGCCGGTCAGCGCCATCGTCGACACCCCGGACGGCCGGATCCCGTATCAGCCGTGGGCGGAGGCGCGACGGCAACAGAGCCTCTCGCGCTACGGCGGCGACGTGATCACGGGGAAGCCCGAGAGTCCCCGCGACGTGAACCCGGACCTCTTCTGCCTGCTCGGGATGCCGCGGCTCCTGTACTGGCAGGACTTTCAGGTGGTGCAGACGCCGGGCTACGTGATCATGGCGTGGGAGCGGACGCACTCGTACCGCATCATTCCCCTCGACGGCCGCCCGCACGTCTCTCCGAAGATCAAGACGTACATGGGCGACGCGCGCGGGCGCTGGGAGGGGAACACGCTCGTCGTCGAGACGCGGAACCTGGGCGACTGGACGTGGTTCGACTCGAAGGGAACGCTGCACTCCGACGAGATGACGCTGGTCGAGCGCTATACGTACGTCGACCGCGACACGATCCAGCTCCGGATGACCGTCAACGACCCGCAGACGCTCGCGCGGCCGTTCACGATGGCGTGGACGCTCAAGCGGGAGCACGGCGACGATCCCGGCTACGAGCTGATGGAGTACGCGTGCGCCGAGGGTGAGCGCGCCCGCGAGGTCATCCTCGAGTAATCAAGTCACAAGACCCGGTTTCATAGCTGCTCGGCATGAGGCGTGATGCCTCCTCCGCAAACTGGCTCCGCTCGATTCACAACCACCCGCGAACAGCGGGCTTTGCCTCGCTTCGCGCTTACGCTGACTACAGTTTGCTGCGGAGGCATCACGCCTCATGCCCAGGCGACGCTGCGAGAGGTGGTATGTCCGGAGGCAAACCGTGGGAGGCGTAAGTGCGCAGCGAGGCCGGACGCTCGAGTGGAGCTGGATGCGGGACGAGCGGAGCCGGTTTGACGGAGGACATGCCACCTCTCGCAGCGACCGACGGCAGTTATGAAACCGGGTCTTGTGACTTGCCGGTTATCGGTCGCGGGCCGGCCTGAGCGGCGTGTCCCCGAGCTCGAACGCCGTGGTCATCGTTTCGTGCGATGTGCGGAGGACTGCGCGAGGCCGAAGCCTCTGCTCTTGCGGGATGAAAGGAGCCCGCATCACGAATACCCCAAGTCAGTGAGTAGTCTGGGTCC
>JACPTI010000052.1 GCA_016192845.1 Acidobacteriota bacterium
CACCCAAGTCTCGGGGAGACAGCGCATTCTTGCATTCGCCAGCCATGATGAAACACTGGTCCTTGATGAAGAAGCGCCAGCCTGGATCTCCGATCTCTCGTACTTCGAACCCCAACACGTCCCGGTAGTATCGAGCCGACTGCTCCAGATTGTGCACGGCAATCACGAATCGCGAACTTCGAATCATTTCGCAGTCTCGTCAGTCCGGCTAACGACTTGTGGCGTAGACGGCTCTGACGCCGCCACAGCAAACCACCGCCCGCTGCGATCGGCGTCGTCCGCAGCTCCTTGATGGCGGGATAGTAGCACTCCGCACCGCCCGCGCGGAGTTGGGCGTTGGCTGCAAACCGTCGCGCATATGTGTGGCCGCTTCGCAGCCAACCACCGGACGGATGTCCTCAGGCCAGAGGACCAGATCGTTGTGCCGCGATGGGTTTGACGGCCAGGAGTCGCAGACCGCGGGCGCGGTTATGTGCGAACGGCCTGCAGCCAACGCCGGAAACGATCGATCAAGCTCGCCACTTCCCGGTAGTGCGAACGCTGAACAACTCACACAACCACCACCGATGCTGGCCTGAGACAGTCCATGTCCTGCCGCCTACACCGCACGGCACTTGCGTTGACGAAGTTCGTTTGGGCGGGTGGCGCCGGGAGGGGCATCCCCGCCCGCCGCGCAGGCGCCGCTCCCGTGACAAATGCGTTGGGCGCCGAGGACGGGTGGGGAAACCCGGCGACAGGACCCGAAGTGCGTCGACGCAAGTGCCGTCCAGGATTAATGCGGGATGCCTGAGGTGGCCCTGTCCTGGGGCCTGTTGTTTGACCTTCATGATATCAAGGGACGCATGGACGTCGCCCTGGTTGCCCTCGTCGCGCTTGCCGCCGTCGTCGTGACCGTCCTGCTGATGCGCGCGCAGGCGCGGCGCCAGCTCGCGGACGCGCGCGCGCAGATGGCCGAGCAGCTGCTGGACAAGGCGGAACAGAAGCTGCGGGACGCGTTCCGGTCGCTCGCCGCCGACGCGCTGAAGGACAACCGCGCGGCATTTCTGGACCTGGCGAAGACGTCGTTTGCCGGCTTCCAGCAGCCGATTGCCGAAACGCTGAACAAAGTCGACTCCCGGCTGGCCGACGTGGAGCGCGAGCGCATCGCGGCGTACAGCCGTCTCAGCGAGCAGGTGGCGGCGCTCGATTCGACGACCACCACGCTGTCGCGCGCGCTGCGCACGCCGTCGGTGCGGGGCCGCTGGGGCGAGATGCAGCTCCGGCGGGTCGTCGAGATTGCGGGCATGCTGCAGCGCTGCGACTTCGACGAGCAGCCGGCGCTCGAGAGCGACGGGAGCCGGCTCCGGCCCGACCTGATCGTCCACCTGCCCGGCGGCAAGCGGATCGTCGTCGACGCCAAGGCGCCGCTCGACGCGTTCCTCGACGGGCAGGAGGCCACAGACGAGGAGCAACGCGCCCTGAAGCTCGAGGCGCACGCGCGCCAGGTGCGCGACCACATGGACAAGCTGGGAAGCAAGGGCTACTGGGAGGCGCTCGGCGACTCACCGGAAATGGTCGTCCTGTTTCTCCCCGGCGAGACGCTCTTCAGCGCCGCGTTGCAGCACGACCTCACGCTCATCGAGCACGGGCTCCGCCAGCGCGTGCTGCTGGCGAGCCCCATCACCTTGATCGCGCTGCTGACGACGGTGGCGCATACGTGGCGGCAGGAGGCGCTGGCCGAGAACTACCGCGAGGTGGCGCGGCTCGGGCGCGAGTTCTACGAGCGGCTCGCCGTCTTTGCCGATCACCTGGACGAGGTGCGGAAGAAGCTGGACGGGGCGGTCCAGGCGTACAACCAGGCGGCCGGGTCGTTCGAGTCGCGCGTGCTGGTGAGCGCGCGGCGCCTCAAGGAGCTGAAGGTGACGACCGGCGAGGAGCTGCCTCCGGCCGAGCCGATCGACGCCGTTCCGCGGGTCTTGAAGCAGGCGAACCTGCTCGGACTGCCGGAGGAAGCGGCCCGGGAGCCGGAGACCACCTGAGAACTCCCAACCACCGAGGGATTTGGAATAATTAAAGGATGGATCACCCCGCCGACGCCGCGGCGGCGCCGGCTGCCACCGATTTCATCCGCGAGATCATCGCCGAGGATCTGCGGACCGGTAAGCACGGCGGCCGCGTGCACACGCGCTTTCCGCCGGAGCCGAACGGATACCTGCATATCGGCCACGCGAAGTCGATTTGCCTGAACTTCGGCGTCGCCGCCGAGTTCGGCGGGCTTTGCAACCTCCGCTACGACGACACGAACCCCACCAAGGAGGACGTCGAGTACGTCGAGTCGATCGAGGAGGACGTGCGGTGGCTCGGCTTCGACTGGGGTGACCGGAAATTCTACGCGTCCGACTATTTCGAGCAGCTCTATCAGTACGCCGAGCAGCTCGTTCGCGACGGCAAGGCGTACGTCGACAGCCTGACGGCCGACGAGATTCGCGCGCACCGCGGCACGCTGACCGAGCCGGGGCGCAACAGTCCGTATCGCAACCGCCCGGGGGAGGACAACCTCGATCTGTTCCGACGGATGCGCGCGGGCGAGTTCCCCGACGGCACGCACGTGCTGCGGGCCAAGATCGACATGACGTCGCCCAACATCAACATGCGGGACCCGACGCTCTACCGGATCCGGCACGCGACGCACCACCGCACCGGCGACGCCTGGTGCATCTATCCGACCTACGACTACGCGCATCCGATCTCGGACGCGGTCGAGGGGATTACGCACTCGCTGTGCACCCTCGAGTTCGAAGACCATCGTCCGCTGTACGACTGGGTGATCGAGCACACGCGCCCGCCGTACCGGCCGCAGCAGATCGAGTTCGCGCGGCTGAACCTCAACTACACCGTGATGAGCAAGCGGAAGCTCCTGCAGCTGGTCGAGCAGCGGCTCGTCGGAGGGTGGGACGATCCGCGCATGCCGACGCTCGCCGGGATCCGCCGCCGCGGCTTCACGCCGGAGGCGATCCGCGACTTCTGCGCGCGGATCGGCATGGCCAAGAAAGAGAACGTCGTCGACGTCGCGCTGCTCGAGCACACCGTGCGCGAGGACCTCAACCGCCGGACGCGGCGCGCGCTGGCCGTGCTCCGGCCGCTCAAGGTGGTAATCGAGAACTATCCCGAGGGGCGCGACGAGCACGTCGGGGCGATCAACAACCCCGAGGACGCAGCGGCGGGCACGCGGCAACTGCCGTTCTCGCGCGAGCTGTTCATCGAACGCGACGACTTCATGGAACAGCCGCCCAAGAAGTTCTTCCGGCTCGCGCCCGGCGCCGAGGTGCGGCTCCGGTACGCCTACATCATCCGGTGCGAACGCGTCGTGAAGGATGCCTTCGGAGCCGTGACCGAGCTGCGCTGCACGTACGATCCCGAGTCGCTTTCGGGCGCGACGGCCGACCGGCGCGTGAAGGGAACGATTCACTGGGTATCGGCGCCGCACGCGCGCGACGCCGAAGTTCGCCTGTACGACCGTCTCTTTCAGTCGCCGGATCCCGGCGAAGGCGGCCGCGATCCGGTGACCGATCTCAACCCGCGGTCGCTCGAGCGGCTGACGGGCTGCAAGATCGAGCCGGGACTGGCGGAGGCCGCCGCGGGCGCGCGGTTTCAATTCGAGCGGCTCGGCTACTTCTGCGTCGATCCCGACTCGCGCCCCGGCGCGCGGGTGTTCAACCGGACGGTGACGCTGAAGGACACGTGGGCGAGGATCGCCAGCAAGCAAGTGCAGACGTAGAAAGTGGAAAGTAGAAAGTAAGTTCGAAGTGCAACCAGCTGATAGGCGCTTTAGACTCCCAATGCGCGCTTGAGATTCGTAGTCGAGCAGCCTCGCGTCAAGAACACTGCTGCGAATCAGCTCAGGCGCGACGAGCCAGCACTTCGCTTATCTCCCATATTTCTCCGCCCACCGGCGAACTTGCGTCGCCACGGCCATCGCAACCGGTTCGGCGACGAGCCGATCCGACGGCCACGGCAGCCGCCAGGTCCAGTTCGACGCGCCGACGGTCGCCGGCTGATTGATGCGATCGCGCCAGCCGAACAGGTCCTGGATCGGCAGGACGAGCAGGCCGGCGCCCGACGCAAACAGCACGTCGAGAAGCGCCTCGCGCAGCGCGTCGGGCATCCCGCGGCCGTCGACGGCGCCGGCGCGGTCCTCCGGCGCGAGCCGCGCGCACACGGACGGAATCGCGAGAACCGCTTCGCGCTCGGCGGGCGGCGCCGTTTCCCACCAGACGACCATCGGCTCGGTGTCGTGCGTGCCGGAGGTCGCGACCGCGACGGCCGGATAGTCGAGCGGGTCCGTGAACGGCTGCCCCTCCACGTGCCAGTGCCGCTCCCAGCGCAGCACCTTGTACCCCGGGATCCCGAGACGCGACAGCGACTCGCGTACGAAGTCGGGGACGGTGCCGAGATCCTCGGCGACGATCTCCGTCCCGGGCTCCCGCAGCACCGCCAGCACGCGCTCGCCGAGGCGGGTCTGCGCCTCCTGGTCGGCGGGGCTGAACGCGGGCGCGCTCCCGTCGTGAGGGCGGAAGTAGGTCCGGTAGAAGCCCACGAGATGGTCGACGCGATAGCCGTCGAAGAGCGCGGCGCTGCGGCGGCTGCGCTGGCGGAGCCAGTCGAAGTCGCGCTCGGCGAATACGTCCCATCGATACACCGGCAGTCCCCAGTCCTGGCCGGAGGGGCTGAACGCGTCGGGCGGAACGCCCGCCGAGGCGTCGAGCTGGAACTCGTCCTGCCGCGCCCACACGTCGGCGCTGTCACCGCCGACCATGAACGGCAGATCGCCGAAGAGCGCCACCCCGCCCGCATCGCGGCGGGCGTCGGCCCACTGGTCGTCGGCAATCCACTGCAGGTACTGGCGGTACAGGATGTCCTCGGCCAGTTCCCGCCGCGCCGCCGCCAGCGCGTCCGGCTCGCGCATCCGCAGCGGCAGTGGCCAGTCCGCCCAGTGGCGCTCCCCGTGCCGCGCGTGGAGCGCGCGGAAGAGCGCGTACTCGTCGAGCCACCACGCCTGATCCCGGATGTAGGCGCGGAGCGCCGCCGCCCTCCGGGTGCCGCCGGTCCACTCCGTGTCGTGGAAGCGGGCGAACGATCGGCCGAGCGCCGTCTGCTTCAGCTCCCGCACCGCCGTGTAGTCGACGAGGGACGCGCTGCGGACCGCGTCGAGCCGTGCGCGCAGGGGCGGCTCGAGCCCCGCTTCGCCGCCGAGCGCCGCGAAATCCTCGAGCCGATCGAGGCTGATGAACTGCGGATCGATCGCCATGGCGCTGAGCGCCGAGTACGGCGAGGTGTCTCCGGGCGCAATCTCGCTGATTGGGAGCAGCTGCAGCACGCGGAGTCCGGCGGCGTCCAGCCACGACGCCATGCGGCGGATGTCGCCAATCTCGCCAATCCCCCAGCTCCGGGAGGAGGGCATCGAGAAGAGCGGCACGAGCACGCCGGCACGCCGGCCGGGAGGCGTCGGCATCAGGTGCTCACGAACCGCAGGAGGCGCGCGCAGGCGTCGGCGAACAGCGCGGGCGGCGGGAGCAGGCTGACGACGAGATAGGCTTCCCGCGGGAAGTCGAAGAAGTAGCCCGAGTGCGCCAGGACGGCCTCGCGCTCGAGCAGCTCGACGACCAGCTGCTCCTCGCGCCGCGTGGCCGGCACCCGGATCACCGCCGACCAGCCGCCTTCGGCGCGCAGCACCTCGCAGGCGGGAAAGCCGCGCGCCGCCGCACGGAGCGCGTCGAGGTTCTGCCGGATCCGCTGCTGAATCGCCGCGCGGACCGTGCCGCCGGCGTGCAGCAGATGCGCCGCGGCGACCTGCACCGGCGTGGCCACCGAAAGATAGCTGTCGGCAATCAGCTCGAGCGCCGCGAGCGCCCGGTCGCGCGCGGCCGCGGGGCCGCCGACGACTATCCACGCCAGCTTGAGCTGCGGCAGGCCGACCGACTTCGACAGCCCGGCCAGCGAGAACGACAGCCCGCCGGCGCGCAATGCGATGTCGGTGAGCGGGTCCCGGGCGTCGAGCGGATAGTCCGCAAACACTTCGTCGACGATGAGCGCCCACCGGCGGTCGCGACAGAGCTGCGACAGCGCCGCAAGCTCCTCGGCCGCGAGGTACGAGCCGGTCGGGTTGTTCGGCGAGACCACCAGCACCGCGCGCGTGCCGGCGGGCGCCGCCAGCATCGAGGCGACGTCGATTGTCCAGCGGCCGTCGTACACGAGGTCGTACGGCTGCGCGCGCACCTCCTCGAGCGCGGTGAGGTGCTCGAACAGCGGGTAGCTCGGACGCGGCACCAGCACGCTGTCCCCGGCGTCGCACAGCAGCTTGAACAGCCAGCTGTACGCCTCGCTCGTGCTCGCGGTGAGCACCACGTGCGCCGGATCGACCACGACCCCGCGCCGTGCGTGATCGGCGGCGACGGCCGCGCGTGCAGCCGGCATACCAAACGCATATGGCTCGTAGCGAAGGGCCGCCGAATCGGCCAGCGGCGCGAGCAGATCGTCCGGGTACGGAATGCCGGCACGCGTGGGGTTCGAGTCGGTGAGGTCGGCGATGGCCGTTCCCCTCGCCCGCGCCGCGGCCACCGCGCGCGACAGCGCGTTCGGCTCAAGCTCCGGCGGAATGCGGCGTGAGAACACCCGTGGATGATGCCACGAAGGTCACGAAGACGTTTTAGCCACAAAGGACACCAAGCACAGAGGTCTACGCGTTTCTCACCGACCTGCGG
Source organism: Acidobacteriota bacterium (assembly GCA_016192845.1). Lineage (GTDB taxonomy): Bacteria > Acidobacteriota > Vicinamibacteria > Vicinamibacterales > UBA2999 > MELF01. The sequence goes on from JACPTI010000052.1 coordinate 6,741, forward strand.
CGGGTGAGCGCGCATATGCCCGACGTCACCGACGTCGCCATCGCAGACGAGGACCATTTCACCGTGACCGCCCGGGTCGGGGTGGCGCACATCAAGGGCACCATGGTGATGAAGCTGGAGATCAGGGACCGCCGGCCGCCTGTCGGCACGACCGTCGTCGGCAAGGGGACCGGGCTCGCGAGCGCCGTCGACATGGTGACGAGCTTCACCCTCGAGCCGGCGCCGGGTCCACAGCTCGATGGCCCGCAACTCGCCGTGGAACCCGGCCCACGTACGTTGGTGCGCTGGCAGGCTGAGGTGACCATCTCGGGCAAGCTGGCGGCGTTCGGCCCGCAGGGGCTTTTGGACCGGATCGCGCGGAAGAACGTCGACACCTTCATTGAGGGGATCAAGGACGGCCTGCGCAGCGCGGGTCGTCCGGGAGCCGCGTCGCAGCAGGGTACGTCCGGCTGGCCGGACTGAGTCCGTTTGACGGTAGAATCGCCGCGTCACCGGTCCCCGCGGGATGTCATGGAAGCAGGCAGCGTCGAAACGATTGTCAGGGCGTTCAATGCGAACGGGATTCGATACCTCATCGCCGGTGGCCTCGCTGTCGTCGCGCACGGCTACGTCCGTTTCACCGCGGACATGGACCTCATCATCGATCTCGAGCCCGCAAATCTCAGCCAGGCCATCAGCGCCCTGGCGCAGCTCGAGTACCGTCCCCG
>JACPTI010000053.1 GCA_016192845.1 Acidobacteriota bacterium
CGCAGGCCGCGCAGCATCAGATTGAGGATGGCCGTCATCGCCGCCAGTTGGCCGATCCAGAAGACGAAGTTCCACTTCAGCAGCTCGAACTTGAGATCCGACAGCCGGCGCTCGAAGCGCTCCTCCATCTCCCGGAGCCTCCGGTCGACGCCTTCCATCGCAATCCGGTGGGCTTCCGCAAACATAGTCACGAGAGCATCCGACCCCGCATCCCCGAGCTTTTCGCGCAGTGGTCCAGGTACCAGAAGAGTATCCATACGCACTTCTCCTTCTGGCACCCGACCTCGCTCACAGACGACGATGCCATCGTCTGGATGAGGTGTCAAACGCGATGTGGTCTAATGAAGGGCAGGGGTCCTGACTACAGCATGCTGCCTGGCACTATTCCCATCTTTCCGCTGCCGAACGTCATCCTGTTTCCCAACGTCTTCCTGCCGCTCCACATCTTCGAGCCGCGGTACCGCACCATGGTGGCCGACGCGCTGGAGGGCGATCGCATCATCGGCATGGTGCTGCTGCAGCCGGGCTACGAGACGAACTATGAGGGACGTCCGCCGGTGTTCTCCGTCGGCTGCGCGGGCGTCATCACGCACGCCGAGCCGCTCGGCGACGGCCGGTTCAACATCGTCCTGCGCGGCCTGGAGCGGTTCCGGATCACGGGAGAGGACAACGGCAAGGCCTACCGGCTCGCGCATATCGATTCGCTCCCCGAGGACGTGCCGCACGACCATCGCAGCGAGCTGCGGCGGCATCGGCATCGATTGGAAGCGCTGCTGGCGGCCGCCATCGAGCGCGCCGGCTCGGAGCCGCGTTTTCCACCGGCCGTCGCCGACGAGGACCTCGTGAACGCGCTGGCGCAGTATATCGAGCTCGATCCGCTCGAGCGACAGGCGCTGCTCGAACGGGACGGGGTGCTCGCGCGCTGCCGCGCGCTCATCGATTTGCTCGAGATGAGAACGCTGACACCGCGCAGCTCGTGGAAGGGGAAGTCGGTCCACTGAGGTCCGGCTGAAGCCGGACGCTACGTACGCAGCCGTTCCACCAGCGTCTTGACGATGCGCTCGCCGTGGAAGCGGCCGTTCTCGATGAAGATGGAGTTGGTGTTGCGCCCCGCGGTCGCGCTGCCGGCAACGAACAGGTTCGGCATGCTCGTCTCGAACGTCTCGGGATCGAGCGCCGGCGCCAGCGTGTGCTCGTCGCACCGGACGCCCGCCCGCTGCATCAACGCGACGTCCGGGCGGTAGCCGGTCAGCAGAAACACCGCATCGGCCGCAATCTCTTCCCGGCCGTCCGCGCCCGACACCGGTTCCACGACGACGCTGTGCGGCCGGATCTCCACCACGCGCGTCTCGAAGCGCGCCGCAATCGACCGTTCCTTGATGCGGTTCTCGATGTCGGGCCGCAGCCAGTACTTGATCGACCTGCCGAGCTCGGCACCGCGATGCACGAGCGTGACGTGCGCGCCGGCCCGGAACAGCTCCAACGCCGCCTCGGCGGCCGAGTTCCTGCCGCCGACGATGACGACTCGCTGCCGGTAGTACGGATGCGCCTCCGTGTAGTAGTGCGAGACGTGCGGCAGATTCTCGCCGGGCACGCCGAGACAGTTCGGATGGTCGTAGTAGCCGATCGCCAGCACGACCGTCCGCGCTTCCCGCACGCGGCGCGTCTCAAGCAGCGCCCCGGTCGAGTCAACGTCCGCGGTCGTCACCGCAAAGGTATCCTCCCCCATCGCCTTGCCCGCCGAAGCGAGCGAAGGCGGGTCGATCGCAATCACCTGCTCGTGGAGCATAATCTGCAGGCCGTAGGTGTCGACGACCCGGCGATAGTAGCGGAGCGCCTCGAGCCGCGTCGGCTTCTCGAACGGCGTGACGAGCGGCAGCCCGCCAATCTCCAGCAGCTCCGGCGTGGTGAAGAACACCATGTGCGTCGGGAAGTGGAAGATGGAGTTGACGAGCACACCCTTCTCGACAATCACATAATCGAGCCCGTGCTGCTTGGCGGCAATGGCGGTCGCGAGCCCGGACGGTCCCGCGCCGACGATCAGAACGTCACGAACCGGCATAGCTCACAGGGACGCGCGCGCGGCCGAGTTCGCCGAACACGGAACACCGAGGCACCGAGGCCCGAGATCCACATTCTTAAAGAATACTCGGTGTCTCGGCGTCTCGGTGGTACGTGGAGGTGAAAGGCGCTAGGAAAGCGGCGCCGGGAGCGCGGACTGCCCGGTCAGGTACTCGTCGATGCCGCGCGCGGCGGAGCGCCCCTCCGCAATCGCCCAAACGATGAGCGACTGGCCGCGCTGCATGTCGCCCGCGGTGAACACGCCGGGCACGCTCGTCATCCAGCGCCCGTCGCGCCAGAGGTTGCCGCGCTCGGTGAGCTTGAGCCCGAACTCGCCGACGAGCGGGCCGCGCTCCGGGCCGAGAAAGCCCATCGCGAGCAGCACCAGCTCCGCCGGAATCTCGAACTCGGTGCCAGGCACCGGATCGAACTGCACCCGGCCGTCTTTGTGCACCATCTCGACCTTTACCGCCTGGAGCGCCTGGACGCATCCCTGCCCGTCGCCGATGAAGTGCTGGGTTGACACCGAGTACAGCCGCTCCCCGCCCTCTTCGTGCGCGGGCGACACGCGGAAGATATTCGGCCACTGCGGCCACGGATTGTCCGGCGCGCGCTCGAAGGGTGGCTTCGGCAGCAGCTCGAGCTGTGTGATCGATCTGGCGCCCTGCCGGTGGGCGGTGCCGAGGCAGTCGGCTCCGGTGTCGCCGCCGCCGATGATGATGACGTGCTTGCCGTGCGCGGTGATGAACCGGTCGTCGGGGATCGCGTCGCCTTCGCACCGCCGGTTCTGGAGCGTGAGGTACTCCATGGCGAAGTGAATCCCCCGGAGCTCGCGCCCCGGCACTTGCAGATCGCGGGGCCAGCCGGCGCCAGCCGCCAGCAGCACCGCGTCGTACTCGGCGCGCAGGCGGCTGAGCGGAATGTCCCTGCCGACGTCGACGCCGGGACGGAACGTCAGGCCCTCCGCCGCCATGACGGCGAGGCGCCGATCGAGCACGCGCTTCTCCATCTTGAACTCGGGGATCCCGTAGCGCAGCAGGCCGCCGATCCGGTCGGAGCGCTCGAACACGGTCACCAGATGGCCGGCGCGGTTCAACTGGTCGGCCGCCGCCAGGCCGGCCGGCCCCGAGCCGACCACCGCCACGTCCTTGCCCGTCCGTGCCGCCGGCGGCTGCGGCGTCACCCAGCCTTCGTCGTACGCGCGGTCGATGATGGCGACCTCGATGTCCTTGATCGTGACCGGGTCGTCGTTGAGCCCCAGCACGCACGACCCCTCGCAGGGCGCCGGGCAGAGGCGTCCGGTGAACTCCGGAAAGTTGTTCGTCGCATGGAGCCGATCGATGGCGGAGCGCCACCGGTCGCGGTAAACGAGATCGTTCCAGTCCGGGATGAGATTGCCGAGCGGGCAGCCCTGGTGGCAGAACGGGATGCCGCAGTCCATGCAGCGCGCCCCCTGCGCCTGCAGATCCGCGGCGGCCGACGGCAGGTACACCTCGCGCCAGTCGCGGATGCGCTCCTCGACCGGGCGCGTCGGGTGCTTCTTGCGCTTGATTTCGATAAAACCTGTGGCTTTGCCCATGTACCTTGGTCCGGCTGAAGCCGGACGCTACGTACGTCGATTACTACGTCCGTCGATGACCTGATTGATTGCCTACCGGAACTCGGCGCCGCTCGGGCGGCTCGAGGCCACGTACGCCGCCGCGGCCACCGAGGCGACCGCCGACGCCGTGGCCAGACGCTTCGCCTCGGCCGCGAGCGCCCGCTTGTACTCGCGCGGCATCACCTTCACGATCCGGCGCTGGAGCATCGGCCACTGGTCGAGCAGACGCGCCGCATACCGGCTGCCGGTGTACGTCACATGCTTCATCAACGCGACGTGGGCGAAGAGGAGGTCGTCGGCGTCGACGAGCGGCTCGAGGTCGACCATCTCCAGGTTGCACCGCCGCTCGAACCGGCCGTCGACGTCGAGCACGTACGCGATGCCGCCGCTCATGCCGGCCGCGAAATTGCGCCCCGTCCGGCCCAGGATCAGGGTGCGACCGCCGGTCATGTACTCGCACCCGTGGTCGCCGACGCCTTCGACGACGACCGTGGCGCCGCTGTTGCGGACGCAGAAGCGCTCGCCCGCCACGCCGCTGACGTAGGCGTCGCCGCCGGTCGCGCCGTAGAACGTCACGTTGCCGAGGAGGATGTTCTCTTCGGTCCTGAACGTCGAGCGCAGCGGTGGATACGCGATGAGACGCCCGCCCGAGAGCCCCTTGCCGAAGTAGTCGTTCGAGTCGCCGACGAGCGTCATCGTGATGCCGCGCGGCAGGAACGCCCCGAAGCTCTGTCCGGCCGACCCGTGGAACGTCATCCGGATCGTGTCGTCGGGCAGCCCGGCGCCTCCATATCGCTTCGTCACCTCGTGGCCGAGCATGGTCCCGACGGTCCGGTCCGAGTTGCGGATGAACGAGCTGAACTCGACCGGCTGCCGGCGCTCCAGCGCCGGCCGGCAGCGCGCGATGAGCTCGTTGTCGAGCGCGCGGTCGAGGCCGTGGTCCTGCTCGCGCACCTTGCGGCGCGCCACGCTCGGCGGCAGGTCGGGCATGTGGAGCAGCGGCCGCAGGTCGAGACCGTCGGCCTTCCAGTGCCCGACGGCCTCCTCGATGTCGAGGCAGTCGGCGCGCCCGATCATCTCGTCGATCGTCCGGAAGCCGAGCTCCGCCATCAGCTCGCGCACTTCCTGCGCGAGAAAGCGGAAGAAGTTCTGCACGAACTCGGGCTTGCCGCTGAACTTCTTCCGGAGCTCCGGGTCCTGGGTGGCGATGCCGACCGGGCAGGTGTTCAGATGGCAGACCCGCATCATCACGCAGCCCATCACCACGAGCGGCGCCGTGGCAAACCCGTATTCCTCGGCGCCGAGGAGCGCCGCGATCACCACGTCGCGGCCGGTCTTCATCTGGCCGTCCACCTGCACGACGATGCGGTCGCGCAGCTTGTTGAGGACGAGCACCTGCTGCGTCTCGGCCAGCCCCAGCTCCCACGGCGTGCCGCCGTGCTTGATGCTGGTGAGCGGCGAGGCGCCCGTGCCGCCGTCGTGCCCCGAGATCAGCACGACGTCGGAGTGTGCCTTGGCCACGCCGGCCGCCACCGTGCCGACGCCCCCCTCCGCGACGAGCTTCACGTGGATGCGCGCCTTCGGGTTCGAGTTCTTCAGGTCGTAGATGAGCTGCGCCAGGTCCTCAATTGAGTAGATGTCGTGGTGCGGCGGCGGCGAAATCAAGCCGACGTACGGCGTCGCGTACCGGGTCTTGGCAATCCACGGATACACCTTCCGCCCGGGGAGCTGGCCGCCCTCGCCGGGCTTGGCGCCCTGCGCCATCTTGATCTGCAGGTCGTCGGCGTTCACGAGGTACTCGCTCGTGACGCCGAATCGCGCCGACGCCACCTGCTTGATGGCGCTGCGCCGCGAGTCGCCGTTGGGATCGGGAACGTAGCGCTCGGGGTCCTCGCCGCCCTCGCCCGTGTTCGACTTGCCGCCGATCCGGTTCATCGCGATGGCAAGCGTCTCGTGCGCCTCCTGGCTGATCGACCCGTACGACATCGCGCCCGTCGCGAAGCGCTTGATGATCGCCTCGACCGGCTCCACGTCCTCGATCGGCACCGGCGGGCCGGCGGGCTTCAGCGTGAACAACCCGCGCAGCGTGGCGCGGTTCCGGCTCTGCTCGTCAACCAGCCGCGTGTATTCCTTGAAAATCCTGTACTGCCCGCTTTGCGTGGCGTGCTGCAACTTGAACACCGTGTCCGGGTTGAACAGGTGGTACTCGCCGTCGCGCCGCCACTGATACTCGCCGCCCGGCTCGAGCTCGACCGGCCCGGCCGGCCGCGGACCATACGCCCGAACGTGGCGGAGGCACACTTCCTTCGCGATGACGTCGATGCCGACGCCGCTCACCCGCGACGTCGTGTGCGTGAAGTGCGTGTCGACGAGCGCCTGGCTCAGGCCGATCGCCTCGAAGATCTGCGCGCCGCAGTAGCTCTGCAGCGTCGAGATCCCCATCTTCGACATCACCTTGAGGATGCCCTTGTTGAGCGCCTTGATGTAGTGCTCGACGGCGGTATCGTGATCGATGCCGGTCAGCATCCTCTGCCGGATCATGTCGTCCAGCGTCTCGAACGCGACGTACGGATTGACGACGCCCGCGCCATAGCCGATGAGCAGCGAGACGTGGTGCACCTCGCGCGCGTCGCCGCACTCCACGACCAGCGCGCAGCGCGTGCGCGTCCCCTCGCGCACCAGGTGATGGTGCACGCCCGCCGTCGCCAGCAGGCTGGGAATCGGCGTCTGCCGCGGCCCGATCCCGCGGTCGGACAGAATCAGGATGTTGTAGCCGGCCGCCACGGCCTCGCTCGCGCGGCGGCAGAGATCCTCCATCGCCTGTTCCAGCCCCGCCCCGTCCCTCGCCGGATCGAACAGCAGCGAGAGCGTCGTCGACCGGAACGGTGAATCGGGCGGCAGGTGGCGCAGCTTCGCCACGTGCTCGTTGTGGATGATCGGGTACCTGATCTTGATCTGGCGGCACGACTCGGGCTCGGGCGCGAGCAGGTTCCGCTCGGGGCCGATCGTCGAGCTCATGTCGGTGACCAGCTCCTCGCGGATCGCGTCGAGCGGCGGGTTCGTCACCTGGGCGAAGAGCTGCTTGAAATAGTCGAACAGCAGCCGCGGCTTCTGCGACAGGACCGCCAGCGCCGTGTCGGTTCCCATCGAGCCGATCGGCTCCTCGCCGTTCTGCGCCATCGGCGCCAGGATCAGGCGCAGATCCTCCTGCGTGTAGCCGAACGCCAGCTGCCGCTGCAGCACCGACGCGTGCTCCGGCTGCTCGGCGCGCGCCGGCGGCAGGTCGTCGATGTCGTCCAGATGCGCGTCGAGCCACTGGCGGTACGGATGCTGGCCCGCCAGCTCCCGCTTGATCTCCTCGTCGTCGATGATGCGCCCCTTCGAGGTGTCCACCAGGAAGATCCGGCCGGGATGCAGGCGCTCCTTGACGAGGATCTCCTCGGGTGGGACGTCGAGCACGCCGACCTCCGACGCCATGATCACGAGGTCGTTCTTCGTGACGTAGTACCGCGACGGACGGAGGCCGTTCCGGTCGAGCACGGCGCCGATCACGGTGCCGTCGGTGAACGCAATCGAGGCCGGGCCGTCCCACGGCTCCATCAGCGAGGCGTGGTACTGGTAGAACGCCTTCCGGTCCGGATCCATGCTCTCGTGGTTGGCCCACGGCTCCGGAATCATCATCAGGATGGCGTGCGGCAGCGAGCGCCCCGTCATGACGAGGAACTCGAGCACGTTGTCGAAAGTCGCCGTGTCGCTGCCCCCTTCGCGGATTACGGGGAGGAGCTTCTTCAGGTCGTCGCCGAACAGATCGCTCTCGAGCAGCCCCTCGCGCGCGCGCATCCAGTTGATGTTGCCGCGCAGCGTGTTGATCTCGCCGTTGTGTGCGATGTAGCGGTACGGGTGCGCGAGCGGCCACGACGGGAACGTGTTGGTGCTGAACCGCTGATGGACGAGCGCCAGCGCCGACTCGAGGTCCGGGTCGGTAATGTCGGGGAACATCGGCTCGAGCTGGTGCGCTGTCAGCATCCCCTTGTAGATCAGCGTCTTCGACGAGAGGCTGACGATGTAGAAGAAGCGGCGGGAGAGCGCGCTGATGTCGAGCGTGTCGGCGCCGTGCTCGATCCGCTTGCGGATGACGTACAGCGTGCGCTCAAATGCCTGCCCCTCGAAGCCGCGCGCGGCGCCGATGAACATCTGCTGGAAGACCGGCTGCGTCGCCTTGGCACTGTCGCCGATGAGGCTGTTGTCGTTCGGCACGTCGCGCCAGCCGAGCAGCGTCTGCCCTTCCTCGTGGATGACGCGCGCGACAAACTCCTTCACCGCGTCCCGATCACGCGTCTCGCGCGGCAGGAAGACGAGGCCCGCCCCGTAGGCGCCCGCCGGCGGCAGCATGAACGGCACCACCTTGCGCAGGAACTTGTCCGGCATCTGCACGAGGATCCCGGCACCGTCGCCCGTGTTCGCCTCGCATCCGCACGCACCGCGATGTTCCAGATTGATCAGCACCGTCATCGCCTTGCGCACGATGTCGTGCGAGCGACGGCCCTTGGTGTGGACGACGAACCCGACACCGCAGGCGTCGTGATCGGCGCGCGGATCAAACAGCCCCTGGGCCCGGGGACACGTCGGGTCGTGAGCGGACGACATAAGTCGGATTGTTATACGATCGCGCAAACCCATAAGGGAAATACAATGTTCTTGGGTATCTAATCTGTTTTCGAAATACATCGGGGATCAGGGGGCAAGGGAAACCGGCCCCCTCCAGGATTCCCCCTGCCCACCCACCCCGCGCTGGCGCCAATCCGCTGAAAAATGGCGCAAATCCGGTGATCTCCTCTCTACAATGTGCCGGTTCAAACACACCGAAGGAGAGCGAGATGCACGCGCCGATGAAGTACGTGGAGAGGGGGATGTCGATTGCGGCCAACGGGCTGTGGCACGTCCTGGCCGCCGCCAACCGCATCCAGCAGAACCCCTCGTTCACGCCGCGCTGGTCGGACAAGCCCCTGCTCAAGTCGTGGCAGAAGACGAAGCCGCCGCTCGGGTGGCCGCGCCAGACCGACTCGCTCTGCCCCACGTGCGTGCGCGAGGCACGGCAGGAGATTCTCGACGGCAAGAAGGATGTCTCGATCCTCCTCAACGAGAAGGTCGGCGAGATCAAGGCGACGATCCTCGAGAAGGACGGCAGGATCGTCATGGAGAAGGACTGCCCCATCCACGGCCACTTCGAGGACGTGATGGCGATCGATCCGGCCTTCTTCAAGCATCTCGAGGAGGTCTTCCCCGGGCGCGACATCCGCGCGCACAACGACGAGACGCTGCACAACCACGGCAGCTCGACGATCCTGCACGGCCGCGGCTCGGTCCTCACCGTGGACCTGACGAACCGCTGCAACATGATGTGCGACCCGTGCTTCATGGACGCCAACCAGGTGGGGTTCGTGCACGAGCTCTCCTGGGAGGACATCAAGCAGGTGCTCGACAACGCCATCAGCATCAAGCCGCGGCGGCAGATGTCGGTGCAGTTCTCGGGCGGCGAGCCGACGATGTCGCCGTACTTCCTCGACGCGATCCGGTACGCGCGGAAGGTCGGCTACAACAGCGTGCAGGCGGCCACCAACGGCATCGAGTTCGCCAAGAGCGCCGAGTTCGCGAAGGCGGCAGCCGAGGCGGGGCTCCGCTACGCGTATCTGCAGTTCGACGGCATCGGCAACGCCGCCAACTCGCACCGGCGGGTCGGCAACCTCTTCGACGTGAAGCTCCGCGCGATCGAGAACCTCCACAACGCGGGCGTCGACATCGTCCCGGTGATCACGATCGTCAACGGCGTGAACAACGAGCAGGTCGGCCGCGTCGTCGAGTTCGCGCTCAGCAACCCGAAGCAGATCAACTTTCTCTCCTTCCAGCCGGTCTCCTTCACCGGCCGCGACGAGGAGATCACGCCGGAGCGGCGGCAGGCGCAGCGCTACACGCTGTCACACCTGGCGCATGACGTGAAGAACCAGACCGGCATCGGCGAGCCGACGCGCGACTGGTTCCCGATCTCGTTCATGTCGACCTTCACCGACTGGTCGGATCTGGTGCATGGACCGGACTACGCCTGGGGCCAGCTCACCTGCGGGTGCCACCCGAACTGCGGCGTCGGCATGGCGGTGATGATCGACAAGGAGACGAAGGAGGCGGTGCCGGTGACCGCGTTCCTCAGGGCCGAGCAGCTGGCCAAGGACGTGGCGCTCGTCAACGACGCAGCGCGCGGCCGGTTCCTCTCGATCGCGGGGATGGCGCTCGCGCTGATGCGCAACTACGACCCGTTCAAGGCGCCGACGCACTTCCGCCTCGCCGACCTGCTGCAGAAGTTCGACAAGACGTTCGGCGCGACAAAGTCGGCGCAGCAGGGCAAGTACGGCCACGTCGAAGGAACCCGCACCGAGAAGGACATCGAGAAGCGGCGCGCGGACCGCTGGAACTTCCTGTTCATCGCGGGCATGTGGTTCCAGGATCTGTTCAACTACGACTTCCGCCGCACCGAGATGTGCATCATCCCGTATGCGACGCAGCAGGGTGAGATCTCCTTCTGCGCGTACAACACCGGCATCGGCTGGCGGAACATCGTCGAGAAGATGCACATGACGGCCACCCTCACCAGGTGGTACGAGGCGCACGGCCGCCACGAGATCTTCGCCGGCAACAAGCACGTGCCGCTGCCGAGCCGGGACCACTCGCTCGTGCTGAACCGGGCGGCGGTCGAGGCCGGCCGGCAGACCGACCTCGACAGGCTCGGGATCGCGAAGAACGCGCGCGAGGAGAAGCTCCAGGCGCGCCGGAAGCATATGACCCCCGAGGAGGAGAAGTATCACCGGGAGATGGAGCGGCTGTACCGCCAGCAGGTGCTCAAGGAACAGCCGACGATCCAGATTCAGGGCCTCGGCGCCCTTCGCCACGCTCAGGGCGGCCTGAGCGATGAGTCGAAGGCTGCCGGCCGCAAGAAGCAGGAAGTCGCCGAACTGGTGCACAAGCCTACCGTCTAAGGCCCCAGGCCTCAGGCCCCAGGCCTCAGGGCTGTCTCAGGAATCAGACAACAGTCGTCAGGAATCAGGGCCGGCGATCATCCGATCGCCGGCTCTTTTGCTTTCCGGGGCCCTGGGCCCGCGAGGCCAAACGTATCTGAGCAGTATGGTCATATGGTAGTATGGCTGTATGGTCAAGGTGACGTTGACGCTCGACGAGGAGACCGTCCGGACGCTGCGCAAGATGGCGGAACGCACCAAGAAACCGCAGAGTCTGGTCGTGCGTGAGGCCGTCGCGCACTATGCAGCCCGGGAGGACAAGCTGACGCCCGAGGAACAGGCACGGATGCTCCGTGCGCTCGACGAGTTCCGAAAGGTCGCCCAGCCTCGCCCGCGAAGCGAGGTCGAGAAGGAATTGCGCGAGCTTCGCCGATCTCGTCGCACGGGTTGGCATCGCCCCTGGGATCGGTGAAACTCCATCTCGACACCTCCGTACTCATCGACGCGCTCACCGGCCCTGCACCTACGCCGGACCCAATCGAGAAACGGATCAGAGCCGGCGATCGCCTGTTCATATCCACACTGGTGCTCTTTGAGTGGCTGCGGGGGCCACGCACGGATGCAGAACGTGCACTGCGCGTGAGCCTCTTCCCGGATCCGCAGCTAGTCGTCTTCGGCCTCGAGGAGGCAACACGAGCCGCGGGCCTGTACCGCAGCCTGCTTCGCCCTCGACAGCGTGAAGTTGACATCGCAATCGCCGCCTGCGCGATCGAGCACGGCGCCGCGCTCTGGACGCTCAATCCTGAAGATTTCAAGGACATACCTGGGCTGACGCTCTACCCCGGCTGATAGAATCGGTCGATGCAGCTCGATGGCACAACCGTGCTCGTGACCGGCGGCGCCTCCGGGCTGGGCCTTGCTACGGTGGAACTGATCGTCGGCGCCGGCGGACGCGCGGTCATCGTCGATGTGAACGACCAGGCGGGCGCCGCCGCCGCGACCCGGCTCGGTGGTGCGGTCCGGTTCGTCAAGACCGACGTCACGAGCGACGCCGAGATGCAGCGCGCCGTCGACACGGCGGTCCAGGCGTTCGGCGCGGTGCACGGGCTCGTCTGCGCGGCCGGCATCGCCGCCGCCGAGCGCGTCCTGCCGAAAGAGGGCGTGCTTCCGCTCGAGCGCTTCACGCGCATCATCAACGTCAACCTGATTGGCACGTTCAACGCCATCCGGCTGGCCGCGGCCGCCATGGCCCGCAACGCGCCGAACGAAGGGGGCGAGCGCGGCGTGATCGTGATGACCGCGTCGGTCGCCGCCTTCGACGGCCAGATCGGCCAGGCGGCCTACTCGGCCTCGAAAGGCGGCATCGTGGCGATGACCCTGCCGATTGCGCGCGAGTTCGCGCGAATGGGCGTGCGGGTGATGACGATCGCGCCCGGCACCTTCGACACGCCGCTGATGGCGGGGCTGCCGGAGGCGGCCCGCCAGTCGCTCGCGCAGCAGGTGCCGTTTCCCTCGCGGCTGGGACGCCCGCCGGAATACGCGGCGCTCGTCCGCCACATTTTCGACAACGAGATGCTCAATGGCGAGGTGATTCGGCTCGACGGGGCGATCCGGATGGCGCCGAAGTAGTAGGCAGTAGGCAGTGGGCAGTAGGCAGTAAACTGGAGACCACATCGATGCTGACGGCTGTGACCGGAGCGCTCGCCGGCCTGTTTCACGTGCTCGCAGGACCCGACCATCTGGCGGCGGTCGCGCCGCTTGCCGTCGACGGGAACCGGCGCGGATGGCTCGCCGGCTGGACGTGGGGCCTCGGCCATACGTCAGGCGTCGTGGTCGTCGCGCTGCTTGCCGTGGTGCTGCGGGACGTCCTGCCCCCCCTCGACGTGATCTCGGCCTGGAGCGAGCGGCTCGTCGGCGCCGCCCTCATCGTGGTGGGCCTCTGGGCGCTGCGGCGAAGCCTGCGGGTGGAACCCGGACCGCACGTCCACGGCGCCCTCCGGCACAAACACCTGCACGTCCAGGCGGGCCCGGCCTGGATCCGGCGGCTCGGGCACGCGCACGCGTCGTTCTGCCTCGGCGTGCTGCACGGGGTCGCCGGCAGTTCGCACTTCCTCGGCGTCATCCCCGCGCTGGCGCTGCCGACGCGCACGGCGGCGGTCACGTACATCGCCGCGTTTGGCGTCGGCACCATTGCCGCCATGACGGCGTTCGCCGCGTTGCTCGGCTACGCGGGCACCGCCCGGCCGCTGGCGGGTGCGCACCGGGCGGTCATGGCCGCGGCTGCCTTCGCGGCGATAGGCGTGGGAGGCGTCTGGCTGATGTAATCAGCCCGTTACTTCCGGACGGTGTCTTGCCAGATCTCCAGCGTGCGGTTCTCGATCGTGACGAGATCGTAGTGACCCTTCCCGCACGTGCCAGGGAAGAATGAGCAGGCATCCTCCACGAGAAAGCCGGCCCGGATCTTGTGGTTCGGAAACGTGGCGGCGATGGCGTTTTCCAGCGTCTCCCACGGCACGAAGGGAAATACTGGAATCCCAGGCACGGCGCCGCCGGGCGTGACCTCCCAGCGTCCCAAGTCATCCGTAAGATTCTCGTAGACCCACTTGCCGGGCGGGCACGCCGTAAACACCGGCGGGTTGACGTGACCGTGTGCCGCGAAATCAGTATCGCCGTCGCCGTCGGAGTCCACGAGGAGCGTCACGCGAGGCGAGCCACCGCCGCACGTCCGCGGTGCGACAAAGAAGTACTTGAGCCCGAGCTGGTTGTCGAGCGCCCTGATGTTGATGCCCGGCGGGAGATTGCGGAACGCGAGCGCGACCGATGTCGCTGGCGTCGTCGTCGCTGAAATCCCTTCGTTGCCACCGCCGCCACCGCCGGACGACCCAGGATTACCGACCGGATTTTCAGGGTCGCTGTCGCGCACCATCGTACCCAAGAGCTCGAACTTGTGACCGAGGCCTGGCAACTCTTCCTGCGTGCTTGCGTAGTCGGGCTGAACGATGCTGTCGCCGAACACCAGCAGGCTCTTCGACGAGGCGCTGACATCCAGTGGCACCAGGCTCCCTCTGCGTCACGCTCGAGCGCGTCCGCTGCTCGGCCGACAATACTTGAGCGCGCCGGGACCGTCGATTCTCAGCAGGACAGCCGCGACCGACGACGGGCGTTCGAACAAATCCGTTGAGTGACTGCCCATGTTGTTAGTGGCCGTGTTGTTCCTGCCCGCGCGCAGGCGTGCCGCGCCGACGCGTCATGTGCGCTCGTGGCACATCGAGTGCGCTGGAAAGAGTGCGACCATGTGCGCAGAAGATCGGCACGACATTTGCGCCACCACGCGGCACGTCGACACCACTCGCGCTCGTATAGTTGCGGACCTCGAAGAGGATTACCGCTCCGTGCGCGTCAGCCGCATCGCGATCGCGCGGCACGGCTGTCAGGGGAGAAAACGACCATGAATCCCAACGTGCTGCGCAAGAGTCCCGCCGCGCCGGGACAGGGCCGGCCGGTCCAGGACGAGTGGGGCCTGTACGACCCCGACCAGGCGGGTGTGCCGGCACTGATCCGCACCCTGCAGGACAAGTCCGATCCTCCATCCGGCACGGACCATGCGGGTCGGCGCGAATGGGCCGGCCAATGCCCCTACTGCAGCGAGCCGCTGCCGGCCGGCGCCCGCCAGTGCCCGCTCTGTCTCCGCGAGGTCGCGAGCGGCAGCGCACCGCAGCCGCTTGCGACGGGGATGGCTGCTGCGCAACTCCCCCTGAAAGCGAAGAGCGGCGCGGTGTACACGCTGGAGTCGCCCGTCCGGTGCCCCGAATGTACTGAGGAAATCCGAACCATCCGGGTACTCAGGGTGCTTCGCACGCAGGTGTCGTTTACGTCGACGCTGCCGCGAAAGGGATACATCGTCGTCTGCCCGGCATGTGAGCGTCTCATCTCGGCTGCGCTCTCCGGCCTCCTCTGAGGGGACCCCAGGGGGTTGCCACGTGGCGGATTTACGTTTGACTGAGCTGCAGGAGTGGGCCACCGACGAGGCGGCGGCGCTCGTCACTCGTTCCGCTCACGCCCGCTCCGACACCATCCTGCGCGAGGTCGAGGCGGTGCGGAAGGCCTTCGAGTCGGCTGCACGGTCGATCGAGGCTGCACTGAAGACGCCACCGCCGCCGAGCGAAGAGATCGGCGGATTCGTCGAGCGCCTGACGGCCCATGTCGGGCTCGATGCGATTCGCACCCAGCTCCAGGAGCGTGACGCCGCGAACCGGCGCCTGGGGGAGCTGTTGACGCAGACGCAGGCCGAGCTCGAGGCCGCGCGCAGCGAGCTAAACGCAGAGCGCGTCCGAGCCGAGGCGGCGCGTGTCGAGGCGGCGCAGGTGCAGAGGGAGTTCGAGGCGGCGCTCGATGAGCTGCGGCAGGAGCATGTCACGGTCATCGGGGAGCAGGCGGTCACCTGGACATCGCTGCCGCTGGACGAGCTGCTGACGGTATTCCATGCGCTCGGCAAGGCGACGACGATTCCCGAAGTGCTGACCACCCTGGTGAACGGCATCGCGCGGGAGTTCTCCCGCGTCGCGCTGTTCGACGTGCACGGCAGCGGGTTGAAAGGTGCGCGGCAGGTCGGCTTCGATTTCCCGAACGACATCTCGAAGGTTGTCATCCCGCTGTCGGGCGACTCGCTGCTCGCCCGCGCCACCAAGACGGGACGGCTCGAGGCGTTCTTCCCAGGGCCGCACAGCGATGCGGCCGGCCTCATCCCGTTCGGCGGCGTGCCCGCGTGCGCATTGGCCATTCCGATCATCGTGCAGGGTATGACGGTGGGCGTCATTTACGCGGATGACGCCGATCGAGCCGAGTTCACGCCTGGAGCGGCTCAGGCGCGCGCCAAGTACGCCGAGCTGCTCCAGCGGCACACAGTGCTCGTCCTACTGAGGATCTGGGTCGAGCAGGCGGCGCGCGCGAAGGCCGAACGGGAGCAGCCCGCGCCAGCGGAACCGAAGACCGCCGTCAGGACCGACGCCGGGTCGCGGACCGGCCTCCGCCTGCTCGCTCTCCGACTGGCGGACGAGCTGGAGCGGGAGTATACGGCGGGCGCCGAAGTCGGCAGGACACGCCAGCAGTGCCAGCAGCGCCTGGCTGAAGGCACGGAACGCGCGCGACAGCTGTATGCGGCGCGCGTCCCCCCAGGGAGCTCAGACGCCGCAACGTTGCTCGAGGAGCACCTGGCCACTGTGGCCCGCGCGCGAAGCCAAACGAATTTCGGCCGGGACCTCGCTACCCTGATTGTTCGGTATCGTCCGGTCGCCAACTCGTGACCCGCCTTCGCGCTCAGCGCTTCGGCGAGGCAAGCCCGTCAATCAGGATCTGTGATTCGAACCAATGAGCCGGACGGGCGGACGTCGACGTAGACGACGCGCCCGGCAACGCGGACGTCGCCGCGCCCAGGCTCCCGCAGCATCACGCGCACGCGCACGCACCCGTCGCCAGGGAGCGCGCGGTATTCCCGAATTGACACCCTGCTGATCAGGGACGCTTCCGACGAGGGCGCAAACTGCTCGGTGCGGATGGGGCCGGCAACCGGTCCGACCTCGAGATCGAGGACCCGGTCCGAGACGGTGTGAAGCGCCGCCTTGCGCGGCTCCGCGGTCAACTCGAGCGCCAGCGAGACGCCCGCCGCCCTCCGCAGCAGCACCATACGCAGGAGCCGCACCTCGATCGGCCCGGCTGCCGCCGGATCGGCCGTCACGGGCCCGTTCCAGATCTCGAGGCGGTCGAACACCTCCATCGGGGTGACATCGAGCGGGGCCGCCAGCCGTGCCGCCGCAGACGCAAACACCGGCGGCGCTCCAGGAAGCGGGGGTCTCCGGGCGCCCTCGCGCGCCTGCCACGCGCTGGTGCCAGCCGCCCCGATGGCAAACGCCGCCATCGCAGCGGCAGCCAGCGCCGCCCCGGCGCGCCGGCCGACGGAGCGGGCGGGCGGTCTGGCGGCTCGCCTGCCTCCGGCACGCGCGGCCGCCCTGCGGACGGTGCGGGCGCAAATGGTATGCATGCAGCGCTCGTACCCAATCTCGAGCGCCCGGTCGCACACCAGGTTGATGATTCTCGGAACGCCGTGCGACAACTGCGTGACGACGCGCAGGGCCGCGGGCGTGAACGAGACGTGGCACGGCACCGCCTCGGCGGCCGCCTCGCCGCTTTCGAGCGCCTCGAGGTCGGCGGCGAGCACCAGCCGCTGTGCGGTGGCCACGCGGTGCCGGATATAGCGCTTCACCTCGGCGGGAGTAAGCGGCTCCAGCACACACCGCCGCGCCACGCGCTGGTTGAGCGGCCATGTCTCGGGCCGCTCCAGGACCTCGTTCAACGCCGTCTGGCCCACCAGCACGATCTGCAGCAGCTTCGCCTCGTTCGTCTCGAGATTCAGCAGGAGCCGCAGCTGTTCGAAGACGGCGGGATCGAGATGCTGCGCCTCGTCGCTGACGAGCACGGCGCACCCGCCTCCGTAAGGATGTGGAGCAGCAGGTCCTCGACGGTGACCCGCGGATCGAGGACGACGGACACGCACGTCGCCGGGTCGAGCTGCTGCACCAAGGTCCGACAGAGCATCGTCTTGCCGGTGCCTGCGTCGCCGGTGACGACGACCAGGCCTTCGCGCTGGTCCAGCGCCCGGCGCACGTCCTGCAGCGCCGCCGCGTACGAGCGCGAGTGGAAGACGAAGTGCTGGTCGAGCGTCAGCGCAAACGGCCGCTGCGCCAGCCCGTAGTGCTCTTCGACCCGGAGCGCCGTCTGCACGCGCGGAAAGAGCGTCAGCATCGGTGCACCTCAGTCGAGCGCCACTAGCTCGAGCCGGTCGCCGGCCTCGACGCCGTGCCGCCGGAGCGCGCCGGCCGCGAGCTCGATCGCCGCCCAGGCGCGCGGGGCCGCCGCGACCCGCCACGGGCGGAGGCCGTGCACCAGCCGCACGGCGCGGCCCTGCCGGTCCACGAAGAGGACATCGATTGGAAAGCGCATGAACGCGGTATGCACGGCAAGGCAGGGTGCCAGGACCATGGCGGCCGCCGCGTCGAGGCCTGCGCGCCCGAGCAGCCCCGTGCGGCGCGCGCGCCACGTCACCGCGAGCTCCACACGGCTCGCCACGACTTCCCGCGTGCGGCCGTGCACCAGCATCACGCGTCCGCCGCGGCGCAGCCACTCACCCAGGTCACAAGTCACAAGTCACAAGTCACAAGTCACAAGTCACGAGCATGAAGTCACGAGTCAGACCGTCCGTTCGCGTTGAGCCTTGTGACTTCTGACTTCTGACTTGTGACTTGTGCCTTCACCGAGAAAGTACGCCTCGCATGCCTTGTCGAGCAGCTCGCGCGTCATCACCGGCTCGGACCCGCGATAGCGGCAGAGCGCCGTCACCTGGTCGAGCAGGTCGCGCGGGTGGCAGGCGCGCATCGGCCGGCGGTTCACGCCGTAGTACCGGCGCTGGAGGTACGCCACCATCACGCGGTGGAACGGCAGCCGCCGCCTCCGGCAGTTCAGCTCGAAGATTCGGGAGTACTCCTCGACCGTTGGATCGCCAATCCGGATCTTGTACGGGATGCGGCGGAGGAACGCCTCGTCCGCCAGATCGCGCGGGTCGAGGTTGGTGGCGAACACGACCAGGGTGTCGAACGGCACCTCGAACTTCTTGCCGGTGTGCAGCGTGAGGTAGTCGACGCGGCTTTCGAGCGGCACGATCCAGCGGTTGAGCAGGTCCTGCGGCCGCATGCGCTGGCGTCCGAAATCGTCGACCAGAAACACGCCGCTGTTCGCCTTCAGCTGAATCGGCGCCTCGTAAAAACCGGTGATCCGGTTGAACGTGAGGTCGAGCATCTCGAGCGTCAGCTCGCCCCCCACGACGATGACGGGGCGCCGAATCCGCACCCAGCGCCGGTCGCGCGGCCCGGCGGCGATGAGCGTCAACGGATCGGGATCGTCGGCTTCGAGCGACTCGTGGCTGGCCGGATCGAACATCGTCACGATGCCGCCGTCGATGTCGAGCGCGTACGGGATGTACATCTCGCCGCCAATCGCCCCGCCCATGCCCTGGGCGATGACGGTCTTCCCGTTCCCGGGCGGGCCGTACAGAAACACCGCCCTGTTGGCGTTCACCGCCGGGCCGAGCTGTTCGAGGAGCGCGTCACCCACCACCAGGTGTGAGAAGCCCTGACGCAGCCGCTCCCGATCGATGTAGCCGCGCGCCGACCGGAGCACCTGCATGTACGCCACGTAGCTGGCGAGCGGCACCGGCGCCGCCCCGATGTACCGGTTGCCGTCGAGATACTGGCGTGCCCGATCGCGGCCGAGCTCGGTGAGCGCGTACCGATAGGCGGCGCTGCCCGAGCCGGAGGCGCCTCGCACTTCCACCAGGCGCTCGGCGCGGACGCGCTCGACGACCGGCTCGAGCAGCGTGAACGGCAGGCGCACGCGATCTGCGAGGGCCAACCCGGTGAGCTCCCCCGTGTACAGCGTCTTGACGATCAGCTGCTCGACGCGATCGACGGGAAGTCCGGACGCCTCGAGCGTGGCCGGCAGCGGCGGCGCCGGAACGTCGTACACGGGGTGGAGCGCTGCCGGGGACGACATCAGCGGTCCGCCATGCGCCCGAGCACGTCCATGATCTTGATCGCGGCCGGGCCCACCGTCACGATCCAGATTGCCGGAAAGATGCAGATCACCAGCGGGAAGACCATCTTCACGCCGGTTTTCGCGGCGGCCTCTTCGGCGCGCTGGCGCCGCTTCGTGCGAAGGACGTCGGAATGGACGCGCAGCGCCTGCGTCACGCTCGTGCCGAACTTGTCGGTCTGCACCAGCACGGCCACGAGCGACGTCAGATCGTCGACGCCGGTGCGCGCCGCCAGATTGTGCAGCGCCTCCGGGCGCGCCTTCCCGGCCCGCAGCTCGAGATTGATGAGCCGCAGGTCGTCCGACAGTTCCGGATGAACGGGCGCGAGCTCCTCGCCGACGCGCTGAATCGCCTGATCGAGGCCGAGACCGGCTTCCACGCTGACGACCAGCAGGTCGAGCGCATCGGGGATCGACAGCCGGACGCGATGCTGCCTCCGTCTGGCGAGCCGCGCGAGGACCACGGCCGGCAGCACCCATCCAAGCCCCGCGGCGCCGAGCGCCATCGAAATGCTCGGCCTCATGAAGATGGGCGTGGCGACCACCGCAAACAGCAGCAGCGCGCACCCGGCGCGGATGCCGAAGAAGAGCGGCACCGCGTCGTGCCGCCGGAAGCCGGCATGCACGAGGCGGAGCTGCAGCTTGGTCATCTCCGACGGCGACTTCGGCACCGCGCTGCCGATGTGCTTCAATGCCGTGACGACGCGCTCGTAGGTGACGGCGTCGGCGCCGGTCTTGACCGGCCTGCCGGTGACCTCGCCGAGCCGCCGCCGGACGATCGCGGCTCGCCCCGGCGAGAGCGCCAGTGCGCCGGCCGCGACGAGCAGCGAGACGGTTGCAAAGGCGAGCAGAGGGAGAATCAGCGTCACGCCGCCCCCCCGTTCGCGCCCACGAAACACCGAGACACCGAGGCACCGAGAACAAATTGAAAATACAGTTCTCGGTGTCTCGGTGCCTCGGTGGTACGTGGAAGTGACAGACGCATTTACACCTCGATCTTGATCACGCGGCGAATCCAGACGAACCCGATGAGCTGCATCACGATCGTGGCAAGGATCAGCATGTGGCCGATGCGCTCCTCGAAGAGCGGCCTCATGTGCTCGGGATTGATGACCGACAGCGCGGCCGCGAGGAAGGGCGGCAGCCCGAGCAGCACCAGCCCGGTGATACGCCCGTGCGCCGTATGCACGCGCACCTGCCGCTGGATCTTGAACCGCTCGCGGACCACGTGCGACAGGTTGTCGAGGATTTCGGCGAGGTTGCCCCCCGTGTCGCGCTGGATCGCCACGGCCGTGACGAAGAACTTCACGTCGAGGAGCGGCACCCGGTCGGCGAGCGCGGCGAGGGCGTCGCCGAGCGGCAGGCCGAAATTCTGCTGATCGAACACCTTCTTGAACTCCGGACCGACGGGCGGCGGCAGCTCCTCGGCCGCCATGCCGATCGCGGTCTGAAACGCGTGGCCCGCGCGGATGGCGCGCGACACGAGATCGAGCGCCTCCGGGAACTGCTCCTCGAACCGCCTGAGCCGGCTCGATCGGCGCTGCACCAGGAAGAGGAGCGGCAGCGCCGTTCCGAGCGGCGCCGCCACCAGCGACGCAGGCGAATGCCTCAGCAGCGCCTGCGTGGCCAGCAGGGCGGCGACGCCGGACGCGACGCTCGCGACCACGATGGCGCTCGGCGTGGTGCGGATGCCCGATTGCTCGATCAGCTTCGCCAGGCGCGACCCCGCAGCCATGCGGCCGAGCACGCGATCGATCGCGGGCAGCGGTCCGGCCGGCTCCTTGACGACGATGCTCTCGTCGGAGGACTCCGTGGTCTGCCCGATCTCCCGCAGCCGAAGCTCGATGCGGCGCCGCGCCAGCGATCCCGGTATCCGGACGGACGCGGCATAGCCTCCGAGCACCACGCCCGCCACCAGCACGAAGACGAGCAGCGCCGCGAGCATCAGCGCACCTCCGCCACGCCTTCGAACATCTCGGCCGGCAGGTGGATCCCCGACGCGCGGAGGCGTTCGCCGCACTTCGGGCGCACCCCAGTGGCGCGGAACCGGCCGATGACCTTCCCCTCCTGCGTGACGCCCAGCTTCTCGAACAGGAAGATCTCCTGCATCGTGATGACGTCGCCTTCCATCCCAACGATCTCGGAGACGCTCGTCACCCGGCGCGAGCCGTCGCTCAGCCGCGATTGCTGGACGACCACCTGAATCGCCGACGCGATCTGCTGCCGGATCGCGCGCTCGGGCAGATTCGTCGCCCCCATCGCCACCATCGTCTCGATCCGCGCCAGCGCGTCGCGCGGCGAGTTGGCGTGCACGGTGGTGAGCGAGCCGTCGTGGCCGGTGTTCATCGCCTGAAGCATGTCCAGCGCCTCCTCGCCGCGGACCTCCCCCACCACGATGCGATCGGGACGCATGCGCAGGGCGTTGATGACCAGCTGGCGCTGGCGGATCGCCCCCTTCCCCTCGATGTTGGGCGGACGCGTCTCGAGCCGCGCCACGTGCTCCTGACGGAGCTGCAGCTCGGCGGCGTCCTCGATGGTCACGATGCGCTCGCGGTTCGAGATGAACCCGGACAGCACGTTAAGCAGCGTCGTCTTGCCGGCGCCGGTGCCGCCGCTGATCAGGCAGTTGAGCCGCGCCCGCACGCAGCACGCGAGGAAGTCGAGCATCGGCTGCGTGAGCGAGCGCCGCGTCACCAGGTCCTCCGCCTTGAGCCGCTCGGCGGGGAACCGCCTGATCGACAGGAGCGGCCCATCGACCGCGAGCGGCGGGATCACCGCATTGACGCGCGAGCCATCGGCCAGACGCGCGTCGACCATCGGCGAGCTCTCGTCGATGCGACGCCCGATGCGGCTGACGATGCGGTCGATCACCCGGAGCAGATGCCTGTCGTCCTGGAACGACGCCGACGCGCGCTCGAGCACGCCGCCCCGCTCGACGAACACGTGCTGATGCGTGTTCACCAGAATGTCGCTCACCGCCGGGTCGCGCAGCAGCGGCTCGAGCGGCCCGAGACCGAACACGTCGTCGATGACTTCGCCGAAGAGCGTGTCCCGTTCGCTCAGGCTGATCGGAATCGTCTCCTCGGCCAGCAGCTGGCCGAGCAGCGTGCGGATCTCCGCTTCGGCCCGCGCCCGGTCCGCCTGCGCCAGCGCCTCGAGGTTCAGGCGCGCCAGCAGCTTGCGGTGCACGTTCGCCCGCAGCTCCAGGTACTGCTGGCGCACGGCGTGGCTCATCGGCGGCGCGGCGGCGAGGGAACTCATGGCCGGCTACCAGATCGACGCGAGGCGCTGCAGGCCGAGCGTCCCGCGCCTGGGAGAGGCGGCGGGCTCGGCGTTCGGGTCGAGCATCCGCCGCGTGAAGGTGGCGAACTGCGACGCGATGTCGCTGTTGCCGGTGAGCGACAGCGGCACGCCGGAATTGAGCGCGCCCGACACGGTTCTGTAGTCGCTGCGGAACATGTGATCGATGGGACGGCCGAGCGCGGCTTCGATCTGATCGGGATCGATCGGGTACGGCTCGGACGCGCGGTTGAGCAGGACCCGCACGCGCTCGCCGCAGGCGCCGAGCTGCCCGATGCGATCGAGCAGGCGCTGCGCGTTCCGGACCGACGGCACGTCCGGATTCGGCACGAGATAGATCGTGTCGGCCGCGTACATGACCGCGGTCGCGCACGGCGTCAGCTGGCTGCCGGCGTCGACGACAATGTGGGTGTACTGTCGCGCGAGCAGCCGGAACACCTCCTCGATCGCGCCGGTGTCGGCCGGTCCGGGCCGATCGAAGTGGTCCGACCCGGCGAGAATCTCCAGCCCCGACTTGTGCCTGACGACGAGCTCCCTGAGAAACTCGCTGTCGAGCCGGTGCAGGTTGTCGATCGCGTCGAGCAGGCTGTAGCGGCTGCGCACGCCGAGGAACAGCGTCACCTCGCCCAGGCCCGCCTTGAGGTCGACGATCACCGTCGGCCGGCGGCTCAGGCGCGCGAGTTCGACCGCCGAGTTGACGGCAATCGTCGTCGTCCCCGCACCGCCTTTGGCGCCGAAGAAGACGGCGGTCGTGGCGCGGGCCCGCGAGGCCGGCGACGAGTCCCGGCGGGCCGCCGCGCGCGCCACCGCTTCGTGGAACGCCGCCTCCGCCGGGGGCCATATCAGGAACTCGTTCGCGCCGGCGCGCATCGACTGCAGGATCGCGTCCGGGCTCGCCTCGGCCGCCACCATGAAGATCGACAGCGCCGGCGCCGCCGCCCGCAACCGTTCGATCGTTGCCAGCGCCGAGGACTGCTCGCGCCGCCCGTCCACGACGACGAGATCGGGCTGGGCGTCGGCGGCGAACCGCTCGTAGCTGACCGTGATCGGCGTCGCGCCGGAGCGCAGGATCTCCGCGGCCTTCTTCCTGAACGTCTCGTCTTCGCTGATGATGAGTCCCGTGAGCAGCGCCATGACTATTCGATGAGCTGTACCGCGCGCGGAACGGCGCCTTCCGGCGCGGGCCCGCCATTCGGATCGATCACGCCGAGCATCGGCATGATGCGGCCGTAGATTTCGTTCCCGCTCGTGTCCTCGACGAAGAAGCCGACCCAGCCCGCCACCTTCAGCGTGGCGTTCCGGCCGGTCATCTTGCCGCTCTGAAAGAAGTCGGGGTCGTAGAGCGGAATCGGAAACACGCGCGGGCTCCGCCCGAGCGGGCTGACGACCTTCAGGTCGTCGTCGTCCCAGTAGGCGGTCGGGTCCTGCGCGATCAGCGCCTCGATGCCCGATACCGTCGGGCCCACCATGTTGCCGGGCTCCTGCGTCATGAGCTGACCCGTGCCGATGATCGACTGGTTGCAGTACTTGATGTTGTCCTCGTAGAAATCGGCGCCGATGTCGCCGTTGTCGCCCGGCATGCTCCACGAGTAGTAGAACGTGGGGGCGACGTTGTTCCCGGTTCC
>JACPTI010000069.1 GCA_016192845.1 Acidobacteriota bacterium
GGGCGCCGCGTGCCCCGGGGGGTGAAGCGGAAGATGACCAAGTTTCCACTCCGGCCCCGTCGGCGCCTGCGCGTCCGCATCGTGACCGTGCGAATTCGCCTTAAGAAACATTAAATGAACAGTATTGGGCTAAAGCCGGACACTACGTACGATCTGAGTACGTGGCGTCCGGCTTCAGCCGGACCATCGTAGGGTGCGGAGGGGATACTGCCAGGGCGAGATGGACGGCTATAATCCAGCGCCCCGATGGCTGAGGTAGCGCGCCCCTCCTCCTGGGCCGCCGCAGCGCAGCGGGAGGCGCTCCTCCCCCGGCTGGTCCATCTCCTGCCGTCTGCGCTCGACGCGGTCATCGCGGCCTACGCCGCGGCGCTTGCGGTCATCCTGGCCACCGGCGGCATCGATGTCGGCCTGCTGCGCCTGCACGAACCGGCCAAGCCCGTCTTCGTCCTGCTGGTGCTCGTGCCGATCCGGGTCGCGATCGGCGGCCGATCCTGGCTTCGCACCCTGCTCGGACACACGACGATGCAGGCGACGGCGGCGCTGCGGGCCGCGTTGGGCGCCGTTCCCGCCGCGGTCGCCGATACGCTCTTCGCGGTCGTGACCGTGCGGGCCGCGACGCTGTCGGCCGCCTTCCTCGCCAACATCGTGTTCGAGCCGGCGATGCCGCGCGGCTTCACGCTGCCGTTCGCCAACGAGAAGTTCGTCGAGATCTTCGTCGCGTGGGATTCGGGGTGGTACTGGGACATCGCCGCCCGCGGCTACTACTTCCGGCCCGACGCCCAGAGCAGTATCGCGTTCTTCCCGCTGTATCCGCTGCTGATGCGCGCGGCCGCCGCGCCGTTCGGCGGCGGCGCCGCGGCGACGTGGGTCGCCGGCATCGTCATCTCGCTCGTCGCGTACCTGCTGGCGCTCGTCGCGATTCACCGGTTCACCGAGCGCCTGTTTGAGAGCCGCGAGGTCGCGCGCCGGACCGTGCTGTACATCGCGGTCTTTCCGTGGTCGCTGTTCCTGGCGCGCGTCTACGCGGAGTCGGTGTTCTTGCTCACGAGCGTGCTCGCCCTCAGCCGCGCCTGGAACGGGCGGTGGTGGCAGGCGGGCATCTGGGGCGCGCTGGCGGCGCTGACGCGGCCGAACGGCATCCTGATCGCGCTGCCGCTGGCGCTGCTGGCGCTCAGAGACTCCCCGTCGCTTCGCGCGCTGGCGTCCCGGTGGGCGCTGCTTGCGCCGATTCCCGCGGCCTTCGCCGGCTTCTGCCTGTACGTGTATACGCTGACCGGCGATCCGCTCGGATGGATGGCGGCGCAGGCGCACTGGGGCTACTCGCTGGGCCATCCCCCGTGGGAGCAGCTCCTCAGGCTGATCTCCGGCGTGTTCGAGTACGGGCCGTACGGCTTCTTCTTCACGTCGGAGATCGTGCCGTTCGAGGTGCTGCACGCCGCGCCCGCGCTCGTCTTCCTGGCGCTGACCCCGTTGATCTTCCGCCGCCTCGGGGTCGCCATGGGCGCCTACGTGCTGGTCAGCCTGCTCGTGCCGCTGAGCAGCAACACGCTGGAAGGGCTCGGCCGCTATGCGTCGGTACTGTTTCCCGCGTTCATGCTCGTGGCCAGCATCACCACCCAGCGGGCGCACGAGGCGATCGTCATCGTCTCGCTCGTCTTCCGGACGCTCCTGATCTGCTTCTTCGTCACCTGGCACCCGATCTACTGATAATGTCGTAGGCCCAGGCCTCAACGGGGGCCTGTGGCCTGAGGCCTGCGAGTGCGCATCCTGATCGATTACCGTCCGGCGCTCCGCGAGCGCACCGGGGTTGGCGAGTACATGCACAATCTCGTGCGCGCGTATGCCCGCCGGCACGCCGGCGACGGCACCGACGTGGCCGTGTTCACGAGCTCGTGGAAGGACCGGCCGGCCGAGGGGCTGGCGTCGGAGCTGGCCGCCCGCGTCGTCGATCGGCGGGTGCCGGTCCGGCTGCTCAACTACCTGTGGCACCGGATGGAGTGGCCGCCGATCGAGACGCTCGGCATCGCCGCCGACGTGGTGCACGCCGCCCACCCGCTGCTGATTCCAACGCGGCACGCCGCGCAGGTGGTCACGTTCCACGATCTGTTCTTTCTCGGCGCGCCGGAGGCGACGCGCGCGGAAGTCCGGCGCGACTATCCGGCCCTGGCGCACGAACATGCCCAGCGCGCCGACGCCGTCGTCGTCAATTCCCGGTATACGGCCTCGCTCGTCGAGCGGACGTTCGGCGTGCTGCCGACGCGCGTGCACGTCTGCCCGCCCGGCCCGCCCGCCTGGCGCGCGCTGGGGCGCGGCCCGCACGTGCCGCGCGACGGCTACGTGCTCTTCGTCGGCACGCTGGAGGCGCGCAAGAACGTCGGCGCGCTGCTCGACGCCTACGCGCGGCTGCTGGAGCGCCGCCCGGCCGCCGCGCCGCTCGTGCTCGCCGGCAAATCGACGCCGGACGCCGGCGCCTGGCTCGCGCGGCTCACGCGGCCGCCGCTTGCCGGCCGCGTGCGCCATCTCGGCTATGTCGTGGATCGCGAGGAGCTGTACGCGGGCGCGCACCTCCTGGTCCTGCCGTCGCGCGACGAAGGCTTCGGGATTCCGGTGCTCGAGGCGATGTCGGCCGGAATCCCGGTCGTCGCGGCCAACAGGGGCGCGCTGCCGGAGGTGCTCGGCGACGCGGGCCTCCTCGTGGATCCCGACGACGCCGAGGGGCTGGCGGCGGCGCTCGAGCGGATGCTCACCGATGAGGCGTTCGCGGACCAGTGCGCCGCGCGCGGCCTGGCGCGCGCGCGCGAGTTCTCCTGGGATCGCGCCGCCACGACGCTGCACGTGGCGTATCAGGCAGCGATCGCCAACCGCCGGGCGCGGCGCGCGTAGCGCGCGCTTCAAGTCACAAGTCACATGGCTCAAGTCACAATAAGAACTCCCAACGCCCAACTCCACAACTCCCAACCGTTGGGAGTTGGCATTTTGGGAGTTGGCGTTTTGGGAGTGTGAGGTTACGAGTTGTGACTTGTGACTTGTGACTTCTGACTTGTGACTTGATCCCGGGCTTTCAGGATCTCGTCAATCAGGAACAGATCGGTGAGCAGCGCACGCAGATGCATCGACGCATTGAGGTTGTCGATGAGCTGCGAGCTGATGGAGGGCTGCGCCAGCACGAGCTCGATCGCCGCCAGGCTGTCGCGCGCGTCGCGGTCGAGCACGGCGACGTAGGCGCGATACCGATCGGCCGGCTCGAGGCGTTCGCGGTCGATCACGGCCCCGAACAGGTCGCCAAGCCCGGTGAGCGCGCCCGCCGCGCGCTGGAGGAACTCGCGCACCTGGCTCCCCGCGCCGGGGTCGCCGCTGACGCCCTGCGCGGCATACGCGAGCAAGAACTCGTACGCCTCCTCGATGGCGTCGCAGCGTTGTTGAAACTCGTCGCGCATCCTCAACTCCCGATCCCCAAGACGCCAACTCCCAATGACGTCAGTCGCCGGTCTAGAAAGACGGAACCCCTGGTTTGGGAGTTGTGGAGTTGGGCGTTGGGAGTTCGCGAACGACCCAGCGGTCCGGGTCGTGGTGCTCGAGGTACTGCCGCCGCGTGATCCAGCCGAGGATCATCGATTTGGTAATCCACCATTTCTCGGGCCTTACGGCGAAGTACACGTGCGCGATCACGAGACCGACCAGCGCAACGCCCGCCAGCCCGTGAAGGACGTAGGTAACGCCCCAGGTCACGTCGCCGAAGAGATATGGGTTCCGCGTGAAGAACGGCGTGCGGACGCGCACCATCATGAAGAGCCCGCTCACGACGACGACAATCGCGACGACAACGATGGCCAGGTGGTAGAGGCGGTTGCCGAGCGGGTACTTGCCAGGACGCGGTCCCGGCATCTCGTGCCCGAGCTCCCGGAGGATCTCCGCCTTCAGCTCCGGCAGATCGCGCGGACCGACCCAGATCGACCAGAAGTCGAGCCAGACGGTCGCGTGGATGCCGTGGAACAGAATCGACCCCGTGAGCACGAGGCCGGCAATCCAGTGCCACGTCACCCACGGAAAGCGGATCCCCGCGATCGGCAGGAACGCGGTGAGAAGCAGCGCGAACATCGCCGCCGCCATCACCCAGTGAAACAGGCGGGCGGCCAGCGAATGCCGGACGATGCGGTGGGGCAGGTCGACACGCGCGGCTTCCATGGCGTCGGTCTCGGACGCGTGCCGCTTGCGATGGGCGGAGAACACCATGTAGCTGGCGTGCGCCACGAGGAACGCAATCCCCGCGAAGAGCGACGCCCACAGCAGATCCCACGAGATGTGCGTCAGGATCGGCAGGTCCCAGGGGTTGCGGCCCCAGGTCAGGACGTCCACGTCGCCGCCTCCACGCCGCGGATCGCGCGCTTCACGAGGTTCCGCATCAGCGGCACCTTGTAGGCATTGAAGCGCAGCGGCTGCGCCCCTTCGATCGCGAGGTTCGCCGCCACCACGGCGGTCGCCTCGTTGCGCGGCCGCCCCGCGACCAGCGCCTCGACGGCCCGCAGGCGCAGCGGGCGCGCGGCGACGCCGTTGACGGCCAGGCGGATCCGCTCGATCATGCTGCCGTTCAGCACCATCGCCGACGCGACGCTGACGAGCGCGAAGTCCCACACCTGGCGGTCGCGGATCTTCTCGAAGTAGAACTGCGCGCCTGCCCAGGTCCGCGGCAGGCGGATCGCGGTGAGAATGTCGCCCGGCTCGAGAATCGTCATCCGGGTGATGTTGATGTCGGGCCCGACGAAGTAGTCTTCGGCCGCGACCACGCGCTCGCCGCCGTCGGCTGCGCGAATCACCATCTGCGCGTCGAGCGCGACGAGCGCGGGCGCGGTGTCCGACGGGTTGACGGCCACGCAGCGGTCGGCGCCGAGAATCGCGTGCTCGCGGTTGATCGCCTCCGGCGTGTCGGCGTAGCAGATGTTGCCGCCGGCGCGGTAGCACGGCCAGCCGGCGCGGTAGTACCAGCAGCGCGTGTCCTGCGAGACGTTGCCGCCGATCGTCCCCTGGTTCCGGATCTGCGGCGAGGCGGCCGCCTCGGCCGCCTCGAGCAGGATCGAATACTCCTCGCGGACGACCGGATGGCGCACCACCTCGGTGAGGGTCGTCATCGCGCCGATCTCCAGGCCACCCTGCCAGGGCCGGATGCCCTTCAGCGCCGCGATGGCGCCGAGGTCGACCACCGCCTGGGGACGCTTGATCCGGTCCTTCAGCCAGTCGAGGCTGTCGAGGCCGCCGGCCAGCACCCACGCATCGGCGCCGTACCGGTTGAGCACCGCCTGCGCATCCTCGACGGAGGTCGGCTGGAACAGCTCGAACGCGGGCATCACGTCGCGGATCACGGCCATTTGTCCCTATCTCCCTCGTTCGGATCGTTCGGCTCATTCGGTCCGTTCGGATGAACCACGAAGGGCACGAAGATCACGAAGAACACGAACATGCCAATAAGTATTTCGTAACCTTCGTGAACTTCGTGTCCTTCGTGGTTAAACAATCGGCACGACTCAAACAATCCCAACGACGATTCATACGTGCATCCGCAGCGGCTCGTGCATCCGCCGTCCGTGCTCGAGCGACATCAGGATGATGTCGGCCGTCACCGGCGCGCGCCGGAAGACGTCCTCGCCCACCGCGTCGGCAATCGCGCTCATCACCGCGCCGTAGGCGGCGCCCACGGGCGGCTCGCCAACGCCCCGAGCGCCGACCGGCGTCTCCGGATCGGGAAGGTCGAGCGCGTCCGCCTGCATCGCGACCGGCACGTCCAGAATCGTCAGCGGCTTGCTGTAGTGGAACCGGTCGGTCAGCGACACGCCGTACCGCGGCTCGACGACCGACTTCTGGAACAGCGCGTGCGCGATGCCGAGGCACGCGCCGCCCTTGATCTGCGCGAGCAGGCTTCGCGGGTTGACGACCGTCCCCACGTCGCCGACGCCGAGGAAGTCGACCACCCGCACGGCGCCGGTCTCGATGTCGACCTCGACCTCGGCGAAGCCGATCACGAACGAGTATGTGACGCCGTCGCGCCCGTAAGTGTCCTTGGCGACGCCCATCAGCCCGAGGCCCGCGAGCGCCGTGGCCGACGCGCGCGTCATCGGGTTGATGTCTTTCGGGAGCTCGTGCCCGTCGTACCTGCCGCCGAGTTCGATCGCGCGCCGCGCCGCCTGCACGTAGCTCATCCCGCGCGAAGGGTTGTCGCGCCGGAAGACGCGCTCGCCCCCGACGGTGTAGTCGCCTGGCGAACCGCCCAGATCGCGCGCCGCGATCTCCTGCAGCTTCCGCCGCGCGTCCATGGCGCCCGCATGGTTCGCCCGCGTCATGCCGTGCGTTGTCTGGCTGCCCACCGACGGACACGTCCATGGAAGGTGCTTGCCGGTGTCGCCCCAGATCACCTCGACCTTCTCCCACGGCATGTCGAGGACTTCCGCCGCCACGCGCGCCAGGTCGACCATCGAATGCGTGCCGAGGTTGCCGACGCCCGACTGCACGTAGAGCCTGCCGTCGGGCCGCAGCGTCATGATGCTGTCCCAGCCGATCGACCCCGCGCCGTGGGGGCCGACGGTGACGCCGACGCCGCGGATCGTCGTTCCCTGGCGCTTGCCCGCGCGCGCCTTCCGCTCCTCCCAGTTGAACAGCATCGCGCCGCGATCGAGCGCTGCCTTCACGAACGCGCTCGTCACGTGATTGCGCTCGCCGCTGGGGAGCACCGGCCCGAACGGCGCTTTCCCTTCCGGCGCGTTGATCCGGCGGATCGCCACCTGGTCGAGGCCGAGCTGCCTGGCCGCCTTCGTGATGACCGGCTCGATGATGCCGTTGGCCTGCATCGGCCCGGGCGATCGCTGCTGCGACCGCGGCGGCGTGTTGGTGGCGACGTTGACCGCGCGCCAGCGCATCGCCGGCGGCTGGTAGATGAGCGACGCGGCGTTGCCGGCCGACCGGTGATCGGCGAGCGGCCCGTACGCGCCCGTATCCTGGACGATGAAGAAGTCGAGCGCGGTGATGCGGCCGTCCTTCGCGAAGCCGATCTTGACGCGGCCGGTCATGTTCGTGCGGGCGCGGCCGATGTAGCTTTCGTCCTCGCGCGTGATTCGCATCATCACCGGTGCATTGGCCTTGCGCGACAGGAGCGCGGGAATCGACATCGACACCGCGCCGCCGCCCTTGCTGCCGAACCCGCCGCCCGTGTACTCGCAGATCAGGATCACGTCCTCGGGATCGATCCCGACCCACCGCGCGATGTTCCCGCGCGTCTGGGCGACGCTCTGCGTGGAGCCGTGGAGGTAGAGCTTGCCGTTGCGCCAGTACGCCATCGCACTGCGCGTCTCCATCGGGTGGTGCCCGGTCGACTGGACCACGAACGTCTCGTCGAGCACGAGCGCCGCCGCGGCAAAGCCGGCCTCGAGGTCGCCGTACGCCCATTCCTCGAGCGGCCTGCCCATCGGCAGCCGCCCCTGCGCTTCCTCGGCGAAGTCCTCGGTGGTCCACTTCACGGTCTCGAACGGCGGCAGCGCCGGCGGCGCGCCTTCTCTCGGCGGCGGCGGCGGGCCCCACGCGTTGCCGTCGAGGCGCGGGTTCGGACCGTCGGGTCGCAGCGTGTCGAGCGCGTTGGTGACGAAGGGCAGCGGCTCGAAGCCGACCTGGATCCGCTCGACCGCTTCGGCGGCCGTGAGCTCGTCGACGGCCGCGACCGCCAGGATCGGCTCGCCAGCGTAGCGCGGCTCGTTGGTCAGCGCGCGCTCCTGGCCGCCCAGGTCCGGCAGGTCGTCGGCGGTGAGGATCGCCCGGACGCCCGGCATGGCCAGCGCGGCGCTGGCATCGATGCTCCGCACGCGGGCGTGCGGCATCGGGCTGAGCAGGAGCTTGGTGAACAGCATCCCCTCGGCGCGAAAGTCCTCCGCGTACTTGGCGCGGCCCGTAACCTTCGCGACGAGATCGGGAGGCGTGTAGTTGCGGCCGATGTACTTCCCTGGCACTTACTGGTACTCCTGCTCAAATGGCGCTCCGGGCCGCTCCGATGTCGCGGCCTGCCGATCGCGCTCGAAAGCTTGTTGTAAGTGGTACCCCCTCAGTCCGAACTCGCCACTAACTTCTCCGCATGTATTCGGCCCCGCGCATGAGCGCGGTCAGGATCTTGTCGTAGTCCTGGCAGCGGCACAGGTTGCCCGAGATGCCGTGGGCCAGCTCCTCGCGCGTCGGGGTCGGGTTGGTCTTCAGGAACCCGACGGCGGCCATCACGAAGCCCGGCAGGCAGAAGGCGCACTGGAACCCCTGCTCGTCCACGACCCCCCGCTGCACCGGGTGCAGGACGCCGCCGGGCCCCTCGAGCCCTTCGATCGTCACGATCCGGCGCCCGCGCACCATGTGCGTCAGCACCGAGCAGGAATAGTGCGGCACCTCGTCTATAAGGACGGTACATGCGCCGCACTCGGCCCGGTCGCATCCGAGCTTGGTGCCGGTGAGCCCCAGCTTGTAGCGGAGCGTCATCGCCAGCGTTTCCTGTTTCAGCACGTCGACGCGCCGCGTCTGGCCGTTGACGGTCAGGGTCAGGAGACGCTCGACGGACGACTGGCCGAGGAGGGACCCGGCGCCGCGGAACAGGTAGGCGGCGGAGGAGGCCACCGCGCCTCCCGCGATTACGCCCTTGATGAAGTTGCGTCGTGAGAGCGACATAGGCTGAACCGCCCTGAAAAAACTCGCGTCGAGTCTACACCCAGCCGCGGTAACCTGTACCTAGCTGGTAGCTGGTAGCTGGTAGCTGGTAGCTGGTAGGCGGTAGCCGGCAGCTGTTGGCCGGTAGCCCAAAGCCTGAAGCCCAACGCCCAAAGCCCATGATCTTCAAGCAGTTCTACCTCAACTGCCTGGCCCACGCCTCGTACGTGATTGGCGACGAGCAGACGCGCACGGCCGCCGTCGTCGACCCGCAGCGCGATATCGACGGCTATCT
The DNA here is from genome assembly GCA_016192845.1 of Acidobacteriota bacterium. GTDB lineage: Bacteria > Acidobacteriota > Vicinamibacteria > Vicinamibacterales > UBA2999 > MELF01. The sequence continues at coordinate 8,957 of JACPTI010000069.1, forward strand.
GGTATTCGCGGCCGAGCACGGCCTCCGGATTGCCCACGTATTCCTCACGCACTTCCACGCCGACTTCATCGCCGGCCATCTGGAGCTGCGCGACCGCGTGGGCGCCACGATCTACCTGGGGAAGGCCGCGAAGGCGGAGTACGCCTTCCGGCCGCTCGGCGACGGCGACACGGTGCAGTTCGGCCAGGTACGCATCGAGGCGATGGAAACGCCCGGCCATACGCCGGAATCGATCTGCCTGAAGGTGTACGACCTGGCGGAGAACGGCTCGATGCCGAAGGCGGTGCTCACGGGCGACACGCTGTTTGTCGGCGACGTCGGCCGTCCCGACCTGCGCGCCGCGCTCGGCTGGTCCGCCACCGACCTGGGCGCGTTGCTCTACACCTCGCTGCGCGAGAAGCTGCTGAAGCTCCCCGACTCGAGCTTGGTCTACCCCGCGCACGGCGCCGGCTCGCTGTGCGGCAAGGCGATCAGCCAGGAAACGGTGTCGACCATCGGCGAGCAGCGGCGGTCGAATTACGCCCTGCAGTCGATGAGCAGGGAGGCGTTCATCGATCTCGTCACGGCGGACCAGCCCGACGCGCCGCCGTACTTCACCTACGATGCCGTGCTCAACAGCCGCGAGCGCCAGACGCTGGAGCAGGCGCTGGCGCGCGAGCTCCGGCCGCTCACGATTGACGAGCTGCTGGCCGATCAGAAGAAGGGCGCGCAGGTGCTCGACACGCGCGACCCGGCGGAGTTCGCGGCCGCGCATCTCGAGGGGAGCATCAACATCGGCCTGATCGGCCAGTACGCCACGTGGGCGGGCACCGTACTCTCGCGCGAGCGGCCGATCGCGATCGTGGCCGACCCGGGCGCCGAGACGGAGTCGGCGATGCGGCTCGGCCGCATCGGGTTCGATCACGTCATCGGCTACCTCGCCGGCGGGCTGCGCAGCGCCGACGCCTCGCCCGCCCGCATCGTCTCGACCGAGCGGCTGAGCGCCGAGGTCGCCGCCAGGCGCCTCGCCGAAGGCGGCGCGCCGGTGCTCATCGACCTGCGTGCCCCGGGCGAGCGCGCGCAGAAGCGCATCGACGGCAGCGTGCACATCCCGCTGACGCGGCTGCTCGATCGCATGTCGGAGATTCCCGCGGACCGTCCCGTGCTCGTGCACTGCGCCGGCGGGTACCGATCGTCGATTGCGGCAAGCCTGCTGCAGCGGGCGGGGCGGACGAACGTGAGCGAGCTGGCGGGCGGGATTACGGCGTGGGAGGCGGCGGGATTGGCGCTCGCGTCGGGCTGATGCCCGACGCCAAGTCACAAGTCAGAAGTCACAAGTCACAAGTCACAAGCAAGAAGAACCGCTTCGTGATTTTGTGATTTGTGACTTGTGACTTGTGACTTGTGACTTGTGACTTGTGACTTGTGACTTGTGACTTGTGGCTTCACTAGACC
>JACPTI010000043.1 GCA_016192845.1 Acidobacteriota bacterium
CAACGCAAGTCCGTCAACACCTTCGACCTCGGTCGTTGGATGCCGCTACTTCTTTCATCTATGCGTTCATCCGTGTCCGGCCCAGACGGGAGGCCTGTGGCATGAGAATAGGACCTCCTATTGTGCGAAAGTCGGGCTAGGCCACTTGCGGCCGGGCGTGTACCTTCGCCGTCATTTTGCGCGTGCGCGCTTACCAGAGATACGTCAACCGCACCCAGGCGGTGTGGCTCGTGTACGGCCGGTAGAAGTAGTTCAGCACGATGCCGTTGATCGGCGAATCCGCCGCTTGGTTCTCGAAGATCGGCGGCTGGGCAACACCGGAGACGAACGCCTCTCCCGGCGGCCCCAGCGCAAAGTCCTCAACCGCGTAATCGCTGTACCAGTACGCGAACCCAACCGCGACGTTGCGGCGGATGAAATAGCGCAGATCCGTGGACAAGCGGTTCTCGTCCGCTGACAGCGGAGGCAATTGCGCCACTCGTCCCGCGGCGGAAGACGTTGGCGAATAGGCGGGGCCTGTCGCGTAGACGTACCGGCCGTTGTACCTGTTGTAGTCGTAGTCGACACGCACCTCGGTGTTCCGCACCAGCCGCGTCAGCTCCACGTACGCCAGCACGGAGTGCCCCTGCTGGTCTTCGTCCGTCGTCCAATTCCGTTCGGGATCGTCGAACTGTACGCCCGGGCTCGCATTGCGCGACTGCGAGAGTCCGTTGTACCTGTCGAAGTTGTAGGAGGCGCCGACGGCCACGGCATCGCCCGGGAGATAGTCGAGGCCGATGCCGTAGGTCTGGCTCCGGTAGCTCAGCAGGCCAAAGCTGTTCCCGCGCGGCTGCTCGGGATTGAGAAACGTATCGTCGGTCCAGGCGATCGATGCCGTCACGCCGATGGCGCCTCTCGGCGTGACGGTCGTCATCAGCGTGATGCGATCGCGGTTGCGGTCGGCCACATCGTAGTGCCGCATGCCGGGCTGCTCGCCCACCGCCTCCAGCACGGCGCCGTGGAAGCCGTTGCCGCGGCGTTGGGATCGTTCGTAGAGCGATCGCAGTGAGATGTACTCATTGCCGACCGTGTCCGCCGACACGCGGAAGGTGTTGTCGCGGGTATCGAAATACACGCGCTGCGGGAACCTGGCACCCGCGTAGCCATAGCCGACGCGCAGGGTGGTGTACCTGAGGCGGGTGTAGGCCGCGTCGACGTCGACGTAGTTGCGTGTGTACCCGTGGAACTCGGGCGGCCCGCCCTCTTCCGCCACCTGATCGAACCGCACGTACTCGTGCCGCTCGAAGTGCGGCGTCTGGTTGTCGAAGCGCGCAAAGCGATAACGCCCGTTGACGCTGAAATCGCGGGACGGCCGCGTGACGAGATTGAGCGTGGCGGCGCCGAGATTGGCGCTCGCCTCGGCGCGCGTGCGGTCGAGGCTCGACACGTCGTTGAGCGGCGCGATGGCCGTGTTGATCGTGTACGGCACGAGCGCGGCGTTCTGGCTGGCCTGGCCGAGCGACAACGTGCCGTTCACGTTGGTACGGGAGGGCAGCCGGTACGCGCCCCCGAAGTTGACGTAATAGAACGAGTTGCTCGGCCACTGCGTTCCCCGGCCGAGCGACGTCCCATCGCCCGGCGAGTAGGCGGTGGCGTAGGTCCTGTCGGTGATCCGGAGCGGGTTGTCCCACGTGTAGGTCGGCACGCCCTGGTCGAACCACGATCCGTCATAGCCGACGCGGAGCATGCCCCGATCGTTGGTCCACTCCAGTGACGACCCGAAGTCATTGGTACGGGTCTCGATCGGCAATGGGATTTCGATCGGCAGGTTGAAGCCGAAGGCCGCGCCCCACGGAATGTTGCCTTCCTTCCGCGTATTCAGGAATCTCACCTTCGTGTGCCAGGTCTCCGTGACGTCGAACGTCAGGTCGAAGCCGAGGCCGTCGCGGCGAATCCGGCTCGGAAACCCCACCGCAAGGCTCTCGATCTGCTGGCGAACGGTAAGTGGATTGGCTTCGATGGCGGCCTGGACCGCGTCGGGCAGCGACAGGGTCGCGCCGGAGCCGTCGTAGAAGCCATTGCCCCGCGGGCGCGGTTCGTAGGGTGTTCGCGTATCGTCGCTGATGAATGTCGGCGTCTGGTCGTACAGGACGCGAAGCTTGACCCTGCCCGGCCGGGCGAAGGTCATCGAGTAGCGCTGGTCGCGATAGCCCGCATTGCGCACCGAGAGGCTCACCCACCACCTCTCGGTCTCCTGGTGGAACATCGGCATCTCGAAGAAGACACCATCGCGCAAGTCGCGGTAGCGCTGGTACCGCGCCCGATCTCCGGTCACAGTCGTGAAACGCCCCCCGAAGTCGATCTGCCCGAAGACCGCCGGGTTCGTGGGGTGGAGCGTCGCGAACGCCGCGGGAGTCTGCGTCTGCGCGCGGGCTGCCGCCCCGGGGACCAGCAGCAGGAGGGCCGCAGCTGTCGACAGCGTGGTACGCATGGTCATCTCCTCGGCTATCGCTGGAACGTGTGACCGGACGGGTGATTCGAGCCGTGGATGTTCGAATGACAGTTCAGGCAGCCGCGGTTGTACAGCCTCGTGTTCCGCAACTGCGTGGCGTCGTAGATCGTGCTCGGGTGCCGCGTGTGGGCATGGCAGCGCTGACAGAGAAACGGGGGCTTGGCGACGAGCGACCGCTCGTTCGCCGTTCCGTGCGGATCGTGGCACGTGGCGCAGTTCTCACGTACCGGCGCGTGCTCCCACAGGAACGGGCCGCGTTTCTCGGCGTGGCAGCTCGTGCAGAACTCGCCGACCGTGTTGCCGACCCGCAATAGCCGGACGTTCTGCGAGCCGTGCGGGTTGTGGCAGGTCGAACATTCGAGCTTGCCTTCCCGCACCGGCATATGGCTCGAGCGATCGAGCTTGGCGACTTTGTCGCGGTGGCAGTTGCCGCACGTCTGGATGACGGAGCTCGCCTTGAGCTGTCTCTCGAGCGAGTTCCAGTTGTGCACGCTGTGGCACGTCGTGCAGGTCAGATTGCGGCGATCGTGCTGGCTTCCCTGCCAGAACTCGTGCTCGCCCCGGTTGTGGCAGGTCGTGCAGATCGCGCTCACCTCCGAAGAGGGCAAGCGCAGAGGGTTCCTGATGAACGCCGGGTCCCCGCCGCCTTCGACGTGGGCCTGGCCCGGCCCGTGACACGTCTCACACCCCTGACGCGCCATCGGTGCGCGTGGATTGACTGCACGACCGTGCTCGCCCAGGTTCTTCCGGTCCTCATGACATCCGAGGCAGGTGTCGCTGCCGACGTAGCCGGCCTGGGCCGCGGGCACCGCCTGTGCGGCCGCTGCCCCGCCGGTGACCGCGCGTACCACGCGTTCATCCGCCGACGAGGCCGCGATCGTCAGCGCCAGGAGGTTCGCGAGGAGTGCGGTGAGGAAAGAGAAGAGCCGTCCCGTCATACGCAACCCTCCGGCGCCATGGGGCGATTCCGCAGTTCGCCGCGCGCTTGTGCCGTCGAGGTGCAAGCGCGGTGCCGCAGCTCTTCCGCCGCGTTTTCGATGCGCGCGTCGCGTGCGCAGCGGTTATTCCCGCGAGCGGCGCGGAATTGTCCATCGCGCCCGGAGGCGCGGTCACTTCTTGAGGCTGAGCAGGTAGGCGACGAGGGCATCGAGATTGTCCTTCGGCAGCGCCGCGTACGGCTTCATCGCCGGCTTGCGTTCCGCTTTCACCTTGGCGGCCATCTCCGGCGCGTTGACGATCCACTGCCGGATCTCGTCGGCGGAGAGCTTCGCCCCGACGCCGTCGAGCAGACCCTTCTTGTTCCCTTGTCCGGCCACCGAGTGGCACACCGTGCACTTCTGCGCGGTGAACACCTGTTGTCCGCGCTCGACGGCCGACTGCGCGGACGCCGCGCCGGAGGTGGCCCCCAGCACGACAATAACAACGACAATCCCCAGCACGTGTTTCACAGTCGCGTCCTCCTTCAACGAGTTGGACTTGGGCAATTCCGGTACCCGTCGGCGAGCCGTGCGGCGCGCCGTTTTACAGCCGGTTAATGGGGGCGACGCGAAGCCACGGTCGCGGTGTCCCGCGGAATTTCTCCCGCAGCGTGAAAAATCCCCCGACGTCGCGCGAAAGAAATGCGGTACTCTCTCCCCGTACGATGACCCATGCCGAGGAACCTGCCCGCCGCGGCGTCCTGAACTGGCTGCTCGGCCTGTGGGGCGGGGGCGTGCTCGCCTCAATCGTCTATCCGGTCGCCCGGTACCTCGCGCCGCCCGACATCCCGGAAGCCGCGGCGCTCTCGACAAACGCCGGCAGCGCGCAGGCGCTGGCGCCGAACTCGGGGCGCGTGGTGCCGTTCGGCGCGCGTCCCGCCATCGTGATCCGCACGCCGGCCGGCGAACTGCGTGCCTTCTCCGCCACCTGCACGCACCTGGACTGCACGGTGCAGTACCGACCCGACCTGCAGCGCATCTGGTGCGCCTGCCACAACGGCGAGTACGACCTGAACGGCCGCAATGTCGCCGGCCCGCCGCCGCGCCCGCTCGACCCGTACGACGCGAACGTGACCGGCGACGAGATCGTCATCACGCGCCGGGCATGACGGACGGCCGTTGGCGCGCTTGGATCGACGAACGGTTTCCGCTCGACGACGTGCTGGAGTCGCTGCGGCACAAACGGGTGCCGCATCACCGCTATTCGATCTGGTACTACTTCGGCGGCATGACGCTGTTCCTCTTCCTGATCCAGGTGGGGACCGGCGCGCTGCTCCTGCTCTACTACCGCCCGAGTGCCACCGAGGCGTACGAGAGCGTACAGTTCATCGTCTCGCGCGTGCCGTTCGGGTGGCTGGTGCGGTCGATTCATGCGTGGGCCGCGAACCTGATGGTCGCGAGCGCGTTCGCGCACCTCTTCAGCGTGCTGTTCCTGCACGCGTACCGGCGGCCGCGCGAGCTCACGTGGATCTCAGGGTTTCTGTTGCTCCTGCTGACGCTCGGCTTCGGGTTCACCGGGTACCTGCTCCCGTGGAACGAGGTCTCGTTCTTCGCCACGCGCGTCGGCACCGATATCGCCGCCACCGTTCCGGTCGTCGGCGAGGGGCTCCTCCGGTTCCTGCGGGGCGGCGATGACGTCACGGGGGCAACGCTGACGCGGCTGTTCGGCTTCCATGTCGCCGTGCTGCCCGCGGTGGCGACGGCGCTTGTGGCGTTCCATCTGCTGCTCGTTCAGCGGCACGGCATGAGCGTGCCGCCGTCGATCGAGCAGCGCGCCGCGGATCCCGGCACCGTCCGCTCGATTCCGTTCCTCCCGCATTTCCTGCTGCGCGATCTGTTTGCGTGGACCGCGGTGCTGGCGGCGCTGGCGGCGCTCGCAACGTTCTTCCCGTGGGAGCTGGGCGCCAAAGCCGACCCGTTCGCACCCGCCCCGGCCGGCATCCGCCCCGAGTGGTACTTCCTCTGGGCGTTCGAGACGCTCAAGCACGTACCGCCGACCGTCGCGGGACTGAGCGGCGAAGTCGTTGCGGTCGCGGCGATGGGGCTCGGCGCGCTGGCCGCGCTGCTGCTGCCGCTCCTCGCGGGTGAGTCGCCGCGGGCACGATCGGTCGTCGTCTGGGCCGGCGCGGCGGCCCTTCTCTTCTTGAGCGTAATGACCGGACTGGCGCTCCGGGCGGCGGCGCCATGACAACGGTGCGATGGTGCGACGGTGCGATGGTGCGACGGTGCGCCCGACAGTGCGTGGTGCAACGGTGCGCCCTCGTGGCGTGCCTGCTCTTGGCGGCCGACGCTCGGGCGCAGACGACGGCCGACGCCGCCGCGGCCGCGTTCAAGGACGACGTGCACGCCGCCGCGGGGCTCGCGTGCAGCGCGTGCCACCGGTCCGCGGCCGCGGGGATGTACGACGCGCCTGCGCGGACGGCCACCGCGCCGCTCTGCGCCACGTGTCACGGCGACGCGGCCTACATGCGAAAGTTCGATCCGCAGCTGCGCGTCGATCAGTTCGCCCAATACCGGACGAGCGGCCACGGGAAGCGGATGGAGGCGGGCGACGGGCGCGTCGCCACGTGCAACGATTGCCACGGCGCGCACGGCGTCAGACGGGTGCGCGACGCGCGCTCGCCGGTCGCCCCGCTCAACGTCGTCGCGACCTGCGGGCGCTGCCACGGCGACGCGGCGCGGATGGCGCTGTTCGGCCGCCAGGCGACCGCGCCCGAGGAGTGGTCGGCCAGCGTGCACGCCGCCGCGCTCGTCAAGCGCGGCGACACGTCCGCGCCGACGTGCGTCTCCTGCCACGGCAGCCACGGCGCCACCCCGCCGGGCGTCGCGTCGGTAGCCAACGTCTGCGCGCAGTGCCATCTCCGCGAGGCCGAGCTCTTCCGGGCGAGCCCCAAGCGCGACATCTTCGAGGCGCTCGGCCAAGCCGAGTGCCTCGTCTGCCACGGCAACCACCGGATCGAGTCGCCGCCGGACAGCTGGGTCGGCGTGCAGGAAGGCGCCGTCTGCACGCAGTGCCACGACGCGACGGGCGACAGCGGCGCCGCGATCGTCGACATTCGCCGGCGGCTCGACGGGCTGCAGGCGGCGCTCTCGGCCGCCGACGCCATCCTCACGCGCGCCGAGCATGCCGGCATGCTCGTAGACGAGGGGCGGCTGGCGCTGCAGACGGCACGCGAGCACCAGGTGCAGTCGCGCGCGCTCGTCCACGCGTTCGCCGCCGCTCCGTTCGCGAAAACCGCGGACGAGGGGCTCGCCGCCGCCCGCCGCGCCCACGAGGCGGGTGAGGCCGCGATGCGCGAACTGCAGGTCCGCCGGCAGGGCCTCGGCGTCGCCACGCTGCTCGTCCTCGCCTTCCTGGTCACGCTTTGGGCGAAGATCCGGCGCCTGCCGCCCGCCTGATCCCGGAACAATCCGCACCCGCACGCGAAACTTTGCGCAACTGGCGCAGGGCCTGTGGCTGGCGCCCGAGGCCCAGGCCTGGTACGGAGTCTGCTCAAGGAGAAGGCGCCGTGTTCACGCGCATCCTCGTCGCCACGGACTTCAGCCCGCCCTCTGACGCCGCCTTCGCGCACGCGCGGGCGCTCGCCGGCACGTTCGGCGCCCGCCTGCACCTGCTGCACGTACTCCCGAACGTCTTTCTGCGCGCCGTCGTCCACAACCCGCGCGCCGACGAGCCGGCCGCCGTCGACCAGCTCCTGGCCCGGCTGAACGCCGAGGATCGCGAACGTCTGCGTCCGGTGCCCGTTGTGGAGCATTCAGATGACCCCGCGGACGAGATCGTCAGCTACGCGCGGACGCGCGAGATCGATCTGATCGTGATGGGCACGCACGGCCGCCACGGCATCGCGCATGCGCTGGTGGGGAGCGTCGCCGAGAGGGTCGTCCGCGCCGCCCCGTGTCCGGTCCTGACGGTTCGCGAGCCGTGCGCCGCCGCCTTCACCCGCATTCTGGTGCCCACCGACTTCAGCACCCCGTCCGACGCGGCGCTCGACTGCGCCCGGGCGATCGCCGCCCGATGCGGCGGGAGATTCCACCTGCTGCACATCCTGGAGGACCGGCCCGAGGCGCCGCCGCCGGTTTCGGAGCTCGTCGAGCCCGAGTCGCGCGAGCGCCGCGCGGCGCGCCTGCAGGAGGCGACGGGACGGCTGGCCGAGCGCCTGACCAGCGACGACGTTACCCGGCTGCATGCGACCGCCGGGGCGATTGTGGACGGTGCCGCCCGCACGATCATCGACTACGCCGCCGACCACGGCTTCGACCTGATCGTCATGGGGACGCACGGCCGCTCAGGCCTCTCGCACCTGCTGCTGGGAAGCGTGGCGGAGCGGGTCGTCCGCGGCGCCACCTGCCCGGTGATCACCGTCCGGCACGCACGCGCGGGGGCCGGCGTTCCGGTGGCGGCAGGCCGGCGCTGAATATCCCGCAGGGCCGCGAAAAAATCCCCGGCCGGCGGCGGGCGCGTGCGAACCGGCGGCGAAGTTGCCAAGAAAATGCGACGAATCGCCCGTCGCCGGACATGAACACCTGGTACGAGCCCTGCTCCTGGGCCGGGCACAAGAGGAATGGCGATGTTTGCGCGCATACTCGTACCGACCGACTTCAGCGCCTCGTCCGATGCCGCACTCGGGTACGCGCGGATGTTCGCCTGGACCTCGGGCGGCGCGCTGCACCTGCTGCACGTCTGCGGCGACCGGTTGACGCCGCCGCACGCGGAAGGCCATCGCGACCGGGAGCCGGCAGCCCTGCGGCGGATCCGGGATCGCCTCACCGAGGCGGACCAGCGCCATCGCCTGAAGATCCGCGTCGTCGAACGAGCCGCGCCGGCCGAGGCGATTCTCGACTATGCGCGGACGGCCGATATCGACCTCATCGTCATGGGGACGCACGGCCGGAGCGGCGTCACGCACCTGCTGATGGGAAGCGTGTCGGAGAAGGTGGTGCGCAGCGCCCCGTGCCCGGTGCTGACCACACACGGAGCGCCGCCGCCGGCGGCGTCTTTCACGCGCATCCTCGTGCCGACCGATTTCAGCGAGCCGTCGGATGCGGCGCTCGATTGCGCGCGGCTGCTTCAGCTCCGTTTCGGCGCATCGATCCGCCTGCTGCACGTGCTGGAGGACCAGTTGCTCGAGGGGCCGTTCGGCAGCGAAGCGTTCGTCGCCGCACCGCCCGAGACGCGCGCGGCGCGGCTGCGGGAGGCGCGGGAGCGGCTGTCGCATCGCGTCCCGGCCGCCGACTATGAGAGCGGCCGCACGACGTCGGAAATTCTCTTCGGGCCGACGGCGAACACGATCTCGCATTACGCCGCCGACAACGGCTTCGACCTGATCGTAATGAGCACGCACGGGCGGACGGGCCTCGCACACCTGCTGATGGGGAGCGTGGCCGAGCGGGTGGTCCGAAGCGCCTCGTGTCCTGTCATCACGACGCGCGGCGAGCGGCCATGTCTCGTCGCGGTCGGCGCGCGGGCCGAGTCGGCGGCTGCCTCGTAGGCCTAGGCGCCTCGGGTCGACTGCAGTCCGAATTTTTCGATGCGGTACCGCACTTGATCGCGATTGATGCCGAGCAACTGGGCGGCCTGCGTCTGATTGCCGCCGGCGCGCTCGAGCGCCTGCACGAGGAGCTGGCGCTCGAGCTCTTCGAGATTCACCCCTTCGGGCGGCAGCGTGAACTGCGTAGGGGTCACGGTGCGGGTCAGCGTGGTGAAGTCGTCGGGCTCCAGCCACTCGCGATCGTTGAGCAGCATCGCGCGCTCGATGGCGTTGCGCAGCTCCCGGACGTTGCCCGGCCACCGGTACTGCTCGAGCAGCCGTGTCGCCTCCGGCGTCAGCCCGCGGACGCGCTTGCGGAACTCGCGGTTGAACCGGTCGATGTAGTACGCGGCCAGCAGCGCGATGTCCCCGCGGCGATCGCGCAGCGGCGGCAGCATGACCGGCATCACCTGGAGGCGGTAGAAGAGATCCTCGCGGAACTTCCCCGCCTTGACCTCGTCCTCGAGGTTCCGGTTCGTGGCCGCGATGACGCGGACGTCGACGCGGATGTCGACGAGCCCGCCGACGCGCTTGAACGCCTTCTCCTCGAGGAAGCGCAGCAGCTTCGCCTGCAGCCCCGGCATCATCTCGCCGATCTCGTCGAGGAAGACGGTGCCGCCGTCGGCCGTCTCGAGCAGCCCGCGCTTCTGCTGCCGGGCGTCGGTGAAGGCGCCGCGCTCGTGGCCGAACAGCTCGCTCTCGAGGAGCTGCTCCGGGAGCGCCGAGGCGGTGATGTTGACGAAGGGGCGCGCGGCGCGGTCGCTGTTGTAGTGGATCGCCTTGGCGGCCAGATCCTTGCCGGTGCCGGTCTCGCCCGTCAGGAGCACCGTCGACGCGGGGCTCGCGGCGATGCGCGCCAGCAGCGTCTTGACCTGCTGCATGGGGAGCGAATTGCCGACGATCGCCTCGAAGCTGAACTCGCGCCCCTGGCTGCTGCGGAGCGTGCGGACCTCGCGCCGCAGCCGCGTCGTCTCGAGCGCCTTGTCGACGAGCAGCGCCACCTCGTCGAGGTTGAACGGCTTGTTGACGTAGTGAAAGGCCCCGAGCTTCATCGCCTCGACGGCGTTCTCGACGGTCGAGAAGGCCGTCATCAGGATGACCTGGGTTTCGGGCGACTGCGCCTTGAAGCGGCGCAGCACCTCGAGCCCGTCGCCGTCGGGCAGCCGGTAGTCGAGCAGCGCAAGGTCGATCTCACCGGGGATCTGCGCGATCGCCTCGGCGGCGGTACCGGCCTCGAGGATGTCGTGGCCCTCCTTGGCGAGCCGCTCCCGCAGCGACCATCGCAGGAGCGCTTCGTCGTCGACGATGAGGACGGTGGCGGCGGACATCCGCCATCAGTATACCGATGACCATCACCCGTCCGACCGGCGGCCCCGAAAGATCGCGCCAGACGTGGATTTATGCGGGCGCCGTGGCCGCCACGGCCGCGATCTTCCTGCTCGACCTGCAGCAGCCGCTCGGCTACACGGCCGGCATCCTGTACGTGCTGGTTATCCTGCTGGGGCTATGGACCAGCTGGAACAGCTACCCCATCGTGGCCGCAACGGTGGCCACGATGCTGCTCGTCGTCGACGCCATCGCGGGATGGGGGCCGGACGCCCCGGCGGCGGTGTTCGTGAACCGCCCGCTGATGGCGCTCGTGTTCGTCGCCGCCGCCACGCTCGTAATGCACTTCAAGCGCCTCGAGCGCCGGTGGTCCACCGACCTGCAGCAGCTGGCCGATATCAAGCGCGCCCTCGACCACGCCGCCATCGTCGCAACAACGGACGTCACCGGGCGGATCACCTACGCCAACGACAAGTTCTGCGAGATTTCGAAGTACTCGCGCGAGGAGCTCCTCGGGCAGGATCACCGGATCATCAACTCCGGGTATCACCCCAAGGCCTTCATGCGCGACCTCTGGCGGACGATCGCCCAGGGCCGCGTCTGGGACGGCGAGATCCGCAACCGGGCGAAGGACGGCACGCTGTACTGGGTGGACACGACGATCGTGCCGTTCCTCGACGCGCGGGGGAAGCCGACTCAATACATCTCGATCCGCTTCGACATCACCGCGCGCAAGGCCGCCGAGGAGCGTCTGGCGCAGCAGGCGGCGCTCGCGCGCCTCGGCCAGATGGCGGCCGTGGTGGCGCACGAGGTGCGCAACCCGCTCGCGGGCATCAAAGGGGCGATTCAGGTGATGCTGTCGCGGCGTCCGGCGTCGGATCCCGAGGCACCGGTGATGCGGGACGTGGTCGCGCGCATCGATGCGCTCGGCGATCTCATCCACGATCTGATGGTGTTCGCGCGCCCGCGTCCGCCGCAGCCGACGCCGGTGCAGGTGCGCCCGCTGCTCATCGAGGCGGCGTCACAGCTCCGGCGGGACCCGGCCGGCGCCGCGCTCGAAGTCACCATCGAGGGACCGGACTGCACGCTGACGGCGGACGCAGAGCTCCTCAGAGCGGCCGTCCTCAATCTGTTCCTCAATGCGGCGCAGGCGACGAGTGGAAGGGGACGCATCGCGGTGACGGTCGCACGGCGCGACGAGCAGTGCGTCCTCAGTATCCGCGACAGCGGTCCCGGCATTCCGCTGGAGCTGCGTGAGCGGGTGTTCGAGCCGTTCTTCACGACAAAGGCCCGCGGCGGGGGCCTCGGCCTGCCGATTGCGCGGCGGACCGCCGAGCTCCACGGCGGCACGCTCACGCTCACGTGCCCGGAGGACGGCGGCTGCCTCTTCACGCTGGCGCTGCCGCTGCAGGCGGTGGCGGTGGCGGTGCCGGCAGCGGCGACGTAGCTGGGAGGCGGCCCCTACGCGTGTGTCAGATGCGCGGGCACCGGCTCGACCTCGGCCGCGCGCCCCACGTGCGGCCGGGCGAGACCAAACTTCTCGATGCGGTACCGCACCTGGTCGCGGTTGATGCCGAGCAGGTGCCCGGCGTGCGTCTGGTTGCCCCGCGCGCGCTCGAGCGCCTGCACGAGCAGCTGCCGCTCCACCTCCTCGAGCACCACCCCGTTCGGCGGCAGCTGGAACTGCAGCGAGCTCGCCGCGGCCCGGGTGAGCGTCGTGAAGTCGTGCGGCTCGAGCCACTCGCGGTCCATCAGCAGCATGGCGCGCTCGATCGCGTTGCGCAGCTCGCGGATGTTCCCCGGCCAGCCGTACCGCTCGAGCAGCGCCATCGACTCCGCCGTCGCGCCGCGAACCCGCTTCCGGAACTCGCGGTTGTAGCGGTCGATGTAGTAGTTAACCAGCAGCGGAATGTCGCCGCCCCGATCGCGCAGCGGCGGCAGCGCGATCGGCATGACCTGCAGCCGGTAGAAGAGGTCTTCGCGGAACTTGCCCGCCCGCACCTCCGTCTCGAGGTTCCGGTTGGTCGCGGCAATCACCCGCACGTCGACGCGGATGTCGACGAGGCCTCCGACGCGCTTGAACGTCTTCTCCTCGAGGAAGCGCAGCAGCTTGGCCTGCAGCCCCGGCGTCATCTCGCCGATCTCGTCGAGAAACACCGTGCCGCCGTCGGCAATCTCGACCAGACCGCGCTTCTGTTGCCGCGCATCGGTGAAGGCGCCGCGCTCGTGGCCGAACAGCTCGCTTTCGAGGAGCTGTTCCGGCAGCGCCGACGCGGTGATGTTCACGAACGGACGGCTGGCGCGCTCGCTGTTGTAATGGATCACCTTCGCAGCCAGGTCCTTGCCGGTACCGGTTTCCCCGGTCAGCAGCACCGTCGACGCCGGGCTCGACGCGACACGCGCCATCAGCCGCTTCGCCTGCACCATGGCCGGCGAGGCCCCGATGATGGCGTCGAAGCTGTACTCGCGCCCCTGGCTCGACCGGAGCGTTCGCACCTCGCGGCGCAGCCGGCTGGTCTCGAGCGCTTTTTCGACGATGACGGCCACTTCATCGAGGTTGAACGGCTTGTTCACGTAGTGGTACGCGCCGAGCCGCATCGCCTCGACCGCGTTCTGCACCGTCGAGTACGCCGTCATCAGGATGACGAGCGTATCGGGCGAGATTTCCTTCACCCGGCGGAGCACCGACAGGCCGTCGGCGTCCGGCAGCCGGAAATCGAGAAGGACGAGGTCGACCTCCTCGGCCATCTGTTCCAGGGCGGCCGCCGCGGTGGCTGCCTCCCGAACTGTGTACCCTTCGCGCGCGAGCCGCTCGCGCAGCGACCATCGAACCAGATCTTCGTCATCGACGATGAGCACGTTTGCAGTAGTCATACGGCGCGTCCCTGGGGAAAATTCCCCAATAGCTGGGGAACATCTCCCTCTCGAACCGTGGTATACGCGGGTTTTCTTTGGATTGAGCAACTTTCGGGCCGCTACCGCCCAAGCCGCCAGCGCACGCGCGCGACGTCTACGCCGAAAAACGACGTCATCGTCAGCAGTCCGACGATGTTGCGACCGGTGGTATCCCCCTTGCTCCACGGGGTCAGGAGCAGCCGATGCAGAGCGCGAAACCGTTCACGAATCGAACGTTCACCAAGCGGGTCGATCACGATGGCGGCCGCCATCGACCGCCACGGGCGCCCGCCGAGCCGGCGGTGTGCCCGGGCTGCGGGGCGGTGTATGTCAGGCGCCGCTGGAGCCGCGCGCCGGTGGCGCGGCTGCAGGCGGCGCGCCTCGCCGCGCCTGTGACCGTCCGGATCTGCGCCGCGTGCCGGCGCCGTCAGAGTGGCATCCCGCACGGATATCTCCATGTCGACGGAGATTTCTTCGCGGCGCACCGGGGCGAGATCGAGCCGCTGCTCCGGAACGAGGTCGAGCGCGCGCGCGCGGACAATCCACTGCATCAGATCCTCGCGTGGAGCGATCTCGAGGGGGGCGGCCTCCTCATCGCCACCGCCACCGAGCACCTGGCGCAGCGCCTCGGGCACGCGCTGGAAAAGGCGTACGACGGCCGCGTGCGTTACGGCTTCTCGCACGAGAACAAGCTGGCGCACGTATGGTGGCGGCGATGAGCGGTGTCAATCCGGACGGCCGGTTCAGCAGCCGGGCGATGGCGCTGCGCGAGATTGAGATTCTGCACGCGCTGCTCGACATCTTTGCCGAGCGCGGCTGCTTCGCTACGAACCTGGACGCCGTGGCGGCCGCCGTCGGCATCGGCAAGGGCAGCATCTACCGCCACTTCGAGTCGCGGGACGCGCTCCTTCGGGCGGCGCTCGAATACGCTGCGGCCGGCCTCGTCGGACGCTGCCGACAGATCTGGGACGCCGGGCCCGAGGCGCCCCCGGCGGCGCGCCTGCTCGCCGTCGTTGCGGAGTTGGTGGCGCTCAATGAGCGGTCCGATCGGCAGTCGCCGAACGCGCTCCTCCGGTTGTCGTGTTCCAACAGCTGGACGGCCAGCGGCGAGGGGCCTGGGACTCTCGCCTCCGCGTTCGTGCCGCTCGTGCAGGAGTGGCAGGCGGCCGGGCTCTGCGATCCCGCCGAAGATCCGCGCTGGATCGGAGCGGTGCTCCTCGGGCTGGTCAGCTCGCTGCCGTTGACGTTGAAGCCCGGTACCGACGGGCCGGAGCCGCTCGCCGCGCGGCTGGTCACGCTGCTGCAGCGCGCCTTCGCGCCCTCCAGGTCCGGGTGAGCTGAACCTGGCCGAGGCCCTCAGATGGGCGGCGCGCTGGTTCGCGATCCGACCGGACGGATCGATGCCGTCCGCAGCCGGGCGGGCGGCATCAGACCCTGGTTCCCCTTCAGAAGCAAAACAACCCCGCGGCAAGCTGAGCAATGGGCGTGCCATCCAGCACCTGTGCGTCATTAAATGACCGCACAGTCAGCTTGGCGCCTCGGCTCGCCACCCGGGGGATTTCCCCGTATGGAACAGGAGAATTCCCAATCAGCACGCTTCGTCCAGGCCGCCCCCGTGTTCCGCCGGTTCCACCACGATGCGGTTGTCCACCCACCGGATGCCCGGCGCATCCCCCGCGGCGCGCTCGGCCGCCTCGCGCTCGCTCCACGAGCCGACGGTTCCGGTCAACACCGCGACATCGCCGCTGATGCCCACCGAGATGTGCCGCGCATGGACGTCGGCCTGGCGGTGGAGCGCTTCGACGATGCGCTTGCGCACGTCCTGGTGGGTCCGATCGGGCGTGACCTCGATGTGATTGAAAATGCTCTTGACGCCGCGGACGTGCTGCACCGCCTTCTCGGCGTTCTTCTTCTGCGCGATCCAGCTCACCTTTCCGGTGAGCGTCACGTGCCCGTCGTGGACAATCGCCTGGACGCTGTCGGGCACGCCGAGGCGCAGCTCGAGCGCGCGCGCCGCGTCGCGGGCGATATCGGCGTCGGTTCGGCCGAGCTTCAGGCGCACCTCGATGTCGTTGGCGACCGCCCGCACGCCGCGCACGCGTTTGGCCGCGCGCTCGGCGGCCAGCTTGCCCGCGTAGCTGTCGATGAACCCGGTGAGCGTGACGACGCCGTTCTTGGCCGCGACGCCGATGGCGCTGTTGTCGACATCCGGGTCCCAATCGAGCTGCCGCCGCACTTCCTCCCGGACGCGGACGTCGGTTTCAGTGAGGCTCATAGTCGTCATGTCGCTACCCTCCTGGTTCACCGTCGCAGCGTCAGCACCGGGCAGGTCGCCTCGCGCACCACGTGCTGCGTTGCCGACCCGAAGAACAGAAGATCCGCGGCGCCGCGGCCGTGGATGCCAATCACGATCAGGTCGCTCTGCTGTTCGCGCGCCACGCGCAGAATCTCGCGCGACGGCTTCCCTTCGGCCAGCATCGTCTCGACGGTGCAGTACGCGCGCACGGCATCAGGGACGACGGTCCGCAGCCGCTCCCGCCGCGCCTCCCGCGCACCCGCCGTGTAGTCGCGGAGCACCTCCGAGTCGCCCGAGAGGAACTCCTCCACCTCGAGCGGGACCTCCATGACGTGCAGGACGGTGAGACGCGCGTCGGCCTCCTGCGCAATCGACATCGCGTAGCTGAGCGCATTGATCGAGCAGTCGGAGAAATCGATGGCGCAGAGAATGCGCGTGAAGAGCGGCGGCCAGTGGGCCGCGCCGTCCACGCGCGGCGGCACCGACAGCACCGGGCACGACGCCTTGCGCAGCACCTTCTCGGTCACCGATCCGAGCACCAGCCGCTCGAAGCCGGAGCGGCCGTGCGTCCCCAGGACGATGAGGTCGGCCGGCAGCTCCTGCGCGCGGCCGAGGATGACCGGGGCCGCCGTCCCCTCGACGACCTCGAACGTCATCGGCACGTCGCTCTCGGAGGCGCCCCGGGCGAAGCACCGCATCGACTCGAGCACCTGGTCGCGGTCGCGCGCGGTCGCCATGAGCGGCGGGAAAGCGGGCGCACCAGGCGCCGAGGCGGCCATCGGCACGATCGGGTGCACGTACAGCACGGTGATCGTCGAGTCGTACCACCGGGCGAGCGTCGCCGCGTGAGCGAGCGCGTGGCGCGAGTAGTCGGAGAAGTCGATCGGGCAGAGAATCTGCTGGAACTCAATCATGACGGCCGCCTTCATGCCGCCCGTCCGGCGTAGTACGCCTCGCACTCCGCCTCGCGGCCGGCGACGACCCGCTGTCCGGCGAGCGGCCCCCGGTCGGCGGTAATCACCGTGTGCAGGCGCTCGCCGCTTCCGTCGTCTTCGTAGAGCACGACCCAGTCCGCCGTCCGGCCGGCCCGGTGCGCGCGCGCCGTGTTGGAAAAGAGCGCCGCATACGTGCGGCGCCCGCGGCGCGTGTGCAGCACCGGCAGCCATGCCGCGCGCGTCGGATTGAAGCGATGCGGCGCGATGCGCGGCAACCGGCCGGCTGCCGCCTGGTCCCGGTACTCGCGGTCCACGTCGAGCAGCTCGGCGACCGGCGGGCGCGGGCCGCCCGTCGGGGCCGTCCGGACGCGGCCGAGGCGGTGGGCCAGCGAGTCGCGGATGCCGGCGAGCCGCTTCTCGCCAAAGCCGGCAATCGTCTCGAGACGTCCGTCGTGCGCCGCCGTCTCGAGATCGGCGAGCGTTTCGATCTGAAGCTCCTCGTGCAGGCGGTCGGCCAGGCGAGACCCGACGCCCGGCACCGACGCCAGCAGCGCCACCGGATCCGACGCTCCGCGCAGCCGCTCGAGCATCGGCAGGCGGCCGTGCACGACAAGCTCGCGGATCGCGCGCGCGATGCTGTCGCCGACGCCGCGGAGCTGCTTGAGCCCGTCGAGCCCCTGCTGCCGGAAGATCTCGTCGACCGGCTGCGGGCAGCCGCGCACGCTCATCGCCGCCCGCCGGTACGCGCGCACGCGGTAGGGATCCGCGCCCTGCTCGCGCAGCAGCCGAGCCGCCTCTTCCAGCCGCCCCGCCACGTGAAGGTTGATGGTGTGCGCCATCCATCCACCGCCTACCGCCTACTGCCTACTGCCTACTGCCTACTGCTTCCGCGCCGCCACGTGCGCGGGCTCCTCGTCTGCCTCCTGGGCGCGCGCCCCGGCGCGCACCGTGAGCACGGGACACGGCGCGTGCCGGAGCACGCGCTCGGCGACGCTGCCCATGAACAGGTGCGCAACGCCGGTGCGGCCGTGCGTCCCCATCACAATCAGATCGATGTCGAGGGCCCGCGCGTATTCGACGACCGTGTGCGAGGTCAGTCCCATCTCCGCCGTGGTGACCACCGGCACCCGTGTGCGCTCTGCGTCGCTACGGTAGGCCTTCAGCCGCCGCTCGGCGTCGGCGACGAGCTCCTTCCGCAGCTCGGTCAGATCCGGCAGCACGCCTTCGGAGCCCCAGGCGCCGGTCGCGACCGGATCCTCGACGACGTGCAGGAGGTGAAGCGAGGCATCGAATCGACTCGCGAGCGCGGTCGCGTACCCCAGCGCCAACTCCGAGTGCGCGCTGAAGTCGACCGGGACGAGGATCCGCGAAATCGTGAGATCCATAAAACCTCCGCGTGCGTACTGAGCATCCTTCGTACCAACGGTCCCCGGATTGAGCCGTTGGCGCGCGGTCGAGGCGGGGGAATTTTTCACAATTGCGTGGGCGAGAATCCGCCCGCGGCGCGAGCTCTCAGGATGACGAGCGCACCGTCTCGCGAATATCCGGCCGTGCCGGCAGTGGCATCGATGTTGCGCTGCGTACGACCGTCATGAAGACTCCACCGCCTCAATCCACTCGCGTACTTCGGTGGGTGTTCCATCGCAACGACGATGCGATCACCTGTGAAATCGACGCCGCGGGCGATCGCGCCTTCGAGGTCTGCATCGTCCCGCACTGGGATGTCTCCGCCGCGACGATCGAGCGGTTCGAGGCGGTGCATCGCGCGTTCGAGCGTCACGCGGAGCTGGCCCGCCGGCTGCGCGAAGCGGGATGGCAGCGAGGTATCCACCAATGACGCGAACCCTGACCTGGCTCGCCGCGGCGCTGGCGCTCACCGCCGGCGGATGCGCGGCGAGATCCGCCGGCTCGTACGTCGAGCGCGGCGTCGACTTCGCGCAGTACCGCACCTACGACTGGGCGCCGGCCGACGCGTTGCCGGTCGCCGATCCACGGCTCGCCCAAAACCCGTACTTTCAGGACTACGTGCAGGGCGCGGTCCAGCGCGGCCTTGCTGCCAAGGGCTTCGGCCAGGCGCCGGCTGCCGAGCCCGATTTGCTGGTTCACTATCACGCCAGCGTCACGCAGCGCATCGCGGTCGACCCGTTCGATCGCGCGCTCGGCGCCTGCTACGACGAGACCTGCGGCGCGCGGGTGCGGGAATTCGAGGCCGGTATGCTGGTGCTCGACATCGTCGACGCGCGTACCGGCCGGCTGGTCTGGCGGGGATGGGCGCGGCACGGCGTCGCCGACATCCTCGACAACCCCGATCGTATGGCGGCGCGCATCAACGAGGCCGTCGCGGGCATGCTCGAGACGATGCCCAGCGGTGCGCAGGTGACGACCGGGACAGCGGCCGTCGAGAGAGGAGGCGCGAAATGACTCGGTCCCGACGCGCGTGGCCGCTCGCCGCGGCGGCCGTCGCGACGCTCGTCCTCGCGGGCTGCGCCACGACCGTGAGGTCGTACGTCGAACGCGGCGCCGACTTCTCGCGATACCGGACGTATGGCTGGGGCCCGGCGGACGCGTTCGCGACGGGTGATCCCCGTCTCGACAGCAACCCGTTCTTCCGCGAGCGGCTCCAGGCCGCCGCCGACGCGCAGCTCACCACGCGCGGCTTGGAGCAGTCCGCCCCCGACTCGGCCGACCTGCTGCTCCACTATCACGTGAGCGTCACGCAGCGCATCGACGTCAACGAGATCGATCGGAAGTACGGCTACTGTGAGGATTGCCGGCCGGACGTGTACGACGCCGGCACGCTGACGCTCGACCTCGTGGACGCGCGCACCGGCCGGCTGGTCTGGCGCGGGTGGGCCGAGCGCAGCATCGAAGGGGTCCTCGACAAGCAGGAGTGGATGGAACGGCAGATCGATGAGGCCGTCGCGCGGATCCTCGCGCGGCTGCCGCGGAGGCTGTGACAATGTCTCGCGGAGTCTTGAGGGCGACGTCGGCCGATCGGGTCGACGCGGAGACGTTCGCCCGCGCCCGCGGCGCGCTCGATCGTGTGCCCGACCTGCCGAGCACCGTTCGCGTCCACGTCCGCGACAGCGTGGTGACGCTCACCGGCAGCGTGCGGCTGCCGGCATCCCGGTCCGCCGCCGATGACGCGGTCCGCCACCTCCCGGGCGTGCGGCGCGTCGTCAACCTCATTGTCGTCGCGGCGCCCGCTCCGGATCCCGCGCCAACAGAGGCATAGTGGGCGCGGGAAAGTTCGGCCGCTGCTGAATATTCCACGGCGCCCGCGGCCGGTTCCGTCGTTCCCACGGTTTCACGATAGGCACCGCTTGGCGCCAGGGGGCCTGGTCGGCTGGCACCGGTCTTGCCGCGCCGCCCTGTGTCACACGACGGGAGGATGGTGATGACGGTCAGCGATCTCGACGTTCCCCGAGGAAAATTTGGCGCCTCGGCCCAGCAGGCGATCGAGCGGGCCGTAGATCTCGCGCGGCGCTCCAGGCACGCCGCGCTGACGAGCGAGCATCTGTTCCTGGCGGTCGTCCGCGTCGAGTGGCGCCTCTTCAGCCACGTCGCGGAAGCGTTGCACCTGAACCCGCAGGCGATTCTCGCCGACGTCGAGCGGCACGCCGCGCTCACGCCCGCCGGCGGCGGCGAGCTGCGCGCCGACCCCACCGCGAGGCTGGTCTGCCGCCTTGCACTGCATCACGCCGGACGCGCCGGACGCGACACCGTCGCCTCGACCGATCTGCTCATCGCGCTGCTGATCGACACGCAGGGCGTCCCATCCATGATCTTCCGCCAGCACGGCGTCGAGGCCGACGTCGCCATCGCGCAGCTGGAGACCCGCCTCCAGGAGCTGGAACTCCGGGACGAACAGCTCAAGAAGCGGTTCGAGCTGCCGGCGGCGCTCAAGCAGCTGGCGACGAATCTCAACATGCTGGCGCGGCAGGATCGTCTCGCCCCGGTCTTCGGGCGCGACGGGGAAATCGAGCAGGTGCTCGAAATCCTCTGCCACCGCGAGCGGTCCAACTCGGTGATGCTCGTCGGCGAGCCCGGCGTCGGCAAGACCGCCATCGTCGAAGGGCTGGCGCGCCGGCTGGAGCTGCAGCCGGACTCGGTGCCCGGGCGGCTGCGCGACGTGCAGGTCGTCAACCTGCAGATGAGCGCGCTGGTGGCGGGCACGATGCTGCGCGGCATGTTCGAGGAGCGGCTGCAAAACGTCATCCGCGAGGTGCGGGAACACCCGAATCTCGTCCTTTTCATCGACGAGGCGCACACGATGATCGGCGCCGGCTCCGCGCTCGGCGCGCCCGCCGACGCCGCCAACATCCTGAAATCGGTGCTCGCGCGCGGCGAGGTGCGCGTCATCGCTGCGACGACGCTGGGCGAGTACAAGCAGTACATCCAGGAAGACGAGGCGCTGGCGCGCCGGTTCCGCGTGGTGCAGGTGGCCGAGCCGTCGATCGCCGAAGCCCGGCACATCCTGTACAACGTCCGGCCGCGCCTCGAGCGGAATTACGCCGTCCAAATCCAGGACGACGCGATCGAAACGGCGCTGCAGATGTCGCAGCGGTACATGCGGCACCTGCACCTCCCCGACAAGGCGGTGGGCTGGCTGGACACGGCGGCCGTCCGCGCCGAGATGGCCCGGCGGACGGACGTGCGGCGTGATGACGTGGTGGCGGTCGTGTCGAAGGCCGCGGGCATTCCCGAAGATCTGGTGGCGCGCGACACTACGAGCCGCTTCGCTGATCTGGAGGCGCGGCTCCGGCAGCGCGTCGTCGGCCAGGAGGAGGCGATCCGGGCCGTGACCGAGCGGCTCGTGCTGAACAAGGGGCCGCTCAAGGACGGCTTCGATCGTCCCGACGGCGTGCTGCTCTTCCTCGGCCCGACCGGCGTCGGCAAGACGGAGCTCGCCAAGGCGCTCGCCCACGTGTTGTTCGGCGACGACAAGCGGATGGTCCGGCTCGACATGTCGGAGTACCAGGACGGCGCCGTCTCGGTCGACAAGCTGATCGGCATGCCGCGCGGGATTGTCGGAAGCCAGCGCGGCGGCGTGCTCACGAACCAGCTGGCCGACAATCCCTACACGGTGGTGCTGCTCGACGAGATCGAGAAGGCGAGCCCGAGCGTCCTCAACCTGTTCCTCCAGGCGTTCGATGAAGGATGGCTGACCGACGGCCGCGGGCGGCGCGTGTACCTCAGCGACGCGATCGTCATCATGACGTCGAACGTAGGGTCGGAGCACTTCCGCCGGCTCGCGAGCCCGCTCGGGTTCCTGGCGCGCAACACCGCCGTCGAGCAGGTGCAGGCCGACATCCGGCGTGACGCGGAACGGCGCTTCGCGCCCGAGTTCCTGAACCGCATCGACGAGGTCGTGCTCTTCAACCCGCTGGCGCCCGAAGACGTGCGGCGGATCGCCGCGCAGTACCTCGAGGAGGTGCGCCGGACGCTCGCCAGGGCCGGCAAGGCGTTCGAGATCGAGGACGCCGCGCTCGAAGCGATCGCCGAGCGGGGGTACAGCGCCGCCTTCGGCGCGCGCTTCCTGAAACGGGTCGTCGACGACATCGTCAAACGGCCGATCACCCGGCGCTGGCACGAGGGATCGCGCTTCCACGTTCGCCTGCGGGACGGCGAGGTCGTCGTGATCGTCGACGATGTGGATTTTTCCCCGCCACGCGAGAATTTCCCCACCTCGCGCGATGCGGCCGAGGCGTTTCCCGGAGCTCTCGTGCGTGTCTGAACACGCCCCCGTCTGAGGGGGCGGGGAACGGACGTTGCAGTCCGGTGACAAGTGCGCGATGAGTTTGCCTGTCGCCAGCTACCTGGAAACCAACTTCCCGTGTCGCGCCGCCTGCCCGGTCAACACCAACGCGGGCGGCTACGTGAGCCTCATCGCCCAAGGGCGCTACCGCGAAGCGTATCTGCTCGCGCGCGCGCCGAACCCGCTCGCCTCGGTGTGCGGGCGCGTCTGCGCGCACCCGTGCGAGGCGGCGTGCCGGCGCGGCCAGATCGACGCACCCATCGCCATCCGCGCCATGAAGCGCGTGGTGACCGAACGCTGCGGGGTGGAAAGCCAGGCCAGCTTCGAGGAGATCGCGGGCGTGGTGGAACGGCCGCGGCCGCCGGCCGCGCGGGCGCGGCGGGTCGCGATCGTCGGTGCGGGCCCGGCGGGGCTCGCGTGCGCCCACGACCTCGCGCTCATGGGGCACCGCGCCGTCATCTTCGACGCCGCCCCCGTCGTGGGCGGCATGATGCGGCTCGGCATCCCGGCGTACCGGCTGCCGCGCGAGCTGGTCGACCGCGAGGTCGAGTTCATCCGGTACCTGGGCGTCGAGTTCCGCCTCGGCGTGGAGATCGGCCGCGACATCACGTTCCGCCAGCTCCGAGACGAGTTCGACGCAGTGTTCGTGGCCGCCGGCTGCCGCAAGGGCAAGATGCTCAAGCTGCCGGGAGCCGACACGCCGGGCGTACTCACAGCCGTCGACTTCCTCGCCAACGTCAATCTCGGCGCGCCGCTGGAGGTCGGCCGCCGCGTCGTCGTGGTCGGCGGCGGCAACGTCGCTTTCGACGTGGCGCGGTCGGCGCGCCGCTTCGGCGGCACCACGCAGCCGGACGAGGAGCACCATCACCTCGCCATGGACGCGGCGATTGCCGCCGCGCGCCTGCTCCGCCGCGAGGTAACGCTCGTGTCGCTCGAATCGCGGGAAGAGATGCCCGCCGATCCGGAAGAGATCGAGGAAGGGTCGCACGAGGGGATCCGCCTCATCCACCGCCGAGGACCGAAGGCGGTCCTTGGCGACGGGCGCGTCCGCGCGCTCCAGACGATCGATGTCGCCCGCGTCTTCGATGAGCGCGGCCGGTTCGCGCCCGAGTTCGTCCCCGGCTCGGAGCAGGAGATCCCCTGCGACACGGTGATTCTTGCGATCGGCCAGATCGCGGACCTGAGCTTCCTCGGCGACACGCCCGACCTGATCGTGACGCCGCAGCAGACGATCGTCGTCGACGCGCATCTGGCGACGTCGCTCCCCGGCGTCTATGCCGGCGGCGACATCGCGTTCGGGCCGCGCATCCTCATCTCGGCGATTGCCGACGGCCGGAAGGCGGCCAGGTCGATCGACACGTTCCTCACCGGGCGCGTCGACCCGCCGCCCTCCTACGCCGTGCGGGTCTTCCCCACCTTCGGCTACGACCATCCGTTCGCGCGGGGCGACTACGAGCTGATCCCCAGGCGGCGCGTGCCGGTGCTGCCGATCGAGCGCCGGCAGGCGCGCGAGGAGGTGGAACTGCCGCTCTCGGCAGCGGAGGCGCGCGCCGAGGGAAGCCGGTGCCTGCACTGCTGGGTGAACACGATCTTCGACTCGTCCGCCGTGCGCGGCAGCGAGTGCATCCAGTGCGGCGGCTGCGCCGACGTCTGTCCCGAGCAGTGCATCGAGCTGATCTCCGTCGTGCGGATCGCCGAAGCGACGACGGAGGCGCTGGCGCTCCTGCCGAACGGCGCGCCGGCGGCGTTCCTGGAGGCGCCGAACGGTGCCCTGCTGCTCAAGGACGAAACCGCCTGCATCCGCTGCGGCCTCTGCGCCCGCCGCTGTCCGACGGCGTGCATCACGATGCAGGCGTTCTACCGCGCGGACGAAGCGGCCGTCATGCAGATGGCCGACGTGGTGATGTGAGCCTATGAACCTGGTCGACGATCTTCAGCTCGCGCTCGACGATCGCGAACGCACGCGCCGGGAGTTTCTCGCCGCCCTCGGCCTCGCCGCGGTCTCCATGGCCGGCCTCGGCACCAGCGTGACCGCCGTGCGCTTCATGTGGCCGGAGGTACTCTTCGAGGCGCCGACGCGCTTCCGCGTGGGCCGTCCCGAGGACATCCCGGTCGGCACGCTCGTGGTGCTGCCGGAGCAGCGCGTCTACCTCGTGCGCGACTCCGCCGGCTTCGTCGCCATGACCGCGGTCTGCACGCATCTCGGGTGCCTGACGCGGTACGAGGCGGAGAACAACGTCATTTTCTGTCCCTGTCACGGCAGCCGCTTCGCCACCGACGGCGCCGTGGTCAACGGCCCCGCGCCGCGGCCGCTGCCGCGGCTGGCGCTCACGCTGGAAAACGGCCTTCTCGTCGTCGACACGGCGGTCGTCGTGTCGCGCGACACGGTGCTGACGGTATGAGCCCGGCCACGCACGAAAGGACGACGGCGAAGCTGGCGGCGCACTTGATACAGAACCGCGTCTACCGCTCGATCGTGCGCCACGGGCCGCTCGATACGAACCGGAACCGATCGCTGGCGGTGTTCGGCAACTTCTTCCTGCACATCCATCCGGTGAAGGTGCGGCTGCGCGCGATCGCGTTCACGCGCACGCTCTATCTGGGCGGACTGTCGGCGGCGAGCTACCTGATCCTGGTCGTGACCGGCGTGTTCCTGATGTTCTATTACCACCCGTCGGTCCCGCGGGCGTACGAGGACATGAAGGACCTGCAGTACGCCGTCTACATGGGGCCGTTCCTGCGCAACCTGCACCGCTGGGCGGCGCACGCAATGGTGGCGCTCGTGTTCCTCCACATGATCCGCGTGTTCTTCGCGCGCGCGTACCGGCCGCCGCGCGAGTTCAACTGGGTGATTGGCGTCATCCTGCTCGTCCTCACGGTGCTGCTCTCCTACACCGGGTATCTGCTGCCGTGGGACCAGCTCGCCTTCTGGGGCGTGACGGTGGGCACCAACATGGCCGACGCGATGCCCGTGCTCGGGCCGCCCACCAAGTTCCTGCTCCTCGGGGGCCGCGCGGTCAGCGAGAACGCCCTGCTCCGCTTCTACGTCCTCCACTGCGTGGTGCTGCCGCTCTTTCTCGTGATTGGCGCGTGCGTGCACATCTGGCGCATCCGCAAGGACGGCGGGATCTACCTCGGGCCGCCCGGGGGAGAAGACGCACTTCCCAAAGCCCAAAGCCTGAAGCCCGGAGCCCAGGCGGCGCCGGAGGCGCCGCAGCCGTGACCGGCGCGCCGCCGCGCTTCCTGCTCGACACGGGCGAGGATGCCCGCCGCACCCCGGTGCGGCTGGTCGTCGTCCAGGACGAGCGGCGCCCCGCCGTGGACGAGACCGGGGAGCCGGTCGTGATGACGATGCCGCACCTGCTGGTCCGCGAGCTGATTGCGCTGCTCGTCTTCTCGCTGGCCCTCGTCCTGCTGGCGATCTTCGTCGATGCGCCGCTCGAGGAGATCGCCAACCCGCTGAAGACGCCGAATCCGGCCAAGGCGCCCTGGTACTTCCTCGGCCTGCAGGAGCTGCTCCACTACTACCCGCCGATCGTCTCCGGCGTGCTGATGCCGGCGGCGGTCATCGTGGCGCTCGTCATCATTCCGTACTTCAACGTGAACCTCGAGCGGCGCCCGCTCTCGGAGGCGCGCCGGGGCCGGCTGCTCGTGCCGCTCTGGGCGAGCGTGGCGGCGGTGTCGGCGCTGCTGCTGCTCACCGCGAGTCATCCCTTGTGGCCGGTACTCGTGCCGCTCTGGCTGGTGGCCGCTGCGATGACGCTGCCCGACGTGTGGCCTCGCCCGACGGGCGTCCTGGGCTGGCTGGGGCGCCGGAGTCTCGCGTTCTGGATCTTCACCTGGTTCCTGCTCGCCACGACCGCGCTTACCGTAATTGGGGTGCTGTTTCGCGGTCCAGGCTGGGCGTTCACGCTGCCCTGGCGCGATGGCATCTACTGACGACCTCCGCCGCTCCGCGATCCAGCCCGGCGACGCCGGCCTCGGACGCCTGCTCCGCGTGCTCGCGGTGGTGAGCGTCGTCTTCCTGGCCGCGCTGGCGGTGGCGCCGCTGCGCCCCTACTTCGCCGAATGGCGGCGGGCACAACAGCACTACAACGCGCTGGCCAGCGCCAACGGTGCGCGCCCGATCCCGATCGCGCTCCAGCAGATCTGGAAGCCGGAGCTCGGCATCGCCGACCGCTGCATCTCGTGCCATCTGGGCATGGGCGAGTCCGGTCCGGTACCCGGGGACCCGCTGTTTGCCGCGCACCCGAAGATCCCGCACGAGCCGCTGGAGTTCGGCTGCACCGTGTGCCACGGTGGGCAGGGGCGCGCGACGACCAGGGATGCGGCGCACGGCTTCGTCTCGCACTGGGATCAGCAGATGCTGCCGCGCGAGCACGTCCAGGCCGGCTGCGGCACCTGCCACAACGACTCCCCCGCGCCGCGCGTGAAGGAGGCCGAGGCGCTCGCGCTCCGCAAGGGATGCTTCGGGTGCCACAAGGTGGAGGGCCGCGGTGGCGACGAGGCGCCTGTGCTCGATACGGCGGGCCTCAAGCCGATCGGCGATCTCAACTTCGCGCGCGTGCCCGGCGAGCAGACGCTCACCAACTACATGCGCCGGCACCTGCTCGACCCGGCAGGTGTCGTGCCGCTCAGCCTCATGGTGCCGCAGCCGATCACCGACGCCGAGGCCGACCTGTTGACGACGTGGATCCTCTCGCTGCGGCGGCGCGAGCTGCCCGCCGAGTACCTCCCGCGCGACCGCGTGCGGCGGATGCTGCTGGCGGAAGCGCGTCCGCTTATGTCGGGCGAAGCAGCCTTCGGCGCCTACTGCAGCGCGTGCCACGGGCCGCAAGGCGAAGGGCGCAACTATGGCGGACAGCCGACGCGGTTCCCGGCGATCGGATCGCCCGATTTTCTCGACGTCGCCTCCGACGCGTTTCTCGCCGGCACGATCACGAACGGACGGCCGGGACGGCGGATGCCGCCGCTGGCGGGGCCGAACGGCACGCTGCGCGCCGACGAGCTGGCCTCGCTCGTCGCCCACCTGCGCCGCCTCGGTCCGTCCGCGCCCGCGCGGGCGGCGGTCGAGGCGGCCCGGCCGGCCCGGGGCTGGGCCAGGAGCTCTACCGGCGCGACTGCGCGATCTGCCACGGGCCCGCGGGCGAAGGTACCGTCCTCGGTTCCCCGCTCGCCACGGCCGACGCGCCGGCGCGCTCGCCCGATCGCTTCTACGGCGCGCTGGCGCGGGGCGCCGAAGGCACGGCGATGCCGGCCTACCGCATCTACGACGCCGCGGCGATGCGCGCCGTGATCGACGCGGTGATCGCCCTGCCGCGCATCGACGGCTCACGCGCCGCCTGGCATCAGGCCCCGGGATCTCCCGACCGCGGCCGCGACCTCTACGGACGGCACTGCGCCGGGTGCCACGGCGACCGCGGCGAGGGGAAGACCGGCACGTCGCTCGCGAACTCGGGCTTTCAGAAGGTGGCGAGCGTCGGCTACGTCGCCGCGATGGTCGCGCGCGGGCGCACCGACACGCCGATGCCGGCGTTCCGTCTCGACGGCGTGAACCATTCGGCGCTGACGGCCGACGAGATTCTGGACCTCAGCGCATTCGTCGCGGCCGGACTGCCGGGCGCTGCGCGCCAGACGCAATGAGCAGGAGACGAGAGATGGACCGACGCACGTTCCTCCAGCACGCCGCCGCAGCCGGCTTCGGCGGCCTCGTCGCCGCCGCCACGCGCTCGTGGTCGCTCGAGCGGATCGACAACCCGCTCGCACGCTATCCCGACCGCGACTGGGAGCGCGTCTACCGCGATCTCTTCAAAGTGGACGACTCGTTCGTCTTCCTGTGCGCGCCGAACGATACGCACAACTGCCTGCTCCGCGCCTACGTCCGCAACGGCGTGGTCACCCGCCTCGGCCCGACGATGGGGTACGGGGAGGCGACGGATCTGCTGGGGAACCGGACGTCGCACCGCTGGGACCCGAGGTGCTGCCAGAAGGGGCTCGCGCTCACGCGGCGCTTCTACGGCGACCGGCGCGTGCGGTACCCGATGGTGCGCAAGGGGTTCAAGGCGTGGGTCGACAAGGGCTTTCCGCGCGACGCCGACGGCCGTCCGCCCGCCGAGTACTTCCGCCGCGGGTGGGACGGGTGGGAGCGCGTGAGCTGGGACGCCGCGGCGGAGATGGCCGCGCGCACGCTGCAGAACATCGCCGCCACGTACGCCGGTCCCGAGGGCGCGCGCCGCCTGGCCGCGCAGGGATACGACAAGGAATCGATCGAGGCGATGCAGGGCGCCGGCACCCAGTGCCTGAAGTTCCGCGGCGGCATGCCGCTCCTCGGCGTGACGCGCGTGATGGCGATGTACCGGCTGGCCGGATCGATGGCGCTCGCCGACGCGAAGCTGCGCGGGGTCGGGCCCGACCAGGCGCTCGGGGCGCGCGGGTGGGACAACTACTCGTGGCACACGGACCTGCCGCCCGGACACACGATGGTCACCGGCACGCAGACGGTGGAGTTCGATCTCCACGCGGTGGAGCGCGCGAAGCTCGTGCTCGTGTGGGGCATGAACTGGATCACCACCAAGATGCCCGACGCGCACTGGTTGACCGAGGCGCGCCTCAAGGGGACGAAGGTCGTCGTCATCGCCTGCGAGTACAGCGCCACGGCGCACAAGGGGGACCAGGTGGTCGTCGTGCGGCCGGGCACGACGCCGGCGCTGGCGCTCGGCCTGTGCCACGTGATCCTCCGCGACCGGCTCTACGACGAGGCGTTCGTCAAGCGCTTCACGGATCTGCCGCTCCTCGTCCGGCTCGACACGCTCAAGAAGCTGCGCGCGTCCGACCTGAAGGACGCGCCGCCGCTGGCGCCGCTCGGCAACTTCACGCGTGTGATGGCGAAGGGCGAGGTGCCACCGCCCCCGGGCACGCACCGCGAGCAGCTCATTCCGGCGGCGCTGCGCGAGCTGTGGGGCGACGCGGTCGTGTGGGACCGCCGGCGCAACGCGGCCGTGCCACTCTCGCGCGATCTGGTCGGCACGCACTTCGACCGCGCCGGCCTCGATCCGCAGCTCGAGGGCGAGGTGCAGGTGACGCTGACGGACGGCCGCACGGTGCGCTGCCGGCCGACGTTCGATCTGGTGCGCCAGTACGTCATCGACAACTTCTCGCCGCAGGCCACGGAGGAGATGACGTGGGCGCCGCAGGCGGCCGTCGAGAGCCTGGCGCGCGAGGTGGCCGCCTCGCGCGCCGGCACGCTGATGGCGCTCGGCATGGGGCCGAACCAGTTCTTCAACAACGACCTCAAGGACCGCGCGGTGTTCCTCCTGGCGGCGCTGACGAACAACGTCGGCCACATCGGCGGCAACGTCGGCAGCTACGCCGGCAATTACCGGATCGCGCTTTTCAACGGGCTCCCGCAGTACATGAACGAGAACCCGTTCGACATCGAGCTCGATCCCGCGAAGCCGGCCCGCGTGCGGCAGTACTGGCGCGCCGAATCCGCCCACTACTACAACCACGAGGATCATCCGCTCAAGGTCGGCAACAAGATGTTCACCGGGAGGACCCACATCCCGACGCCGACCAAGTCGCTCTGGTTCGCCAACGCCAACTCCATCCTCGGCAACGTCAAGTGGCACTACAACGTCGTCAACAACGTGCTGCCGAAGATGGAGTTCATCGGCGTCAACGAGTGGTGGTGGTCCACCTCGTGCGAGTACGCGGATATCGTCTTCGCCATCGATTCCTGGGCGGAGCTGAAGCAGCCCGACATGACCGCGTCGGTGACGAACCCGTTCCTCCAGGTGTTTCCGCGGACGCCGCTGCCGCGCATCTTCGAGACGAAGGGCGATGCCGAGGCGGTCGCGCTCGTGGCGTCGAAGCTGGCGGCGCTCACCGGCGATCGGCGGTTCGACGACTACTTCCGGTTCATCCGCGACGGGCGCACCGACGTCCACCTACAGCGCATTCTCGACAACAGCAGCGCCACCAAGGGGTACCAGATCGCGGATCTGGAGGCGAAGGCCAAGCGCGGCGTGCCGGCGCTGATGATGACGCGCACCAACCCGCGCGTCGGCGGCTACGAGCAGACGCAGGAATCGAAGCCGTGGTGGACCAAGTCGGGCCGCCTCGAGTTCTACCGGGACGAAGACGAGTTCATCGCCTACGGCGAGAACCTCCCGGTCTACCGCGAGCCGATCGACTCCACGTTCTACGAGCCGAACGTGATCGTCGGCGCGGAGCACCCGTGCTTCCGCGAGGAAGGGCCGGGCGTCTACGGCCTCGAGGAGGCGGACCTCTCGTGCGAGGCGCGCCAGGTGCGCAACGTCGTCAAACCGTGGACGGATGTCGCAAAGACCGAGCACCCGCTGATGCGCGACGGCTATCGCTTCATCTTTCACACGCCCAAGTACCGGCACGGCGCGCACACGACGCCGATCGACACCGACATGGTGGCCGTGCTCTTCGGCCCCTTCGGCGACGTCTACCGCCGCGACCTGCGCGCGCCGTTCGTCACCGAGGGGTACGTCGACATCAATCCACTCGACGCCAAGGAGCTGGGCATCGAGGACGGCGACTACGTCTGGATCGACTCGGATCCGTCGGACCGGCCGTACCGGGGCTGGAAGGAGGGCGACCCGGCGTACGACGTGGCGCGGCTGCTGTGCCGCGCGCGGTACTACCCCGGCACGCCGCGCGGCGTCACGCGCATGTGGTTCAACATGTACGGCACCACGCCCGGGAGCCTCCGCGGCAGCCGCATGCGGGCCGACCGGCTCGCCAAGAATCCCGACACGAACTACCAGGCGATGTTCCGCTCCGGCAGCCACCAGAGCACCACGCGCGGCTGGCTCAAGCCGACGCTGATGACCGACTCGCTCCCGCGCAAGGAGCTGCTCGGCCAGGTGATGGGCCAGGGGTTCCTTCCCGACTCGCACTGCCCCACCGGGGCGCCGCGCGAGTCGATCGTGAAGATCACGCGCGCCGAGCCGGGCGGCCTCGGTGCAAGGGGGCTGTGGCGCCCGGCCGCGCTCGGCCTGCGGCCCGGCTACGAGAGCGACGCGGTGAAGCGCTTCCTCAACGGCGACTTCGTCAGGAAGAAGGGCTAGCGCGATGGCGAGGGTCTACAACTGGCAGCTCGGGCGGGCGATGGACTACTGGTATTCCGAGAACCGCCCGAAGCGGCAGTTCGGCGCGGTGTTCGACATCAACAAGTGCATCGCCTGCCAGAC
>JACPTI010000041.1 GCA_016192845.1 Acidobacteriota bacterium
CCCCAACCGTGCGTTCGAAGATGTTCATTCTTTCATCTAGCCACATTCCAGTGCCGCTGTCAACGAAAAGGTGCGTCTACACGCTCCACACGTCTCGCCTGCCTTGCTCCACGCCTTCAAAAGTGCGAAAGTCGGGCTAGGTGGCGTGTCTCAAATGCATCTTCAATGGCACGCTTGTTGTAGCTCGGACTGGCATGATGCGTACAGTCTGTCTGGTTCTCCTGGTCGGTTTGATCGTTCCGGCGGCGGCGCGCGCAGAGGACGCGGCGCTGGTGGCGCGGGGCGAGAAAGTCTACGTGGCGCAGAAATGTTCCGTGTGCCACTCCATTGCCGGCAAGGGCAATCAGAAAGGCCCGCTCGACGACGTCGGGTCGAGGCTGTCGGCCGAGGAGATCCGGCTGTGGATGGTCGACCCGGCGACGATGACGGCGAAAACGAAGGCGGCGCGGAAGCCGCCGATGAAAGCGTACGCAAACCTCCCGAAGGAGGAGTTGGACGCGCTCGCCGCGTATATGCAGAGCTTGAAGAAGAAGTAGAGAAGGCGACGCGCTTCCTCTTTCGATCGTGCGGCTGCGGTGTGCGGGATTCCTTGGGGTCTTGGTGAGCGGGGTGCTCGGGGCACCAGTTCTGTTGGCGCAGCCCGCGCCTCCCGCCAACGATACGTGTCAGGCCTGTCACGCCGAGCCGTCGATGGTGCGCGCCGACGGCCGGCCGGTGGTCGTGCGGCCTGATGCGTTCGCCGCTTCCATCCATGGCGGGCTGAGCTGCATCGACTGCCACGCCGACCTGGCGACGGTCTCCGACTTTCCGCATCCCGAACGTCTGGCGCCGGTGAGCTGCGCCTCGTGCCACGACGAGCCGGCGGCCGGGCTCATGCGCAGCGTTCACGGCACGGTGAGCGCCGCCGCCGGCGGCGCGCTGCAGTGCGCCGCGTGCCACGGGCCGCCGCACCAGATCAAGCCGTCGAGCGACTTCGAGTCTCCCACGCACAAGTTGCAGATCGCCGAAACGTG
Source organism: Acidobacteriota bacterium (assembly GCA_016192845.1). Classification (GTDB taxonomy): domain Bacteria; phylum Acidobacteriota; class Vicinamibacteria; order Vicinamibacterales; family UBA2999; genus MELF01. The sequence goes on from JACPTI010000041.1 coordinate 1,014, forward strand.
CGCCGAGTGTCACAGCGGGCTCACCGGCCCCGGCGCGCGGCGCGGCCCCGCAGTGGCGGGGATGTTCGCCGACAGCATTCACGCGATGGCGCTGGAGCGGACGACGGTCGCGCCCGCGTGCACCGACTGCCACCACAGCCACGACATCCTTCGCAAGACGGACGCGAAAAGTCCCGTGCACCCGCCGAATATTCCCGCCGCCTGCGGCACCTGCCACGGCGAACAGCGCCGGCTGTTCGGCGACAGCGTGCACGCCGAGCGGCTCGCCGCGGGCAGCCCGGGCGCGCCGCAGTGCGCCTCGTGCCACACGGCGCACCGGATGGCGGCGACCGCGAGCGACGAATGGCAGCTTGCCGCGGTGGAGCAGTGCGGCACGTGCCACCGCGAGGCGCTCGCCACCTACCGGGACAGCGTTCACGGGCAGGTGACGGCGCTCGGGTTCACCCCTGTGGCCAAGTGCGCCGACTGCCACGAGTCCCATCAGGTGTACCGCGTGACCGACGCGCGCTCGAGCGTGTCGCCGCAGAACCTCCTGACCACCTGCCGGACGTGCCATCCGTCGGCGACGCCCAACTTCGTGCAGTTCCAGCCGCACGCGAACAAAGAGGATCGCGATCGGCTCCCCGCGCTCTACTACGCGGCGCTGTTCATGGACGGGCTGCTCTTGAGCGTGTTCGTGTTCTTCGCGGCGCACACGCTGCTCTGGTTCGCGCGCGAGCGCATCGGTCCGTCCGATGAAGGGGCGCACCATGGCTGACCGGCGGTACGTGCGGCGGTTCGGCCGCAGCGAGCGGCTGCAGCATCTCGTGTTGCTCGTGACGTTCCTCGGCCTGGCGGCCACGGGCCTGCCGCTGCTCTTTTCCGATGCGGCATGGGCGCGGCCCATGGCGCAGCTCCTTGGCGGCTTCGGCGTGACCGGTACACTGCACCGGATTTTTGCGGCGTCGCTCATCGCCGTGTCGCTCGTGCACGTGTCGTGGATTGCGCTGCGGGTGCTGCGCGGCGAGCGGGGGGTGCTCTGGGGCCCGACGTCGCTCGTGCCGCAGCCCCGCGACCTCGTGGAGCTGTACCGGCACGTGCGGTGGTTCCTGTGGCGCGGCCCGAAGCCCGCCTTCGACCGCTACACGTACTGGGAGAAATTCGACTATCTGGCTGTGTTCTGGGGAATGGTCATCATCGGCGGTTCGGGGCTGATGCTCTGGTTCCCCGAGTTCTTTGCCCGATTCCTGCCGGGATGGGCGTTCAACGTCGCCCTGCTCGTCCACGGCGAAGAGGCGCTGCTCGCGGTCGGCTTCATCGTCACCATTCACTTCTTCAACAGCCACATGCGACCGCGGAAGTTCCCCATGGACATGGTGATGTTTACCGGTGTGGTGCCAGAAGAAGAGTACGCGCGCGAGCGGCCGCTGGAATATGCGCGGCTGAAATCGAAGGCCGCCCTGGAGGCGCTGCTGGCGCCGCCGCCCGATCCCCGGTTCGAACGCCGCGCCCGCCTGGGCGGCGGCGTGGCGATTGCAGTCGGTTTGATGTTGTTCGTGTTGATCGTCGTTGCGTCACTCACACGGTGAGGTTCTATGAATCGCCACACGTTCTCCCTCATCACCGCCGCGCTCGCCTTCGTGCTGGCACTGACGATGGCTGTCGCTGCCGCCGACCGGGGCGCGCCGGACGTCGTGACCTGGAACACCGGGTTCAACGTCCACCCGACCGACGTCGTCTCGCTCGGCGCCAACTACGGCCGCGACCGGTACAGCTCGTTGCAGCTCTCACGCAACGCGAACCCGCCGCCGGACCCGAGCTGGACCGATCCCAGCCGGAACTGGACGGTCGACAACGACGACAAGATCAACACGGTGGCCGCCTATCTCGATCTGCTGCGGGCCGTGCGGAACACCGACATCCGGTTCAGCTACGACTACAGCGACTCGGACAACTCGTTCGTGCACGGCGGGCCGCGCATCGCGGCGCTGACCGCGCTGAACCAGTTCATCCCGCTGCCCGATGTGGAGAACACGTGGCACCGCGCGACGGCCGACGTGCAGTACTTCTTCACCAGTCGCGCCGGCGTCGGCGTCGGCTACTACTTCGAGAAGCTCGACATCGTCGACTTCAGCGCGATCGACACCAGCGGGCCGGTGGGCTTCGCGCCGGAGACGGGTGATCCGCGCATCGACTGGCTGGGCGGGCTGGTCACCGGCTACGGCAACCGGCCGTACACCGGGCACAGCGTGTACGCGAGGGTGCTCTATCGATTCTGAGAGCCGTCGTTCACACGTCCTCGTCCCGGTCCGGCTGAAGCCGGACGCCACGTACGCGGTCAAGAGGTACGTAGTGTCCGGCTTCAGCCGGACCCGAACGCCAAACCGAACCAGAACACGAACCGAGCAGTGAGAAGCGAGAAGTGTGAACGGCCGTATACCGGCTCGATCCAGCTACTCGAAGTCGTGGCACAGGTCGCACTCCTGGCGGATGACCGTGCCGTCGCGCGTGGCGTGGCTGCCGTCGTGGCAGCGGAAGCACCCCGGGAACGCCATGTGCCCGATGTTGTTCGGATAAGTCCCCCAGCCGACGCGCATCTCCGGAAAGACGTTGCGCCGGTACAGTTCGTCGGCCGCGCGGATGGCGCGCTCGACGTCCTGCCGGCGTGACGCGTAGATCTGCTGGTACTGCGTCCGGTAGAAGTCGCGCAGCCGGATGGCGATGCCGGTCGCCGCGGTCGTGTGGTCCGGATACGTCGCCTTGACCGCGGCCACCACCTCGCGCTTGGCGAACGGCAGCGTCGGCGCAATTTCTCCGATCGCGATCGCGCTGTCGACCGCGCGCTCGGCGGAGAGCGCGAACGGATGGGCCGGCCGGTTGTGGCAGTCCATGCAGTCCATGCGGCGCCGCTCGCGCCCCTGGAGCTGGCCGGGCGTCACATCTTCCGCAAAGTACTCGCGGATGTTTCCCTGCCGATCGCGCAGCCAGATGTACCCGATCGACTGCCGCGCCTCGTCGAGCGCAATGTACTCGATCTCGTTGGCCACGTTCATGTGCCAGTGAATGCCGGCCGCGATGCCGAGCCGTTCGCTGCCGCCTCCGATGTGGATGCGGAGCGTGGTCACCGTCTCGGTGTTCTTCTCGTCCGCGGCGTACTCGCGGATCGTCTTGATCTTGTCGCCGTGGAACTTCTCCGGCCAGTGGCAGCGCTCGCACGTGTCACGCGCCGGGCGCAGATCCTCGACCGGCGATGGGATCGGCCGCTCGTGGCTGGCCATGAGCACCGCGAACACCTGGCGCGTGCCCGACAGCTTCGAGCGGACGAACCACGGCGCCCCCGGCCCGATGTGGCACTCGACGCAGGTGACGCGCGAGTGGGGGCTGTCCTGGTAGGCCGCGAACTCGGGCCGCATCACCTCATGGCACACCTGGCCACAGAAGGTGACCGAGTCCATGAACTCGACGCCGCGGTAGGTGGCGAGCGACACCACCAGCAGATTGACAATGGTGAGGAGGGCGACCGCGAAGACCGTGCGCCGCTGCCGCGGGTCGTTGAGATCGATGCTTGGCCAGTGCAGCTCCGACGGCGGACGCCCGGCGCGGCGGCGGCGCCGCTCGAGGACTGCGCCGAGGGGCACGAGCAGCAGGCCAAGCGCGAAGAAAGCCGGAAAGACGATGAAGAAGAGGATCCCGATGTACGGGTTCGTGTGGAACCCGAACAGGTCGAGCAGGAAGACGGCGAGAAAGAGCGCGCCGCTCGTGGCGGCCAGCGCCGCGCCGGCGACCGACAGCCAGTTCCGCAGGTTCGGCGTGGAATCAGCCACGCTCGCTCTATCTATCACAAGTCGTGTTCCTCACATAGAATGTGAAGGCTTCTGGTGAGGACACGATGCCAAAGCTCACTATCTCGCTCCTGATTGCGGCGTGCGCCGTCGGCGTGTGGCCGGTTGTGGCCCAGCAGCCGACCGTCGAGCGCAAGGTGCTGCTCCAGCAGGACCTGACGATTCCCGGGTACCAGAACGTGCTTGTGGCCGTGACGATTCCCGCCGGCGGACGCGAAAGCCGGCACACCCATCCGGGCACGCTGCTCGTGCACGTGCTCGAAGGCGCGCTCACGCTCGACCACGACGGCCGGCCCACGAGGACCTACACGGCGGGCGAGTCGGTGTACATCGAGCCCGGCCGAGTGCACGAGGGGATCAACAAGGGCATGACGCCCGTGCGGGCGATTGCGAGCTTCGTGGTGGAGAAGGGGAAGCCGCTGACGGCGCAGGTACAATAACATGGGTGATTTGTGATTGGTGATTTGGGCTGTAGTGGCACACATCGCACATCACAAATCACAAATCACAAATGGTCGACTTCACCCGGCTCGTCGCCGGCTTCATCGTCCTGATCGTCTCGCTGACGGTCCATGAAGCCGCGCACGCCTGGTCCGCCGATCGGCTCGGCGACGGGACCGCCCGGCGGCTCGGTCGGCTGTCGCTCAATCCGGCCGTGCACGTCGATCCGATCGGCACGATCCTCTTTCCGCTGCTCGCGATGGTGACCAATCTGCCGCTCATCGGCTGGGCGAAGCCGGTGCCGGTGGCCGTCGCGCAACTCCGCGGCAACTGGCGGCAGAAGTTCATGGTCATTGCGGCTGCGGGACCGGCCAGCAACCTCGTCCTCGCCGTCGCGGCCGCGACCGTGCTGGCGGCGCTCGCGCCGGTTGAAGCCTCGGGCGACGCGATTGCGATGTCGGTGACGGCGCGGCTGGAATATCTGTTCCGGACGATGGTGGTGGTGAACGTGCTGCTGGCGGTGTTCAACATGGTGCCGGTCCCGCCGCTCGACGGCGGCAACGTCCTGTCGGGCCTGCTCACGGGTCCGATGGCCGCCGTGTTCGACCGGCTCCGCCCCTTCGGCTTCCTGATTCTGTACGGCCTGCTGCTGACCGGCATGCTCTGGACGCTGGTGTCGCCGCCGGCCGAGCTGCTGCTTTCATGGCTGCTGTGAGCGCTTCGGGAATTCAGTCGATCCCGTAGCTCATTTGCATCGCGGCGCGCGCTTCCCGCAGCGTCGCGTCGGCAATTCGGTTGGCCTCGGCGATGCCGCGACGGAGCGTTTCCCGGACGAGCCCGCGTTCACGGGCGAACTGCGCTCGACGGGCGCGGATGGGTGCCAGCGTCTGGTTGAGAGCGTCGGTGACCTCTTTCTTCAGCGCCGCGCTGCCGGCGTTTCCAAGGCGCGCAGCGATCTGGTCCGGGTGTTCGCCGGTGCAGAGCGATACCAGCAGCAGGAGGTTGGCGACCTCGGGCCGGCGGTCGGGCTCGTAGGTGATGCGGCGGTCCGGATCCGTCTTTGCCTTTTTCACGAGCGCCGCCGTCTCATCGGCGGTGGCGCACAGCATGACGGCGTTGCCGCGGCTCTTGCTCATCTTCTGGGACCCGTCGAGCCCCAGGATCTTCGGGGCGCTCGACAGGAGCGCTTCCGGCTCGGGGAATACGGGCGGACGATTGCCGCAGAATCGCTGATTGAAGCGACGCGCGATCTTGCGCGTGAGCTCGAGATGGGGCAACTGGTCCCGGCCGACGGGCACGACGTTTCCCTTGCAGAACAGAATATCGGCCGCCTGATGGACCGGATACGTGTACATGGCCGCATTCACCGTCGTCAGGCCCGCTGCCTCGATCTCTTCCTTGACCGTCGGATTGCGGTCCAGCTCGCCCATCCCGACGAGCGTCAGGAAGGGGACGAGCAGCTGGTTCAGCGCAGGCACGTGGCTGTGACAGAAGATGTGCGTGTGGCCGCTGTCCGGGTCGAGTCCGACGGCGAGATAGTCGAGCACGATTTCCGTGACGTTTTCCGGAATGCTGTCGACGGAATCACGGTCGGTCAGCACCTGGTAGTCGGCGATGACGATGAAGGTCTCAAGACCGAGCTGCTGCAGTTCGACGCGGTTGCGGAGCGAACCGAAGTAGTGCCCGATGTGCAGCGGACCTGTAGGGCGGTCGCCTGTCAGGACGCGATACCGCCGCGGATGCTTGAGAAAATCCGCGCGCAGCGCCTCGGACCGGCGGACGGCCTCTTCGAACGTCCCGGTCACGCTCTCGGTGGTGATGTCGCTCGTCGTCACTTGGGTCAGCTTCATCATTCACGTCTACTCGATCGGCTACATGGGCCATGAGGAAGGCTACGCGCGCTAGTTCTCGTATCTGAACCTCTTCCTCTCGATGATGCTGATCCTCGTGCTCGCTCATCACGGAGCAGTACCTCGACTACATCCGCCTGATGCAGGAGCTGAATCTGGACGTGGCGGGGGAGTTCCTGGTGATGGCGTCGACGCTCATCCACATCAAGTCGCGCATGCTGCTGCCGCGCCCGGATCCGACGCAGGAGGACGCCGGGCCCGACGAGGACCCGCGCGAGGCGCTCGTGCGGCGCCTGCTGGAGCACCAGAAGTTCAAGGCGGCGGCCGAGCTGCTGCACGACCGCGAGACGCTGCGCGGTGCGCAGTTCATGCGCGGCGACGCGAGCGTGGCGGCTGCCGCGGGCGATGCGTTCGAGCCGGAGCTCGAGGTCGATCTCTTCAGCCTGCTCACGGCGTTCCGCGGCGTCCTCGAGCGCGCCCGCCGCCGGCCGCCCATGGTGCTGCCGCCGGATCAGATCTCGATGGAGGACCGGATCGACCAGCTGCTCGCGCGGCTCTCCGAGACCGAAGCGTGTGGGTTCGAGGACCTGTTCACCGACGGCGACGGCTCGCGCGCGTTCATGATCGTCACGTTCCTGGCGCTGCTCGAGATGATCCGGCTGAAGCTCGTCCGGGTGTTCCAGTCGGGCGGCGTCGGGCCGATTCGCGTCTACAAGCGGGCGCGCCCCGCCGATGCGCCGCATCCGATTGGGGATCCCGAAAACCCATGAGAGACTGTCGTTCGTACTTCTTGGACCGCTATACGGCTCCAAACGAGAATCTTGTACCCGCTGTGACAAACCGTATAGCGGTCCAGAACGCGAACTGAGAGGGAAGAAGTGAGAAGCGTGAACGACAACACTCAGGATCGCGTTGCGGGCGGCATCGTTTCAGCCGAGCTGAAGGCGATCGTCGAGGCGCTCATCTTCGCCTCGCCGGAGCCGATCACGCCGCGGATGCTGTACCGCCTGCTCGCCGACGAGCCGAAGGAGGACGTCGCCGCCGCCGTCGAGGCGCTCCGGGCCGACTACAATCAGCGCCCGGGGCTGCAGTTCGTCGACGTGGCCGGCGGATACCAGATCGTCACGCGCCCGGAGCTCCACGAGTGGGTGCGGCGCCTCTTTCACGAGCACTCCACGCAGAAGCTGACGGTGCAGGCGCTCGAGACGCTTGCCGTCATCGCCTACAAGCAGCCGATCACCGCCGTCGAGATCTCCGAGATTCGCGGCGTCAATACGGCCGGCGTGCTCGGGACCCTGCTCGAGCGCCATCTGATCAAGATTATCGGTCGCAAGAATGTCGTTGGCCGTCCGTTTCTCTACGCCACCACGAAGGAATTCCTGATCCGCTTCGGGCTCAAGGACTTGAGCGACCTCCCCCGAATCGAGGACATGGCCGAAGCGCTCGGCTTCGACCCGCCCGCCGGCCTCACCGAGATCGCTCCACGCGAGGAGATGCTCCCGCTGGGCGAGGACGAGACGCCCGCCTGAGCGCGGCGACTTCCTGCGCCGTCAGCTCCCGCCACTGGCCGGGCTCGATCGTGCGATCTTCGAGCGGGCCGATCCGGACGCGCCGTAGCGCGCGCACCGGATGGCCCACCGCCTCGCACATCCGCCGCACCTGGCGCTTGCGGCCCTCGCGAATCGTCAGACGCAGCACGCTTTCGCCGCCGCGCCGCGGGTAGACGAGCACGACGTCGGCCGGCAGCGTGCGCCGGCCGTCGAGCGGGATCCCGCGGCGCAGCCGCTCCAGGTCGTCCTCGTCTGGGATGCCGGCGACGCGCGCCTCGTAGGTGCGCTCGACGCCGTGCCGCGGATGCGTCAGCCGTGCCGCCAGATCACCGTCGTTGGTGAGCAGCAGCAGCCCCTCCGTGTCGTAGTCGAGCCGGCCCACCGGATACACGTACTCGCGCACGCCACGCAGCAGATCGATCACCGTCGGCCGCCGCTGCGGATCCGACCGCGTGGTCACGTAGCCGGCCGGCTTGTTGAGCAGGATGTAGCGGTGCCGCTCGGGCCCCTTGACGCGCCGCCCGTCGACGCGGATATCGTCGAGGGCCGGATCCGCCTTGGTCCCCATCTCGCGCACGGTGACGCCGTTCACCGTGACGCGCCCGTCGGCGATCAGCTTCTCGGCCGCGCGCCGCGACGCGACGCCGGCCTGGGAGAGGATCTTCTGGAGTCTCGCCTGCATCTATCTGTTGCTGCGCGGCATGAGCATGTCGCTTCGCAAAACTGGCTCCGCTCGTCGCACCGTCGTCCGCTTTTCCGCCCATCCGGGCTCGCTGCGCGCTAACGCTGACTACAGTTTTGCTCCGGACATGCTCATGCCGCGCACCTCAGGCGGGCGGGCGTGAGGCCGAGGTGCCTCCGAAGCAAACCGTCGTCTGGCGCAAGCCGCGCAGCGAGACGGGTTGTTCGGCGGGGGCTCGTTGCACTTCGAGCGGAGCCGGTTTGCGAAGGAGGCACCTCGGCCTCACGGTCGCCCGCGAAGACTCATGCGCCGTCACTAGCGGTCCAACACGTCCGCCCAGAACGCGATGAGCCGCCAGATCTCCGCCGCCGCCGCCGACCGGTCGAGCTCGGCGTGCGTGATGATCTGGCTGATGAGCACACGCACGTCGACCCCCTTCGACCGCAGATAGTCGCCGAGCACCGCCGACTCGGCGGTCGGAATCACCGTGTCGCCGTCGCCGTGCAGCAGGAACACCGGTGCGGCGGGCACCGACGGCGCGCGCTCGGGCGAGGCAGCCGGGTCGGCCTCGAGCCCCAGGTGCGGCACCAGGATCGGCCCGAGCGCCTTCACGTTCCGTTCGTTCACGTACTTCAGATACGTCGCCGACGGCTCCGGCAGCCCCTTCACCATCTCGCGCGCTTTCGCGAAGGTGGCGTTCGCCTGATTCATGTCGACGAGCGTGAGCTGCGACGCCAGCAGGAACGTTCGGATCCCCTCGCGCAGCGGCGCCACCTGCTCGGCCGGCACTACGCGATCGGCCGCGGCGTACAGAATCACCGCGACGCCGTAGTCGTGCGGAGGATGAGTTGCGATGCCCGGCGCCTGCACCGCGTCACCGGTTGCCAGGTAGTGCAGCACGCGCCCGAGATCGCCGTGCCCGCCGAACGAGACGACGTACGCCACCTTGTCGCGGAGGGGGGGCCGGCCGGCCGCGACGATCGCGAGGCCGCCCGCGAAGCTGATGCCAACGATGCCCACGCGGCCGTCCGGCGCGAACGCCGGTTGCGCCGCAAGCCACGCAGCGGCATCTTCAATCACGTCGGCCGACCGCGCCGTGATCCGGTACGCCACCAGGTCGGGGAGCGCCATTGCCATCACGGCAATGCCGCTGCCGGCGAGATCGCGCGCGAGTGCCGTGAGCCGCGGCTCCGCGATGCCCATCGAGTGCACGCCGGGCACCAGGAGCACCGATCGCCGGATGCGCCCCTCGGGACGGTAGAACTGCGCCTGCACGTCGCCCTCGCGCGTCGGCACCGTGTGCGGGGACTGCGCGTCCACGGTCCGCGCGCGCGCTTCAAAGAAGCGCTCGATGGGGTCGCCGATGTTGGCCACGCGCACGAAGAGCGACGCCGCGCGCGCGTAGGGGCGCGCCGCGTACACGAGCGCCGTCGCCGTCAACAGCAGGAGGAGAAGGACGACGAGGGGACGCCGCAGCCGCATCGCCGCCGCATGTTAGCATTGGGGTTTGGTGAAACGGCCGATTATCGCGATAGACGGACCCTCGGGCGCGGGGAAGGGCACCGTCGCGCGCACCATTTCGGAGAAGCTCGGCTACCGGCACATCGATACGGGCGCGATGTACCGCGCCGTCGGCTGGAAGGCAAACCTCGAACGGATCGCGCTCGACGACGAGCCGGCCGTCGCCGAGCTCGCCGCGCGCGCACGCATCGTCGTCGAGGGGGGCGTCGTCTCGATTGACGGCCACGACATCACGCGCGCCATCCGCTCGCCCGAGATCGACCGCGCCGCGGCGGCGGTGGCGCGGCTGCCGCGCGTCCGGCAGATCCTGGTGCAGCGTCAGCGCAAGGAAGCGGAGGCCGGCGGCGTGGTCATGGAGGGGCGCGACATCGGCACGGTCGTCTTTCCCGATGCCGACCTGAAGATTTATCTCGATGCCTCACCCGAGGAGCGCGCGCGCCGGCGCGCGGTCGACCCGGCACACAGCGGCCGCACGGCGGGCCATGCGGCGGTGGCGGAGGCGATTGACGCGCGCGACTGGTCGGACACCACGCGCACCGCGTCGCCGCTGACGCTCGCGTCCGACGCCGTGCGCATCGACACCACCGGGCTGTCGATCCAGGAGGTGGTGGACAGGGTGATGAAGATCGTGACGGAGAGGCTTTAGCCTTTCAGCGTTGGGCTTTGGGCCTGAGCCTTGGGCTTTGGCTCGGAGCCTAGAGCCCAGAGCCCAAAGCGCAGAGCCTATCGTTCCTTGTAGTCCTCCGACGAGGCCGGGTCCAGCTCCCAGCGCTTGCGATCGCGGTCGCTGATCTTCTTGTCGCCCTTCAGCTCCTCGTTGTCCTCGTACTCCACGCCCACCGCGCGGCCGATGTCGTCGACAATGTCCTGGTCGGGCGTCGGGTTGTCGCCGCCAGGCGCCTCGTCGCCGACCGAGTAGGCCGACTCCCAGTCGGCGTCGATGTCGCCGCCGGTGATCGCGGGGCTCGTCTCGGTGTGCTGGCTGAACTTCTCGTGGAGCTCGCGCCGGCCGGTACGCGCAGCCGAGGCGCTGCGGTCGAGGTCGAGCGAGGATGGCGGGGTCGGGACCATACCCTCGTCGCCGATCGTCCGGCGCTCGCGGTCGAGGGCTGGCGCCTTGCGGGCCTGCCCCGCCACGGCGGTCCGCTTCGCGACCTGCCCCGTGCGGCGGCGGGCGGTCACTTTCTTCGCCGCCATCTTGCGCGCCGGCTTTCGGGCGGCCTTACGAGCGCGCAGGCGGGCTTGCCGCGTCGAAGCCTTGCGAAGGCGGGCCGTCTTTCGGGCGCTGCCCCGTTTCCGGGCTGCGGCCCGTGCGCGAGATCGGCTGCTGCCGGCGCGCTTCGCCTTTTTCGTGCGCCCGGAGGCGCGTGCCGCCTTGCGTTTCGCCATGACTCATCCTTTCGTTCGCCCCAGACAGACCGGCTGGGTTCCGGGTGTTTACCTTGACAGTTACCGATAAGTGACGTATCCTCTATATCTTATCGGCGTCGGAGAACTGCTCGCCGTGGGGGTGTGACGCCCCGGCCCTCGACCCTTCGTTCAGATCGCTCTGCCGCGTTCGTCGCCCCCGGCGAAGCTCAGCGCGACCCGAGCGGGGTGTCCAACGCGCGCGGACTTTGCGCGTTGGGGTGCCCTTGAGCATAGCCGAACGGGGGTTGAACGGCAGTGGTTGTCGATCGCCGTTATATCTGCGGGGGGCCGGTCACCGCAATAGAAACAAACCGGCATGCCCTGAGCATGTCGAAGGGCACGCCCTGGGCGAGGCGCCGCAGGCGCCGAGCCGAAGGGGCGAGGAGGACGCGCATCGAATGGCAAACGTAGACAACGGGTTGATCTCGCCCGAGAAAGTGGGCGAACAGCCCGGCGCACCGGCACGCACCCGGGCTGGCAGGCCCGCCGGTCCGGCTTTCAAGCCGATGCACCACGAAGACATGGACGCGCAGGAGTTCGCGGCCATGCTCGACATCTATGACGACAGCTTCCGCAACATGGCGGAAGGGGAAGTCGTCAAAGGCACCGTCCTCCAGGTTACCGAAACCGACGTCGTCGTCGACGTCGGCTACAAGTCCGAAGGCCTCATCCCCATCAGCGAGTTCCTCGACGAATCCGGGCAGGTGACCGTGCAGCCCGGCGACGTGGTCGACGTGCTGCTCGAGCGCACCGAGGACCGCGAGGGCCACATCGTGCTCTCGCGTGAGAAGGCCGAGAAGATGAAGATCTGGGACGAGGTCGAGAAGGCCTACACGGAGCGGAAGGTCGTCATCGGCCGCGTGATCGAGCGGATCAAGGGCGGGCTGGCCGTCGACATCGGCGTCCGCGCGTTCCTCCCCGGATCGCAGATCGACATCCGTCCGGTCCGCAATCTCGATGCGCTCAAGGGGCAGGAGCTCCGGATGCGCGTCATCAAGGTCAACAAGAAGCGCGGCAACATCGTCCTGTCGCGGAAGGCGCTGCTCGAGGAGGAGAACGCCGAGAAAAAGAAGACGACGCTCGGGACGCTGGCTGAAGGGAAGGTGCTGCGCGGCACGGTGAAGAACATCACCGACTACGGCGCGTTCATCGACCTCGGCGGCATCGACGGCCTGCTGCACATCACCGACATGTCGTGGGGGCGCGTCGGCCACCCGTCGGAGCTCTTCAAGGTGAACGACGAGGTCGACGTGATCGTGCTCAAGTACGATCCGGCCACCGAGCGCGTCTCGCTCGGCCACAAGCAGCTCATCCAGGATCCGTGGGCGACGGTGCAGGACCGCTATCCGGTGGGCGTGCGCGTGAGCGGCAAGGTGGTGAGCCTGACCGACTACGGCGCCTTCGTGGAGCTCGAGTCGGGCGTCGAGGGGCTCATCCACGTCTCCGAGATGTCGTGGAGCAAGCGCGTGAAGCACCCGTCGAAGATCCTCAACGTCGGCGACACGGTGGAGGCGATGGTCCTCGGCGTCGACCCGGCGGCGCGCCGCATCTCGCTCGGCCTCAAGCAGGTGGAGAGCAACCCGTGGCACGAGCTGGCGGAGAAGTATCCCGTCGGCACGCGCATCAAGGGGAAGGTGCGCAACCTCACCGAGTTCGGCGCCTTCGTCGAGGTCGAGGAGGACATCGACGGGCTGATCCACATCTCCGACATGTCGTGGAGCAAGCGGATCAAGCACCCGTCCGAGGTCGTCAAGAAGGGCGACGTCGTCGAGGCGATGGTGCTCAGCATCGACGCCGACAACCAGCGGCTGTCGCTCGGGCTGAAGCAGCTCGCCACCGACATCTGGGACGACTTCTTCTCACGCCACAAGCTGGGCGACGTGGTCGAAGGCAAGGTGACGCGGATGACGAACTTCGGCGCCTTCGTCGAGCTGGACGAGGGGATCGAAGGGCTCATCCACGTGTCCGAGTTCGACGCCGCGCACGGTGCCGGCTCTCACGGCGGCGGCGAGAAGATCGAGCTGCAGGTGGGGCACACCTACCAGATGAAGATCATCAAGCTGAGTCCGCAGGAGCGGAAGATCGGGTTGAGCATCCGTGCCCTCAGGTCGGACGACTACCGCACCGACTGGGAGGCCTACGCGTCCGAGCACGAGGGGACGGGAACGGCGACGCTCGGGGATCACTTTAAGAACCGGTAAGTGGTAGCCGGAGCCCGTCAGGGTTCCGGGGCGAGGACGGCATGAGCACTCCTGGCGGCAGCATGACGAAGGCGGAGCTCGTGGAGGAGGTGTCGCGGGTCTCCGAGCTGACCAAGAAGCACTCGGAAGTCATCGTCGACACGGTGTTCAAGAGCATCATCGACGCGCTGCACCGCGGCGAGAAGATCGAGCTGCGCGGCTTCGGCAGCTTCCGGCTGCGGAAGCGCGAGCCGCGGAAGGGGCGCAACCCGAAGACCGGCGACAAGGTCGACGTGCCGCCGAAGAAGGTGCCGTACTTCAAGCCGGGCAAGGAGCTGAAGGATCTGATCAACCGCGAGGCGCCGGCGGAAGCCTCTTCCGCGCCGAAGCCGGCGCCGGCCGCGGCGTCGCCGGACACGGCGAGCGTGTGAACCCGAACAATGCACAAGGCACAAGGCACAAGTCACAAGTCCCAAGTCACAATGAACGCGTTCGTGATTTGTGACTTGTGACTTGTGCCTTCTGACTTGTGACTTGAATGGAGAGGCTCTGGTCGCCCTGGCGGCTCGAGTACGTGACGCGCGGCGACACCAGCTCCGAATGCATCTTCTGTGTAGGGACGACCCAGGGATCGCCCCTGCAACGCGACCTCATCGTCTTCGAAGGCACCACCGCCTACGTCATCCTCAATCTCTATCCCTATAACAACGGCCACCTGATGGTGGTGCCGTACCGGCACGTCGCCACGCTCGGCGAGCTGACCGACGCGGAGCTGCAGGAGATCGGCATGCTGACGCAGCGCAGCGAGGCGGCGCTCACCGAGGCGTACCAGCCGCACGGCATGAACATCGGGATCAACCTGGGCAAGTCGGCGGGCGCCGGCATCCTCGAGCACGTGCACGTGCACGTGGTGCCGCGCTGGAGCGGCGACACGAATTTCATGACCGTGGTCGGCGAGATGCGCGTGCTCCCCGAGGACCTCGGCGCGAGCGCCGCGCGGCTGCGGCCGATCTTCGCGCGGCTCGCCTCACGCACGTAGGCCGGGTCCGGCGGCGCCCGTGATCGCCACGCCGCGGACCCGGCGGAACGAGTCCGTACGACCGCTCCGCGGACCCGGCGCGGACGATTACGGGTACGATCCGTTGATGGACTTTGATCTGGGCGACGTGCAGATCGCCTGGCGCGACAAGGCCGGGGGGCTCGGCCGCGACGTCGCGCGCGATCCGGCGGCGGCAACGGTCGTTCAGGGCGCGGCGCGGGTCGGCCTGCTCGATCCTGCCGCCGACCTGCTTACCGTGACCGCGGCCGTGGAGGCGCTCTCGGAGGAGTCGCCGGCCGCAGCGGTCGCGCTGGCGCTGCACTCCGCCGTCGCCCTCACCGTGGCAGGCGAGCCGCGCTTCGCCGCCCTCTTTCGCGGCGAGACGGTAGCCGCCGTCGGTCTTTCCTCCGACGAAGTTCCGATGGAACAGGGCGGCCGCCTCTTCGGCCGCGCGCCATGGGTGGCGCCCATCACCGATCGCGGCCTCGCTGTCGTTGGGCCGCGAAGCGGCGCGGAGCGCGTGGCGTACGTCGTGGCGCTCGACGCGCCGGGCGTGACGATCCAGTCGGTCGCCACGGCGGGGCTTGCCGGTCTCGTGTGCGGGCACGTCCGCTTCAACGGCGCGGCGTGCGAGCCGATTGGCGCCACGCTGCCGGTCATGACGCGCGTGCGCATCCTGATGGCGGCCGCCGGCCTCGGCATCGGCCGCCGCGCCCTGCGCGAGGCGCTCGCCGCGGCACGGGCCGCGCGCACGGCGGCGGCGGGAGAGCAGACGGTGCAGGGGCTCCTCGCCGACGCCGCCACCGAGCTCGATGCCGCGATGCTGATGACGTGGAAGGCGGCCGGGGCGACGGATGCGGCGCCACCACGGCTCGCCGACGCGTCGCTCGCCAAGCTGATGACGACGAGCGCGGCACAGCGCGCGGTGGAGCGTGCGACGCAGGTCGTCGGGGTCGACAGCTTCGAGCGCGGCCACATCATCGAGCGGCTCGCGCAGGATGTCCGCGCGCTGGAGCTGTTTGCCGGGCGCACCGAGGCGCTGCGCGCCGCGGCGGCCGAGGAACTCTTGCCGCGACGATGACGTGCGAGGGTGCCGCCGGGCGTGGGCCCCTTCGGGCCTTCGGCGTTCCGGCTCTCATCGATTCCTCGTCCCGAGCCGATAGATGGCTTTGGAGACCGATCGCATGACGAGCGGGGGCGCACCGAGGGCGCATCGACCGAAGCTGCTCGTCGTCGATGATGACCCCCACGTCCTTCAAATCATTCGGCGCTTCGCGGAGAACGCCGGCTTCGACGTCACGTCGTGCGCCGGCGGCCGTGCGGCGCTCGAACGCGTGGCAAACGAACGTGTCCATGTCGCCGTGATCGACCTGCGAATGCCCGACGTGGACGGCCTCGAAGTGCTTCGTGCCATTCGCAGCGCGCATCCGGACTGTCAGACGATGCTGATGAGCGGCCAGGCGACGATCGACAGCGCCATCGAGGCCGCAAAGCTCGGCGCCATCGATTACCTGACCAAGCCGTTCGACTTCGGGCGCCTGAAAGCGTTGCTCGCCACGGTGCAGGAAGAGGCCGCGCGCCGCCGGCGGCTGCTCGCGGCCGAGCGTGAAATCACGAGGAACGTCGAGTTCTGCGGAATGAGGTTCGAGGAACCCTTGATGAATACCCGTCTCCCGTCCTCCCTCCAGATCGACGGATGTGCGGCCTCCAGACGTGGCGGCACCTTCGGTTAGCTCGTCTGAACGACGTCGACCTTTGTCCGGTATCCGAGCCGCGACAGGTAACCCTCGCAGTCTTCCCAGGTGAGACCGAACTCGCGCACGTCGGCGAGTCCGAGTCGACTCGTGATGTCGCGGATCGTATCGAGATCGCGTTCGTCGAATTCTTCTTCCATCATGGCGTGCTCGGCCCAATTCACCAATGCCGCCAGCGTGATGCGATGCTGCAGGTAATCTCGGAGCTGAGATGCCAGCGTGTTGCGTGTGATCATGGCTCGTTACCTGTGACCTGCTGATGACCGAGATCGACCGGATACTTGTGATGAACTTCGCGGAGCTTGCCGTCGCCGTCGTACACTTCCTGGTAGAACTTGACGGTCGATTCCTCAGCGTCGACTTCCTTCACGTATCGTGCCCGCCAGCCCGAACGCCCCCTCACGTCGTACGAGTACACCCTGCCGCCTTGGGGCAGTTCGCGCCAAGTTGGGAATTTTCGTTCATTCTGCTGACGTTTTCGCGCGTCCATCGACGGCAAAGCGCGGAGCAGTGAGGGCTCGGTGCGGGGGCGTCAGGCGCTTCCACCCGCACGCCGCAAGTCCTCGGCCGACATGCTCAATCAGTGTACCACCGGCGGCGTTCTGGGTTCGGCCCGTTGCTGGCGCAATCTCTCGAAAATCTATACGAGAGTTCCCGATTCGAGATCCGAGACATCAACCGCATAGGCCTCGCGAATCTTACGGTGGATTTCGGCAAGCTCCAGGTCGTCAACGCCGACGAAATCGTGAAGGCTTGATTCGTCCGTGATCAGGTACTCGCCAGGCTCGAAGCCGAAGACATGGGCCATGAAATCCTCGGCGATCTCGGCATACATCTCGATTCCAGCCGTGGCGGCCATCTCGATTGTCTTGCCCTTGAGTGGGCCGCGCCGCAGGACCCGTCGTCTCTTGCTCATGGTGCGCTCACGCGCGCCCAAATATAGCGAAACGCGATGACTTCCGGCCATCCCGTAACTGCTCAACCCGTTTCCTGATCGAAGGGAATGAGCTTGCTGGAAGGGCCGGCCCACTTTCAGCTTGCTCCGACTCCGTCGTTGCGGTATGGGCATGCGCCGTGCCCGTCGCTGAAGGGAGTGGCCGTGGTGGTCGAGGACGACGCCTCTGTCCTCTCGATCGTCCGGCGCGCGCTGGCCGCCAGGGGACTCAGCGTACTGGAAGCGAGCAACGGCGCCGACGCGTTGGAGGTGCTTGCCAGCCACGCCGCGGATCTCCTCATCACCGATGCCATCATGCCCAGGATGGGAGGCGTCGAGCTGGCGCGCCACATCCGCAGTGCCGGGAACAACAGGCCCATCCCGCTGGTGTCCGGCTATGCAACCGGGGTCATCGAAGCGATGAAGACGCTGGACGGCCCCATTCGGTTTCTGGAGAAGCCCCTCTCACCGACGCAGGTGTTCGACGCGGTTGCCGATCTGCTCACGAACTGACAGACCTCCCACGCCACCGAACAGCGTTCCTCAGCCCGAACGTCGCGTTCAGACGTTTCGGCCCAGCAACAGCGCCGCGAATCCGGGAAAGTACGCGAACGTCCACGCGGCGAAGTGCACGGCGTAGTCCCACCCCTGCGGATCGAACGGCATCCAGATGTCGGAGATGAGATAGAAGGCGAGACCTGACGCGGCCGCGGCCATGGCGCCGCGGGCGAGCACGACGCGCGAGGGGGCCGCGCTGCCGCTGAGCCGCGCGTAGAGCGCCGCCAGCGCGAGCCAGACGGTACACCACACGACGAACATCGCGGCGTCGCCGAGGAGCGGGGCGAGCAGGTAGTACGCACCCGCAGCGGCGGTGCCGATCGCGGCGCCCGCTGCGGCCCCCGCGCCGGGGCGCCCGGCCAGCAACCCAAACACGAAACCGACCGCGCAGAAGAGCAGCAGCCCGTGCGTCAGGCCGTAGACGACCATGTGCTGCGGCAGCCACGTGGCCCAGACGAAGTCGCCCAGCGTGCTCACGGCGGCGAGCGCGAGCGAGGCGACGAGCGTTGGCGTCATCCTCTAGTCCGGCAACTCCGCCTGTTTCGGTTCCGGCAGCCACCGGCTCGCGACGACGCCGATGACGTACGCCGTCGTCCCGACGACCGCCGACGCATACGCGAGCCGCTCGGGGAGCGACGCGCCCGGCATCGCGGCCACGAGATTGACCGTGACGAGCGCCGCCATCGTCCCGAGCATCCGGCCGCCGACGTTGGCCGCGAAGCTCTCACCCGTGCCGCGCAGGTGCGTCGGGTAGACGCGCGGCAGGTAGTTGCCCCAGAAGCTGAACTGCGCGATCGTCGCCATGCCCACCAGGAAGATGCCCCACTGCGCGAGCGTCAGCCCCACGGTCGGGGTCAGGAAGTAGACGAACGGTACAAGCATCAGCCCCGGGATCTGGAACGTCCAGAGCAGCCGGCGCCGGCTGATGATGATCGCGGCCAGATAGGCGAGCAGGATGCGCCCGGCCAGCCCGCCGAACTCCTGGAACGACTGCACGCCGCTGATCGTCTGCTCCTGCGCCACGCGCGGCATCTGCTGCACCTCGGCGAGCCCGGGCACGATGCGCGGCATCTGCTGGATGGCGCCGAACGCCGCGGCATAGCCGCATGCCATCATGATGGTGGTGACGACCGTCGTCCGGCGGAACGCGGGCGTGAAGAGCGCGGCGAAACTGGGCCGGCGCAGCGTGCCCGCACGCTTCTTCTCGCGCCAGATCGGCGATTCGGGCAGGAACGGCCGGATGAGAATCAGCGGAATCGAAGGGATGACGCCCGAGATGAGCGTGTAGCGCCACGCCTCGTGGCCGCCGCGGACGAGCGGCAGCGACTCGGCATTGGTGACGATCAGGTAGTAGGCGCCGGTCACCATCAGGCCGCCAACCGAGCCGAACGCCTGCGTGTAGCCGACGACGTGCTCGCGCTGTTTGGGATCGGGGAAGAGCTCCGAGAGCCAGGCGACCGCGGCGACGAACTCCACGCAGACGCCGACGAACGTGCAGCAGCGCCAGAAGAGGAGCCACCCGACGGAGGTGGCGTAGCCGGCGGCCATAGCGGAGAAGGCGTAGAGCAAAATGCTCCAGACGAGCACGCGCCGGCGGCCGAACAGATCCGTGAGGTAGCCGCCGAGCAGACCGAAGACGCCGCCGGCCACCGCGGGCACGTACTGCAGCGTGCCGACCCACGCGTTGACCTCGGCGCTGTTGGGCGCCGCCGCCAGCAGGTCGGCGAGCCCGGGCCGGACGATGAGCGGCAGCATCAGCAGCTCGTAGGAGTCGAACGCGAACCCGAGCGCCGCGATGCCGCAGATCACCCACTGGATCGGCGTGAGCGGCGGCGCCGCGGCGCGTGTCTGCACGGTCGTCATGAGTGCCTCGGAGACAAGGGGGGAAGGCGGAGCTGCCCGCCTTCGCCGTCGCTCCGGCGTGGTCTCGCCGAAGCGCTACGCGCGGAGGCGGAAACCTCCGCCTCTACGACCGATCGGACGCGACACCGATTGGAGGAGCGTAGAAGCGGGTCTTGAGACCCGCCTGCGCCGCAAGACTATACTACCCATTCAACGACCATGCAGGTGCAATCGTTTACAGCGGCGCCCGACGAAGTCGGGCAGGCGCGCGCCGCGCTCGACGCGCGGGTGCGCGAGGTCGTCGACTGGCATTTCGATCCGGCCAGCGGCAGCCCGTTCTGGCTCGAGCGCGCCAGGACGTTCGGATGGGACCCGCGGCGGGAGATCAAGACGTTCGGGGATCTGCGGCGGTTCGGCGAGTTCGAGGACGAGTGGCTGCGCGGCGGGCCGGTCGAGCGCTGGCTGCCGCGCGGGCTCGCGGGCAGGCCGGTGTACGTTTTCGAGACGGGCGGCCGGATCGACTACGAGCTGTTCAGCGCGACGCTCCCCGACGAGTACTTCCCCAAGGGATCGAACTGGCTGATGCTCGGGCCGTCGGGCCCGCGCCGGCTGCGGCTGGCAGTGGAGCATCTCGCGCAGTACCGCGGCGGCATCTGCTTCTGTGTCGATCTCGACCCGCGCTGGGTCATCAAGCTGATTCAGAAGGGATGGTCCGAGCACCTCCAGGCCTACAAGGATCACGTGATCGACCAGGCGGTTACGATCCTCTCGGCGAACCACGACATCCGCTGCATGTTCACCACACCCAAGCTGCTCGAGGCGCTCGCGCTGCGGCTCGAGTCGATCGGGACGACGATCCGCAAGGCGGGGATTACCGGGATCTTCTCGGGCGGCACCGAGTTCACGCCGCAGTGGAACCGGTTCGCCCATGAGGAGCTGCTCGACGGCGCGTACATGACGCCGACTTACGGCAACACGCTCATGGGGCTAGCCGCGAGCGCGCCGTCGGGGCCGCACAACGGCTACAAGATCACCTACTACGCGCCGCAGCCGCGCGCGGTCATCGAGGTGGTCGACTTCGACGACCCGGAGCGCATCGTCGAGTACGGCGAAACAGGCCGCGTCCGGCTGACGACATTGACGAAGGAATTCTTCATGCCGGGACTGCTCGAGCGCGACGAAGGCGAGCGCGAGCCGCCCTACGAACGGTATCCGTGGGATGGGGTCAGCGGCGTGCGGCCGTATCGCGCGTTTGCCGCAACGACCACCGTCGGCGTGTATTGATGCCCATGAATGTGATCTCGGTGTCTCGGTGCCTCGGTGTTCCGTCGGGGCGATCGTGAATTCTCCGATGCTCAACCTTCCAGTCATCCGCTGGGGCGAGCCGTATACGAGCCTCGAGGTCGACGAGGTGGTGCACTTTGCCACGGGCGAGCCGATCGCCCGGGTGAGCCGCGCCAACGGTGGCCTCATCCAGCGCGACATGCGGAAGGCGGCGCGCGCGCGCGAGGCGCTCCGCGCCATCCCGATCGACGAGCTGATTGCCCGCGTCGGCGGCGCGGGCGAGCTGTACATGCACGCCCCGCTGCCGATGGGCGACGGCACCCAGTCGCCGGACGAGTTCGTCCACGCGCAGTCGGCGAGCACGGGGCTGCCCGAGCGGATGTGCCGCGCCAACATGAAGAAGAACGCCTTCGTGCTGGCCGGGATGCGCAGCATCCTCACCGCGCTCACCCGCGGGCTCGACTTCGAGGTGCTGACGCGCGGGCACGGCGAGGAGCGGCAGGTGCCGATCAGCTATCAGGCACAGAGCCCGGTGCTCGGGCTCGTGCTGCCGTCGAACTCACCCGGCGTCCACACGCTGTGGCTGCCAATCATCCCGCTGCAGATGGGCCTCGTGCTGAAGCCGGGGCCGCAGGAGCCGTGGACGCCGTACCGCATGGCGGCGGCCTTCTTCGAGGCGGGCATCCCGCGCGAGGCGATTGCCATCTATCCGGGGGAGGCCGACGTCGGCGCCGCGGTGCTCGACAGCTGCCCCCGCAGCCTCATTTTCGGCGGGCAGGCGACGGTCGAGCGGTACCGGACCCATCCACGCGTGCGGGTGCACGGCCCAGGGTTCTCGAAGATTCTGCTCGGCGACGACCAGGTGGATCACTGGGAGCGCTATCTCGACATGATGGTCGAAAGCGTCTTCGTCAACAGCGGCCGGAGCTGCATCAACTGTTCGGGGATCTGGGCGAGCCGGCACACGCGCGAGATCGCCGATGCCATCGCCCGGCGCCTGGCCGACGTGCGGCCGCTTCCGCCGGATCATCCGGAGGCTGCCCTGGCGGCCTTTACGGTGCCCGGCGCTGCCGAGGCCATCTCGAAGGCGATCGACCGGGACGCGCAGGCGCCCGGCGTGACCGACGTGACGGCGAAGTACCGCCCGGGGAGCCGCCTGGTGAAGCAGAGGAGCGCCGACTATCTGCTGCCGACCGTGCTCCACGCCGCGTCGGCTGACGCCGCGGTCGCCAGGCAGGAATATATGTTCCCGTTCGTCACGGTCGTGGAGTGCCCGCAGGCGAAGATGCTCGAGGCGATCGGTCCAACGCTGGTGTGCACGGCCATCACCTGCAACGAGGAATTCCGGCAGCAGCTCGTCGACGCAGTGCACATCGATCGTCTGAACCTCGGTCCGGTGCCCACCACGCAGCTCAACTGGCTCCAGCCGCACGAAGGGAACATCGTCGAATTCCTGTTCCGCGCGCGGGCGTTCCAGACCGCGCCGCTGGATTGACGGACGTTGCGGATGGCGGTCCGCGTGTCATGAAGGCCCCTCCGCTGCGAGACGTGGCATGTCTTCCGCAAAACCGGCTCGGCTCGTCGCGGCGCCTGCTTCTGGGTTCCACGCGGGAGGCTCGCCTCGCGCTTACGCTGACTACGGTTTTGCTCCGGACACGCCACGCCTCGCAGCTTCGCAGGCGGCGGCATGAGGTGCGGTGCCTCCGGAAGCAAACCGTAGTCAGGCGCAAGCCGCGCAGCGAGGCAAGAGCGCTCGTTGAAGCCCGGATGTTGATCGAGCGGAGCCGGTTTGCGGAGGAGGCACCGCGCCTCGTGCCGCCACCGGTCCCATAGCCTGATGCGCATCCTGCAGATCACGGCGGGCGCGGCGGGGATGTACTGCGGGAGCTGCACGCGCGACAACGCGCTCGCGCGCGAGCTGCTCCGGCGGGGGCACGACGTGACGCTCGTGCCGGTCTATACGCCGACGCGCCCCGACGAGCCGAACGTCAGCCGCGACCGCGTGCTCTTCGGCGGCATCAGCGTCTACCTCCAGCAGCACGTGCCGCTCTTTCGCGCGACGCCGCGCCTGCTCGACCGGCTGTGGGACTCGCCGCGTGTGATCCGCGCGTTTGCGCGGCGCGCCATCTCTACCGACGCGCGCCTGCTCGGGGACCTGACGATCTCGATGCTCCAGGGGGAGCGCGGCGTGCTGCGCAAGGAGTTCGACAAGCTCGCCGACTGGATTCGCGCGGAGCCGCCGCCCGACGTCATCGATCTGCCGAACTCGCTGCTCATCGCGCTGGCAGCGCCGCTCAAGCACGTGTTCGGCCGGCCGGTCTGCTGCACGATGCAGGGGGAAGAGCTGTTTCTCGACAGCCTGCTTCCACAGTACCGCGAGCGGGCGCTGGCGCTCCTCCGCCGGCAGGTACCGACCGTCGACCGGTTCGTCGCCGTCAGCGACTACTGCGCTCGCTTCATGTCGCGCTATCTCGAGATTCCGCCTTCGCAGATCTCGGTGGTGCCGCTCGGGATCAATCTCGAGGGCTACCGGCGCCCGGATCCCGGATCCCGGATCCCGGATCCCGGATTCACCATCGGGTATTTCGCGCGCGTGGCGTCCGAAAAGGGGCTGCGCGTGCTGGCCGAGGCGTACATCCGGCTGCGCCGCCGTACGAGCGCGAGACCGATGCGGCTGGAGGCGGCCGGCTACCTGGCGCGCGCCAGCCAGCCGTACCTCGACGAGGTACGGCGCGCGCTGGAGGCGGCCGGCCTGGGCCACGAGTTCGTCTACCGCGGCGAAGTCGATCGCGACGGAAAGCTCGCGTTCCTGCGCAGCATCGACGTCCTGTCGGTGCCGGCCACCTATGATGAACCGAAGGGGATGTTCGTCCTGGAGGCGATGGCGAGCGGCGTGCCGGTGGTGCAGCCGAGGCGTGGCAGCTTCATCGAGATGATCGAGCGCACGGGGGGCGGGCTGCTCGTCGACGCCGATGATCCCGATGCGCTGGCGGAGGGGCTGCACAAGGTGGCCACCACCCCGGCCCTCCGCGCCTCCTTGGCGGACTGCGGGTTCGCCGGCGTGCGCGCGCGCTACACGATCGCGCACTCCGCCGACCGCCTCCTCGAGGTGTATGGCGAAATGGCAGATGGCAAGGAGGCGAGGGGGCAAGGGGGCGAGGGGGTAAGAGAGCAGGCGCATCATGTTGCAGGTCTCCCAGGTCAGTAAGCAGTTCCCCACGCCGCGCGGCCCGCTCGAGGTGCTGTCGGACGTCACGTTCGCGCTGGCGCCCGGCGAGGCGGCGGCGATCACCGGACCGTCCGGGAGCGGGAAAACGTCGCTCCTGTGCATCCTCGGCGCGCTCGATCGGCCGTCCTCGGGCACGGTGACGCTCGACGGCCGCAACCCGTTCGCCCTCGACCCGGACCAGGTGGCCGACTTCCGGAACGCCGAGATCGGCTTCGTGTTTCAGGACCACTGCCTGCTGCCGCAGTGCTCGGTGCTCGAAAACGTGCTGGTGCCGACGCTGGTGGCGCGCGGCGCGCCGGACGAGGACACGCGGCGCGCGCGGGCGCTGATCGAGCAGGTGGGGCTGGCGGACCGCATCGATCACCGCCCGGCCGCGCTCTCGGGCGGCGAGAAGCAGCGCGTCGCGATTGCCCGCGCGCTCGTTTGCCAGCCGCGCCTCGTCCTCTGCGACGAGCCGACCGGCAACCTCGATCAGGCGACCGCTGCCTCTGTGGCGGCGCTGCTGCTCGATCTCCACCGCCGCCAGCAGAACATCCTGATCGTCGTCACGCACAGCGAGCGCCTCGCCGCGCAGTTTCCAATCCGGTTCGAGATCGTCGACAAGCGGCTGAGAAAAATGCAATAACAGGCGCATGTCGAGTGTCGTCGACTCCATCCGTGCCGAGTTCGACCGCTATAAGACGCTGGCCGAGCGGTCGTTCGAGCAGCTCCGGGACGAGGAGCTGTCGCAGACCGGCCCGGGCGGCGGCAACTCGATCGCGATCATTTGCTGGCACGTGGCGGGCAACTTGCGGTCGCGCTTCACCGACTTCCAGACGGCCGATGGCGAGAAGCCGTGGCGGAAGCGCGACGAAGAGTTCGAGCCGCGGGCGGTCACGCGCACGGAACTGCTCGCCAAGTGGGAGGGCGGCTGGAGGGCGCTGCGCGAGGCACTAAGCAGTCTCACGGACGCGGACCTCGGCCGCACCGTGACGATCCGGTCGCAGCCGCACACCGTCCACGAGGCGCTGCACCGAGCGCTGGCGCACATCAGCTACCACGTCGGCCAGATCGTCTACCTGGCCAAGAGCTTCCGCGGGCCCGAGTGGAAGACGCTCAGCATCCCGCTGGGCGCCTCGGAAGCGGTGAACGAGCGGATGCGCGCCCAGACAAAGCGCCCGTGAGCACCCGCCTGACGGATCTCCTCGGCCTCGAGCTGCCGCGGCGGTGGCGCCGCTGCGCGCGGCCGCCGAGCAGCGGGGGCGCGGCGATTTCTCCTCGCTGTGGTGCGGGCAGAACGCCAGCGGCTGCCGGGAGGTGCCGGCCGGCGAGCTTACGCGGCAGTTGGCCGCGACGGCCCGGGGTCCCCACCGCGCACGCCTGCGCGGTGGGGTGGGAGGACGCGCCGCACTTCGGTGATGAGCGCGTCGGGCGGGCAGGGCTTCGGCACGAACCAGTCGCAGCCGGCGGTGGTGGCGCGCTGCAGTTCGCCGGATCCGTCGTGCGCGGTGAGCGCGACGATTGGGATGTGCGCCGTCCGCGCGTCGGCCTTCAGCCGGCGGGTCGCTTCCCACCCGTCCACGATCGGCAGACTGAGATCCATTAGGACGACGTCGGGCTGCCGCGACCAGGTGGCGTCGATCGCCTCGGCGCCGTTGGCGGCCTCGATGACGTCGAAGCCCGACATCGTGAGGTGCTCGACATAGAGAAGACGCAGGTCCTGCTGATCCTCGACGATGAGCACCAGCGGCCGGTGGCGTTCGGTCTCGTGACGCACCTCTGCTGGAGCGTTCATCGATCGAATTATCCCATCGACAACTGATATATTTCGCGCAGACATGAGCTGGCTTCCCGCACTCCTGTTGCTCTTCATCGGCTCCGGCTGCGCCGCGCTGATCTACGAAGTCGTCTGGCTGCAGCTGCTGCAGCTCTCCGTCGGCTCGTCCGCCGTGTCGCTCGGCATCCTGCTCGGCACGTTCATGGGTGGCATGTGTCTCGGCAGCCTGCTGCTGCCGCGCGTGATCGGCACGCGTCGCCATCCGCTCCGCGTGTACGCGGCGCTCGAGCTCGGCATCGGCGCGTTCGGGCTCATCGCGCTCTTCATCGTGCCGCTCGTCGGCGGCGTGTACACGACGATTGCGGGCACCGGGCAGGCGAGCCTCTTCCTGCGCGCGATCGTCGCGGGCGTCTGCCTCCTGCCGCCGACGATGCTCATGGGCGCGACGCTCCCGGCCATCGCACGCTGGGTGGAAACAACGCCGACGGGCGTGTCGTGGCTCGGCTACTTCTACGGCGGCAATCTCGCCGGGGCCGTGCTCGGGAGCGTCCTCGCCGGCTTCTACCTGTTGCGCGTGTACGACATGCCGACGGCGACCTACGTCGCCGTGGCGACGAACGTCGCAGTGGCGCTCGCGGCGCTCGCCATCGCGCGGTTCGCGCCGTACGTGCCGGCTGCGCCGGCTGCGGCGCAGGTCGTCGAGAAGGGCGCCGAAGCCCGGCTGGCCTACGTCGCCATCGCGCTGTCGGGGTTGACAGCGCTCGGCGCCGAGGTGGTCTGGACGCGCGTGCTGTCGCTCCTGTTCGGTGCGACGACCTACACCTTCTCGCTCATTCTCGCCGTCTTCCTGGTGGGGCTCGGCCTCGGCAGCGGTGTCGGCGCGGAGCTGGCGCGGCGGCTGCCGGCGCCGCGCGTCGCGCTCGCCTGGTGCCAACTGCTGCTCGCGGTGACGATGGCGTGGGCGGCGTACGCGAGCGGCGCGTCGCTGCCGTACTGGCCGATCAATCCGTCGATTTCGACCGACCCGACCTACACCTTCCAGCTCGACCTGATGCGCGCCGTCTGGGTGATGCTGCCGTCGACGGTCCTGTGGGGCGCGAGCTTTCCGCTGGCGCTCGGCGCGGTGGCAATGCGCGGCCGCGATCCGGGCCGGCTGGTCGGCGGCGTCTATGCCGCCAACACCGTCGGCGCCATCGTCGGTGCGCTCGCGACCGGCCTGGTGCTCCTGGGCACGGTCGGCAGCCAGACGACCGAGCAGGTGCTCATCGGCATTGCGACCGTGGCCGGCCTCATGCTCCTCGTGGTTGAACCGTCGCACCGTCGCGCCATCGCACCCTCGCACTCGCCTTCGCCGGGCGCGCTGCGCGGGCGCAGCGCCTCGCTGCTCGTCGTTGCGTCCAGCCTGGGCGCCGTCCTGCTGGCGCAGGCGGTGCCGCCGCTGCCCGGGCTGCTCGTCGCGTACGGCCGCTTTGCCGCCACGTGGGTCGGCGTCAACGAGATCGTGTACGTGGGCGAAGGGATCACGGCGGCCGTGGCCGTGTCGCGCACGCCGGAGGGCGTGCTGAACTACCACAACGCGGGAAAGATCCAGGCGTCCAGCGAGCCGCAGGACATGCGGCTGCAGCGGATGCTTGGACACATCACGACGCTCGTGCCGAAAAGTCCGGCACGGGTGCTCGTGATCGGCTGCGGCGCCGGCGTCACCGCGGGCGCGGTCTCGATCGATCCGCGCGTGCGCGAGGAGACGATCGCCGAGATCGAGCCGCTCGTTCCGGAGGTCGTCTCGCGCTACTTCTCCGAGCACAACTTCGACGTCGTCCGGAACCAGAAGGTACGCCTCGTCCTGGACGACGCGCGGCACTACCTGCTGACGACGGAGGAGCGGTTCGATGCGATCACCTCGGATCCGCTCGACCCGTGGGTGAAAGGGGCGGCGACGCTCTACACCCGCGAGTTCTTCGAGGTCGTCAAGGCGCACCTGAATCCGGGCGGCGTGGTCACGCTGTTCGTGCAGCTGTACGAGAGCAACGACGAGGCGGTGAAGAGCGAGATTGCCACCTTCTTCGAGTCGTTCCCGAACGGCGCCGTCTTCGCCAACACGGTGAACAACCAGGGGTACGACCTCGTGCTCTTCGGGCAGCTCGGCGACGACCCGATCGACGTCGACGCGGTCGAGGCGCGCCTCGCGTCTCCGGAAGGGGAGCCGATTCGGCGGTCGCTCGCCCAGATCGGGATCGATTCGGCCGTGGAGCTGTTCGGCACCTACGCCGGCAGCCGGCTCGACATGGCGAACTGGCTGCGCGGTGCGGCCATCAACACCGACCGCAACCTGCGGCTGCAGTATCTGGCGGGGCTCGGGCTGAACCTCTATCAGAGCAACGCGATCTACCAGCGGATGATTGCGGACGCGCGGTATCCGGACCACCTGTTCACCGGCTCGCCCGAGACGCTCGACGAGCTGCGCACGGCGATCGAGCGCTCGCTCAGCGCCTCGCGGCCGGGGTCTTCAGGAAGTCAGTAGACGTACGTAGGCCGGGTTCCGCGGCGGGGACCCGGCGAAGCCAGCCCGGCGGACCCGGGGTGGCGCGACCTTGTCAGGTCCGCGCGGGCGAGCCTGAAAGGCTCGCTCCACAGCTGATGGGCAACGTCACACACCGTCCCGGGCACGATCACGCCCCCCTTCGGCACGACGATGATCCCGCCGCGGATGTAGTAGCCGTGTTCGCGCGCGTCAGCGCGCGGGGCGGTACAGCTCGAACTCGCCAGACGCGTCGATGAGCTGCAGGTCGAGCGCACGGATCGCGAAGTCGCGCAGCGCCTCCGGCGTCCGGGCCCGGTCGATGACGACGAAGCCGAGCTGCGCGCGCCGGACCCAGGCGGCGCCGCCCTCGATGAGCGTCCGTTGGCGCGACGGGTCGAGCGGCCGATCCTCGCTGAGCCAGATGAGGGCGTCGACCATCGAGTCGCTCCGCATGTCGGCGAGCCGCCGGCGCGACACGCGCGAGAGATACCCGCCAATGAGCCGCTTGCCGTGCGCGGTCTGGAAGAACTGCGACCGCGCGGTGAAGTTGCCGATGCTCGACGTGCCGTCGCGCACGCCGACCGGCAGCTCGAGGAGCCGCACCTCGGCCGGCGCGGCGGCGACGCGGGCGTAGATCGGCGGGACCGCCGCCGAGTAGAGCGGGCGCGGCGCCGGCCACAGCTCGAACACGACCAGCGCCGCCGCGACGAGGAGCACGGCGCGGCGCCGCTCCGGCCGGCGCCCGCCGAGCCAGGCGAGCGCCGCGGCAAACAGCACCGCGAGCGCCAGTATGGCGACGATGCTGAAGCGCGCCGGCGTGCGCGCGAGGCCGACGATCGGGAGGTATCGCAGAAAGGCCCACGGGCCCGGCACGTAGGTGTTCAGCCCCGCGACGTGCACGAAGGGGCCGAGCGCGAGCGCGCCGAAGAAGATCGCCAGCCCGGCCCAGAACCGCGGAACGCGGAAGCCCGCGCGCCACGCGAGCAGGATGGCGCCGAGCGCGACGAAGGTGAGCGAGGCGACGTTCTCGAAGTACGCGTCGGGGCGCGGCGTCAGCCAGGCGCGCACGGCGTCGGGCGTGAGCGGGTGATTGGGGTTCGGCAGCACGAACGCAGTCAGATCGACGCCCCTGGGGCTGCTGCGCCAGAAGATCGGGTCCTGGTCCCACCGGTTGTCCGCGATCCGCACGCCGACGGCGTACAGCACCGGTGAGAGCAGCGCGGCGGTGACCGTCACCGCGACGGCGCCCAGCCGGATCAGCCGAGCGAGCGCCGCACGGTCGGCCGGCACCAGGTCGGGACGGTAGGCGAGCGCAAGGCGCGCAGCCGCCAGCAGCGTGAGCAGCAGCACCGGCGTATACAGGCTGCGCATGCTGACGACCGTGCCGAGCGCGGCGAACTGCCAGCCGCCGGTGACCGTCATCGAGAGCACGAGGCCGGCGGCGCACGCCAGGAGCACGTCGAGGGCCCAGCGGGCGGCGCGGAGCGGCGATTCCGCCCGGCGGCGGATCGTCAGCACGCGCGTCGCCAGGAACATCCCGGCGAGCACGAGGCAGTACACGGCGTAATACACGTCGGTGCTGGCCGCCCACCCCAGCGCCACGCCGAGCGCCACGGCGTCGCGTACTCGCTGGCGCTCCGACGCGCGGAGGAGCAGCAGCAGGAACGCGGCGAGCGGCGCGGCCGCCACGAGGCTGAAGTGGCCGCTGCCGCGGGTTACCAGGATGGGGCTCCAGGCAAAGAGCAGCCCAGCCAGCCACGACTCGATGACGGGGGCAGACCCCGGATCCGACCCGGGGTCTGCCCCCACAACGCGCCGCGCCAGGAGGAACGTCGTGTAGGCGGTGAGGACGGTCATCAGCAGGTAGACGATGTTGAAGGCGGGCACGACCCCGAGCGCGCGGATGAGCGGGAGCGCGAGCAGATCCTGAAACACGGTGTAGTTGTGCAGGCTCAGGTTGGCGCGCTCGGTCAACGAGAAGATCGCGTCGGTGAAGAACGGCAGCCGTCCGCGGTCGACGAGCTCGCGTTGGAACACCCACTGGTTCCAGACGTACACGCCGGTGTCGCCGGCAGGGGAGCCGGTGAAATGGGTGCCGATGTGGGCTGCAAGCGGCCAGCTGAACACCACGGCGGCGGCGGCGTAGCCGGCCAATGCGTAGACGTGTGATCTCAAGAAGCGGCGATCTCCCGCACCTGCCGCTGGAGCGCGTCCCCGGTCAGCGTGTCCACCGGCAGCCGCGCGAGTCGCTCGAGGCGCGCGCGGAGCACGCGCATTGCGTCGCGGAACGCCTGCCGCCGCTCGGCCTCGCTGCCGGCGACCGCCGCCGGATCGGGCACGCCCCAGTGCGCATCGACCGGGCGCCCCGGCCAGACCGGGCAGGGCTCGGCCGCCGCATCGTCGCAGACCGTGATGACGAGATCAAGCGGCGGCGCGTCGGGCCCGGCGAACTCGTTCCAGCTCTTGCTGCGGAGCCCCTCGACCGGCACGCCGTGCTCGCGGAGCAGATCGAGCGCCAGCGGATGCACCTGGCCCCGCGGATGGCTCCCGGCGCTGAACGCGCGGAAACGGCCGCCGCCGAGCGCCGGGTCGTTCAGCATCGCTTCGGCCATGATCGAACGCGCGGAATTGCCGGTGCAGACGAACAGGACGTTAATCACAGTGCGACGGTGCGATGGTGCGATGGTGCGACGGTGCGAGGGTGCGACGGTGCGAGGGTGCGACGGTGCGAGGGTGCGACGGTGCGAGGGTGCGAGGGTGCGAGGGTGCGAGGGTGCGACGGTGCGAGGGTGCGACGGTGCGACGTGCGTCCGACGTGCGAGGGGGCGCCGGTGCACGGTCATTGTCGTCGGATGGCAACGACGGCCGGCAGCGGCGGATCGCCGCGGCGCCCGCCCGGCCAGTTGCTGCCGCGCGGCGCCGCGACGCCGGCGCCCCGGATGCCGGACCCCTCGCCCGGGTGCTGCACCGACAGGAACATCGTCTCGCGATTGTCGGGCCATGACGGCCCGGCGAGCTCCGCCTCGCACGGCGCCGACGCGAACTGGAGCGCTACGCCCGCGTCGGGTCCCGCCGTCGGCACGAAGAACATCCCGTTGTTGCCGAACACGGTGAAGCGCGCGTCGGCGTTGAGGCGGACCGTGGTGATGTCGGTCACGACCCACAGGTTGCCGGCGGGGTCGAAGGCGAGGTTGTCCGGCGAGGCAAGTCCACGCCCTCCGCGGCGCGTTTCGTTCGGCCCGCCGGCCTTCCAGCGCATCCACGTGAAGCGGGTGCCGGTCGCGTCGCCCTCCTCGACGATCCGCCAGATCTCGCCGTAGATGTTCGGGAAGAGGTGGCCGCGCGCGGTGGCGCTGCCGGTGAACGCGATGTAGACGCTTTTGTCGAGCGGATGCACTTCGATGTCTTCGGGACGTCCGGTCGGCGTGGCGCCGATGAGATTCGAGGCGCGGAACGCGTCGGTCACGATCGCGCCGAGGTCGGCGTACACCTGCCCGAGCGTCTTCGCGCCGCGCGAAACCCGTGGATGCGACGACTCGGGCGCCGGGTGCAATGGCGTCTCCGGCGCCAGCTCGCGCCACTCGCCGGTGCCGTCCGCGTGGAAGACCGCGGCGTACAGGCGGCCGCGCGCGAGGAGCGAGCCGCGGCTCCCGGCGGCGGGCGCGTAGCGCTCGTCGGAGACGAAGCGGTGGACGTGGCCGTTGAGCCTGTCGTCGCCCATGTAGGCGATAACGGGCCCGCCCGGATCCGCCCGCAGCGCGACGTTCTCATGGCGGAAGCGTCCGAGCATCGTGTGCTTGACGGGGGTCCATCCGGGGTCGAGCGGATCGATTTCGACCACCCAGCCGAAGTGCGCCCCATCGCGGCCGAACCGGCCGCCCACCCTGCCGCGCCCCGACGTGTCGACCGCTTCCGGCACGCAGTCCTGGAAATTCTCCTCGCAGGTGAGCACGGTCTGCCACGGTGTGTGACAGCCGGAGCAGTTCTCCAGGGTGCCGGCCAGGCCGCGAGCGGTCTGGAGCGCGGGCCCAGACGCGGTCATCGGCGAGAGCGCGTCGTAGCGGCGCGTGAGCGGCGACGGGATGATCGCCCAGCGGCCCGCGTCGTTCTGCCTGAGGTGCAGCACGGAGACGCCGACGTCGCGCATCTCGTCCTCGAGGCGCGGCGCGCGCCCCATGACGAGCGGAAACGTCTGGTTGTAGACGCCGATTTCGCCGGGCTCGGGGAGGCTCACGTATTCGTGGTTGACGACCAGCACGCCTTCACGCGGGTCCTTCAGCGGAAGGAAGGCGGTGAAGTCGGCGTTGTAGCCGAGGCGGCTGTGCGTCCCGGGCAGCGGGTCGCTCCAGCGCGCGACGATGTCGTAGCGGAAGCCGGACGGGAGCACGAGGTCGTCGCGAGTGGTCGGCTGGATCGGCTGGAACGGCGCCGGCCGGCCCGTCTGCGCGGCGGCGGCGAGCGGCCCGAGACCGCTCGCGTATGCACCGGTGAACCCCGCGCCGAGAAACTTGAGGAACTGCCGACGGCCGCGCGCCACGATGATCCCATCATGAATCGAAAGCGCGCGCGCCGCAATGCGATTGGCAATTCGACCGTCACGGGTCAACTTCCACGGCTTCGAACGGAGCGCAGAGCCAAGACGTGCCACTCCGCCATTGACGTGAGATCCGGCACATACGTAGAATACGAAATATGAAGATCGGGACCCATGCGGGACGCCCGCGTGCGGGTAGCGTATCCGCCACAGACGCGGCGAAGAACTTCGGTCGGCTCGTCGACCGCGTCCGTGAGGAGCGGGCCACCTACATCATCGAGCGCGGCGGTACACCTGTGGCGCGGATTGGCCCCGTCGAGCAGCGTCCGTTTACGGTTGGCGATTTCAAGGCGCTGATCGGCAGCGCACCGCGCGTCGACGAGGAGTACCTGGAGGCGGTCGAAGCGGCCATTTCCCGGCATAATCGACCCCGCGTCAGGCGCAATCCGTGGGGACGCTGATCGATTCGAGCGTGCTGATTGCGGCGCAGCGCGGGCAGATCGACCCCGCCCGCCTCGACGGCGAGATGGAGGACGAGCCGGTGGCGATGTCTGCCATCTCGGCGTCGGAGTTGTTGCACGGCGTTCATCGGGTCAAAGGTGCGGTCGGGCGGACCCGGGCGGAGCGTTTTGTTGAGCGCCTGCTCGCGGCCATCCCCGTGATCCCGTTCGACCTCGATGTCGCGCGTGTGCACGCCCGCCTCGTCGCGGAGCTGTCGTCGAGGGGGAAGACCGTCGGCGACGCCGATCTCATCATCGCCGCCACCGCCGTCTGGCTCGACTATCGGGTCGCGGCGCGAGACGTCCGCAGCTTCCCGCACATCAAAGGGCTCGTCGTCGTGCGCTGGTAAACTCGGGCTAGCCCAACTTCCGCGGTTGTCTGAGTCGGGTCCTTTGTTTTCAAGCACTTGGCGATCGTTGTCGTCACTATGGTTTCGTGTCTGCCAGGTCTTGACCGGTTTCATCACCTCGGCCGAGATGCGAAGCGTGGCGTAGATCTCGCGGTGCACCGGCTCGGGTGTCGTCGCTTTCCGGATGGTGAGCACACGCCC